>JAENWD010000373.1 GCA_016650245.1 Vicinamibacteria bacterium
CCGACGACGTCGCCGCCGCTGCTGGCCGCAGTGCCGGCAGGCCATCCGTGCCTGACAAACCACCGGTGCTCCGGCGTGGGGTCACTCGGCGCGGTCGGGAAGGCCGCCCCAACCATCTGCGCGGCAAAGTAAGGCTCGATGGTGGGGCGATTGCGATCGCGGGCCGCGACCGACAGGCCGAGCAAGTCGTTGGCGAGTGACTCGGACAATCCCTCGATCACCTCGAGCGAGAGCGCCGTGACCGAAGCGGGCGGGGACGACTGGCTCGCCAGCGTGGACGAGCGCATGGTTGTGCCCAGGGACAGGCACATCCCAATGAGCGCGATGCGCGTGAAGCGGCGGCGAGCGGTCGCGCGCAACACCCGTCGCACCGCAGCCCCCTCGGTGGGCTAAGCTCTACGCGATCGGGGGACGCATGGACCGGAGGCGGGCGCTGCTGGCGCTGACGTGGTTCGTCGTGAGCCTGGCCGCGGTGACGGCACAGGACCAGGCCAGTACCGGCGACCGCGTGACGCTGCCGGCCCGTCCGTTTCCGCTGACCGCGGTGCGGCTGCTCGACAGCCCGTTCAAAGACGCGATGCTTCGCGATCAGGCCTACCTGCTCGAGCTCGATCAGGATCGCCTCCTGCACACGTTCCGCCTCACCGCGGGCCTGCCGACCACCGCGACGCCGCTTGGCGGGTGGGAGGCGCCCGACGTCGAGCTACGCGGTCACACGGCCGGCCACTACCTGTCGGCCGTGGCGCTGATGTACGCCGCCACCGGCGACCCTCGGTTCAAGCAGCGCGGCGACGCGCTGGTCGCCGAACTGGCGAAGATTCAGGTGGCCCTCACCGCCAAGGGATACAACCGCGGCTATCTGTCGGCGTTCCCCGAAGAACTGATCGATCGCGTCGAAACGCGCCAGCGCGTGTGGGCGCCGTACTACACGCTGCACAAGATGCTGGCGGGACTGCTCGACATGCATCAGCTCTGCGGCAACCAGCAGGCGCTCGACGTCCTGCTCACGCAGGTGGCGTGGGTCCGGTTCCGGATGGACCGGCTGACCGCGGCGCAGCAGCAGGCCATGCTGATGACCGAGTTCGGCGGCATGAACGACGTGCTCGCCTCGCTGTACGGCGTGACCGGCGATCCCGAACACCTGCGGCTCGCTCGAGCGTTCGATCACGCGGCCGTCTTCGATCCCCTCGCCCTGAAGGAAGACACGCTCGATGGCCTCCACGCCAATACGCAGATCCCGAAGATCATCGGCGCCGCGCGCGAGTACGAGCTGACGGGCGACACGCGCTACCGCGACATCGCGACCTTCTTCTGGGATCGCGTCGCGCGACACCGCTCGTACGCCAACGGCGGGCACAGCGACGGGGAGATCTTCTTCAACGTCGATCGCTTCGAGAAGCACCTGGGCGGCGAGAGCTCGGAGACCTGCAACACCTACAACATGCTGAAGCTGACGCGGCACCTCTTTGGTTGGAGCCCGTCGGCCCGGATCATGGACTTCTACGAGCGGGGGCTGTACAACCACATCCTCGCCTCGCAGGATCCGGCCACCGGAGGTGTCCTCTACTACTGTCCGCTCAAGCCCGGCGCCTGGAAGTCCTACTCCACCAGGGACCGCTCGTTCTGGTGCTGCGTCGGCACCGGCCTCGAGAACCACGCGAAGTACGCCGACACGATCTATTTCCAGAGCGACGGCGCGCTGCTGGTGAACCTGTTCATCCCGAGCGAGCTGACATGGAACCAACAGGGCCTGGTCGTCCGCCAGACGACGCGGTTTCCGGAAGAGGGCCGGTCGCACCTGGCGTTCACTGCGGATCGCCCGGTCCGGCTCACGCTGCGCGTGCGACACCCTTTCTGGGCGACAGCAGGATTCGGCCTCTCGGTCAACGGCGTGTCCCAGCCGATCGACTCGACGCCCGGCACGTACATCTCGATCGTCCGCGAGTGGGCGACCGGCGACACCGTCGACATCAGCCTGCCGATGTCGCTGCGCCACGAGGCGCTGCCCGGCACGACCGACACGATCGCGCTCTTCTC
>JAENWD010000374.1 GCA_016650245.1 Vicinamibacteria bacterium
CTCAGCTCACCGGCGTAGACCAGCCGCAGTCGCTGTGTCGCCGCGCCATTGGCGTACGCGCTGTTGGTGTTCGCGATGGCCAGATCGACCAGGCTCTGGATGGCGCTCACGCCGCCGGCGGCCGTTCGCGCGGCCGGCGTCCAGATCACCATGACATCAACCTGCGACGCGGCGTCGCCGGCCATCTCGGCCGCCACGGCGGCGTCCATCGCCTCGGCCTGCGGGTCGGGTTCGACCGGGTCGAGATCGGCGTGCGGATCATCGGTTGGGAACTCGGAGGGCACGATCTCCCGCACTTCGTGCTCGCCATCGCCCGCGTAGAGCACCTCGAACACCTTGTCACCCGCAAAGACGGTTCCAGCAATGACACCGCCATGCATGGCAAACGTCGCTTCGCCCGCAACGTCGAGCAGTCTGCCCTTCCAGACGACTCCACCCGAGCGAGTGGTCTCGAGCTGACTCCGGCGCGCCCGCAACTGCACATCGTCGAATAGATTCAACGTGACGATGTCGGTCCCGCTGGGCGCATCAGCCTGCTGCAGCGCGGCGGCGTTGGCCCGCACGCGGCGACCACGTTTCCTGGTGCGGTCGGCTTGTCCGGGGGCAGCGTCGGCGGCGTCACCTCTCGCCTCGAACAGCATCGGGGCTCGCCCCTGGCTCTGTCCCTGCTGCGCGGTGCTCGACACGCCGGTGAGAGCGACAAGGACGACAACAAAGGTGAGCCAGGCCGTTTGGCCCGTCCACAAAGAGGTGTGATTTGCAGCGCTACGCGTCATGACAGGCCCCTACCCATGCGTGAGAGGACATCTCGATGCCCACTGCCGGTGCATGGTCCGGGCCGCTGACACAGCTACTCCAACTTGTTGAAACTAAATGGTTTCAGTCCGATCATCGATTACGGAACCGTAATGAGCGGCCCAATCCTGTGACCGGTCCGCCAGTGGGCGGGATCAGCCGTGGACCGATATCCGATCGGTGAAGCGCGCGGAAGATGTGGAAAGGTTCTTACGTGGTGTGAAGACCGAACTTACGGACCTACCGGCTGCGCGCCTTCATCGCGGCGCGCGTCTCGCGGTCCACTTCCTTCTTACGGATCGCGTCGCGTTTGTCGTGCGCCTGCTTGCCCTTGGCGAGGCTGATGGCCATCTTGGCCTTGCCGTTCTTGAAGTAGAGCCGCAAGGGCACCAGCGTCATGCCCTTCTCGACCGTCTTGCCGATCAGCTTGCGGATCTCCTGCTTGTGCAGCAACAGCTTGCGCCGGCGAGTCGGCGCGTGGTCCGCGTAACCGCGGTGCGAGTAGGCGCTGATGTGGATGTTGTAGACCCACACCTCACCCGACTCGACGCGCGCGAAGCTGTCGCGCAGGTTCACGCGGCCCTCGCGAATCGACTTCACCTCGGTGCCCTGCAGCATGATGCCCGCTTCGAACGTCTCGAGGATGTGGTAGTCGTGCAGCGCCTTGCGGTTTTCGGCGACCAGTCGCTGCGCCTGCTCGCGTTCGGTGGGTTCGGGCATGTCGGACTGCGGACTTCGGACTACAGACTACGGACGCTGGGCGGGTTCCAAACCCCGCCCTTCCGGACGGCGGGCAGTCGCCAGGCGCGCGGCCAGGCACACGGCCTCGATCATAGACCGCGGGTCGGCGCGGCCGGTGCCGGCGATGTCAAACGCGGTGCCGTGGTCAACCGACGTGCGCACGATCGGCAACCCCAGCGTGACGTTGACGGCCCGGCCAAACGCCAGCAGCTTCACGGGAATCAACCCCTGGTCGTGATAACAGGCGATGACCGCATCGAACTCGCCGCGGTGCGCCCGCAGAAAGATCGTGTCGGCCGGAAACGGCCCCGCCACATTGATGCCTGCCTCGCGCGACGCGGCGATGGCCGGCGCCAGCACGCGATCGTCTTCCTCGCCCATCAGGCCGTGCTCGCCGGCATGCGGGTTCAGCCCGGCGACGGCAAGGCGCGGTTCGGCGACGCCGAATCGCGGCAGCTCGCGGGCCGTCAGCGCGATGGTGCGCTCGATGAGCTCGCGCGTGATGAGCGAGGGCACGTCGCGCAAGGCCACGTGAACCGTCGCCAGCACCACGCGCAGCGCCTCGGACTCGAACATCATCGCGACAAACGGGCTGGCCGTCAGATGCCCGAGCAGGTCGGTGTGGCCCTTCCACGGCAGGCCGGCCAGGGCAAACGCTTCCTTGTTCACCGGCGCGGTCGCAATCGCGTCCACCTCACCGCGCTGGGCCGCCGAGACGGCGGCCACGATCACCTCGTACGCCGCCTGGCCCGCGGCGGCAGACACCCGTCCGGTCGTCACCGTGAGGCCAGCAGGCGGGCCCATGACGACCGGCTCGCAGACCGCACGGACGCGCGGGTCGGCGGCGGCCTTCGCGGCGATCTCCGGGCCGATGCCGGCCGGATCGCCCACCGTGATGGCCACACGCGGCAGGGGCATCGGGGAATCGTATCAGCCTGAGACCTACAAATTCAGCACTACCCAATCTGCCACGATCTTCGGGCTGGCGTTGCGGTCCAGCGCGCCGAGCGCGCGGTCCACGGCCGCAAACGCCCGCAGCGTCCGCTTGGCGTCAAACGACGGAAGCAAGTGCGCCAGCGAGGGCTCCAGGTCCACGTTGATCACGCTGGCAGCCGACCCGGTGCCAAGCGCCCCAAGGTCGCGCAGCAGCGACGCCAGCGCGTGCAGATGCGTGGACAGCGACTCGCGCTCGCTGGCGCCGGACCCCTTGCCCTTGCCCACGATGTCGGAGGTCGCCTCGAGCCGTGCCCGTGGATCGCGCGCATCGGCCACCGTGGCCAGCACGCGCCGGGCCGCCTCGCGCACGGCTTCCACGCCGGTCTGCGCTGTCTCGCGCGCCGCTGCCAGGCTGCCCCGGGTCACGGCAGCCACGGCGCGCGCCTCATGTTCGGGCACGGCGTGCGCGCGCATGAGCCACAACGCGACGTCGGCCGGCGCCAGCGGCGCGAAGCGCACGATTGGACAGCGCGATCGAACCGTCGCCAACAGCCGATCCGGCTGCGCCGTCACCAGAATCAGCACCGATCCGGGCGGCGGCTCTTCCAGCGTCTTCAGCAGCGCGTTCTGCGCGTCGTCGACGAGGTTGTCCGCGTCGTTGAAGATGATCACCCGGCGTCGGCCTTCAAACGGCTTGAAGGCCGTCTTGCGAACCTGCTCGCGGACGACCTCGATCTTGATCGAGCCGGTGTCGCCCGGTTCGATCACGGTGACATCGGGATGCAGTCCACGATCGATGCGGCGGCACACAGGGCACTCGCCACACGCATCGAGCGACAGGCGATCGGTGGGCGCGACCGGTGTCGGGCAATTGAGCGCCTGCGCCACGGCCACCGCGGCAGCGCGCTTGCCGACGCCGTCGGGACCCGCAAAGATCAGACTGGGCGGCAGCGTCCCGGCGCCGGCCGCACGTGACAGCAGCGCGAGCGTCGTGCGGTGGCCCAGAAGTGTACGAAATGGCATGACCGAGAGGATGCGCGCATCGTAGCACGCGCATCCGGACGCTACTTGGGCGAGGCGCCGTCGCGAGGCGGATCGGGTGTCTGCTTGCCCTTGCCGAAAACCCGCGACCAGAACCCGCGCTTCTTCTTCGCGGGCTCCTCGCCGGTCTTGGCGGCGTCGACCGTGCGGCGCGTATCAGGCCCGGCCGTCGGTTCAGCCGCCACGCCGGGGGCCGATTGAGTCGGCAGCCCCAGTTCCGATGCTGCCACCGGTTTTGGACCGTCCTTCCCAAACCACCCCGCCATCGTCGCCAGCATGTTGCGCCCGGGGTGGAGCGGGCACACCTGCGACGGCACCTTCCCCTGGAGGAAGTAGTCGGTGATCACCATCGATCGGTGCGACACCTCACCGGTGTCGCTGACGACTTCGACGTCGGAGCAACCTTCGTCTGGCAGGCTGCCGGAGATGCGACAGACCGCGATGCCAACCAGGCCCTTCGGCGTCGTGAACCACTCGGGCCGATCGCCTCTGGTGGCCGCCTTCATGAACCGTCCCCAGAGCGGCACCGCGATCTCACCGGCATAGCCACCGCCGATGATCGTCTTGGGCTGGTCGAAGCCAATCCACACCCCGGCCACCAGCTTCGGCGTGTAGCCGACAAACCACGCATCGACGTAGTCGTTGGTCGTCCCGGTCTTGCCAGCGGCCGGCAGCACGAAGCCCACGCGCCGTGCCTTCCAGGCGGTGCCGTAATTGACGACGTCGCTCAGCATGCTCGACAACAGAAAAGCGGTCGTCTCGGAGACGACCTGTGTGGCGTCGTCGGGCGCTTCGTAGATGACCTGCCCGTCACGGTCCTCGACGCGGCGGATGAACACGGGCGTGCGATGCACGCCGGCACTGGCAAATGTGGCGAAGGCCGCAGTCATCCCCTCCAGCGTCACCTCGCCCGTGCCCAGCGCCAGCGACGGCACGCTGGGGACCAGGCCCACGCCCAACCGCCTGGCGTACTCGACCGTCGGCGGGATGCCGATCTCTTCGAGCAGGCGCACCGCGGCGCGGTTGCTCGACGTGCGCAGCGCCGTGCGCAACGTCATCGAGGGCGTCGTGGCGTGCTCGTCTTCCGGCATCCACGCGCCCTGCAGCGTCTGAATGGGCTCGTCGAGCCGGTCGATCACCGAGGCCGGCGACCAGCCCTGTTCGAGGGCCGCCGCAAACACAAACGGTTTGAAGGCCGAGCCGGGCTGGCGCTTCGCCTGGATGGCGCGGTTGAACTGGCTCGACTCGAAGCTGCGGCCCCCCACCAGCGCCCGGACATGGCCAGTCTGGGGGTCAAGCGCAACCAGCGCGCCTTCAAGCGGTGTCTCGTCGGCCGGCTCGCCCTTCTTGCGGCTCGAGGCGCGCCGATTCTCCACCTCGATCAACGCATCTTCGACCAGCAGTTCGGCCGCCTGCTGCATCGCCATGTCCACGGTCGTGTAGACCTTCAGGCCGCCCTCGTACACGCGGTCCAGGCCGAAGCGGGCGATCAATTGCCGCCGGACTTCCTCCTTGAACCACGCGCCGTGCGGGTCGTCGCGGCCGAGCACGCTCTTGAGCTGCACGGGCGCGGCTTTCGCCTGGTCCAACTCGGTGGCCGTGATCGCGCCGCTGCTCACCATCGTCTGCAGCACCAGGTCACGCCGGGTGATGGCGCGCTTCAGGTTGACGGTGGGCGCGTACGTGGAAGGCGACTTGACCAGGCCGGCGATGAGCGCGGCCTCAGGCAGCGTGAGATCCGATGCGTGCTTGCCGAAGAAACCGAGCGAGGCCGCCTCGACGCCGTGCAGGCCGTCGCCGAAGTAGACCTTGTTCAGATACAGCTCGAGGATCTCGTCTTTCGAGTACTCGGCCTCGAGCTCTGCGGCGACGATCACTTCCTTGAGCTTGCGGACGTACGACTTGTCCAGCGTCAGGAAGGCCTGTCGAGCCAGTTGCTGTGTGAGCGTGCTGCCGCCCTGCGCGCGGTTGCCCTGCCGCAGGTTGCTCAGCGCCGCGGCGGCGATGCGCACCGTGTCGACGCCCTGATGTTCGTAGAAGCGTTGATCTTCGATCGAGACGATGGCCTTGACCAGGAGCGGCGACATCTGCGCCAGCGGGATCTCGATGCGTTGTTCTTTGAAGATGGTGAAGACCGCGCGGTCCTGGCGATCGAGCAGCGTAGTGGCCTGCGCCATGTCGCCGACGCGGCGCAGGTGGTCGCGGTCGGGAATGGCCGACAGCAGGTCCCAGGTGAACCACGCCAGCACGATCGCCGCCACCCAGGAGACCAGAATCGTCGCCGTCACCGCCGCACGGGCGGTTTTCGGCCGGCCGGCAAGGTCGGCGCTTAGACGCTCGATCCCCCGCCTGAGGAGGGTCACCAACCACCGCATAGCCATACTGTACTGCCACCGCGCAAGCTTCTCGCCCGCCAAAACGCCAGTTGAGGTAGGCTACCGCTCCATGGCGACGCTGGACTGGCTCATCATCCTTGCCTACTTCGCGGCTATCGCCGGGCTGACGTGGTGGGTCACGCACAACAACAAAGACACCGCGGAGGACTACTTCCTGGCGGGTCGCGGCCTGGGCTGGTTCGTGGTGGGCGCGTCGATTTTCGCGTCCAACATCGGATCCGAGCACCTGGTGGGTCTGGCCGGGTCCGGCGCGACCAGCGGCGTCGCCCTGGCGCACTACGAGCTGCACGCCTGGTGCCTGCTGGTGCTGGGATGGGTGTTTGTGCCGTTCTATCTTCGCTCCCGGGTGTTCACCACACCGGAGTTTCTGGAACTACGCTTTTCACCGGCCGCGAGATGGCTGCTCGCCGCCATCTCGCTGGTCGCCTACATCCTCACGAAAATCGCCGTCGGGATCTTCGCCGGTGGAGTCGTATTCGGCACGCTGATGCCCGAGCTGGCTGTGCAGGTGGGAGGCTATACCTTCAACAGCTTCTGGATTGGCTCGGTCGCGGTCGTCGTGCTCACAGGCCTCTACACGGTC
>JAENWD010000375.1 GCA_016650245.1 Vicinamibacteria bacterium
GCGATGAGCATGATCGAGAACACCGTGCCCAGCGACTGTGCCCAGTCGGGCAGGGCCGTGTACAGCAGGTGATGCGGGCCTGCCCAGATGTAGAGAAAGATCAGCGACCAGAAGTGGACGATCGACAGACGGTAGGAGAAGACCGGCCGGTTGGCCGCCTTCGGGATGAAGTAGTACATCACCCCCAGAAACGGCGTCGTCAGGAAGAACGCCACCGCGTTGTGCCCGTACCACCATTGCACCAGCGCGTCCTGCACGCCGGCATACATCGAGTAGCTCTTGAGCAGACTCACCGGCAGCTCGAGTGAATTCACCACGTGCAGCAGCGCGACCGTGATGAACGTCGCCAGGTAGAACCAGATGGCGACGTACATGTGGCGCTCGCGGCGCCGCAGGATCGTGCCGATCAGGTTCCAGCCAAACGTCACCCAGACGCCGGTGATCAGGACGTCGATCGGCCACTCCAGCTCCGCGTACTCCTTGCTGGTCGTGAAGCCCAGCGGCAGCGTCAGCGCGGCGGTGACGATGATGAGCTGCCAACCCCAGAAGTGGACGGCGCTCAGGCGATCGCTGAACATGCGCGCCTTGCACAGCCGCTGCAGCGAGTAATAGACGCCGACGAAGATGGCGTTACCGGCAAACGCAAAGATCGCCGCGTTGGTGTGCAGCGGCCGCAGCCGGCCGTAGGAGACCGGGCCGAAGCCTCCGAGCAGTTCCGGAACAACGAGCTTCAGGGCCACGATCAGCCCGACGAGGAATGCCACGACGCCCCACACGGCCGTCGCCACGGCGAACTGGCAGACGATGCGGTTGTCGTAGGCGAACGTGTCAACCGCCGGGCCGGAGGTCGTCCGGGGCGTGGGCGCTTCAGGAACGGGACTGGTCATGAACGGCACCTTCTGAGCCGGAGGGAGAAACCGATCCGTCGTCGTCGAGCAGGACGCGGAGGGCAGGCGTGTACGTGTCGTCGAACTGGCCGGATTCGACGGCCCACAGAAACGCGCAGAGGAATCCGCCGGCCACCAGGCCGCCCGCGCAGATGAGGAGCACGATGACGCTCATGCGGGCAGCATCCTGCGCGCGGACCAGCGCATGGCGCCCGCGCTGATCCCGATGACCGTCAGCGAGCTGACCGGCATCAGGATGGCCGAGGCGAGCGGCGTCAGCGCGCCCGCCAGCGCGAGCGCCAGCCCCACCGCGTTGTAGGCGACCGAGAGGGCAAAACAGACGACGATGACGTGGCGTGCGCGCCGCGCGTACCGCAGGTAGGCCGGCAGGTCGCGTACGTGCCCGCCCGCGACGATTGCGTCGCATGCGGGCACCACGCACGCCGTCTGGTCCGACACCGCGACCCCCACGTCGGCAGCCGCCAGCGCGCCGGCGTCGTTGAGGCCGTCGCCGAGCATCAACACGCGCCTGCCGTCGGCCTGAAGACTCCTCACCAAGGACAGCTTGGCGTCGGGCGACTGCCGGAACGCCATGGCGCGTCCGAACAGGGGCTGCCAGCGGGCGGCATCGCCGTCGTGATCGCCGGAGATCAGGCGCACGTCGTAGGCCCGTGAAAGCGAACGGATGGTCTCCTCCATCCCGACGCGCGTCGGTGCCTTCGTCCGCACCCACCCGCGGGCGTCGTCCACCGCCACATGCGTCCGATCGGTCCGGGCCCCGAAGGGGGCCCCGACGAAGCCGGCGCTGCCGATTCGGACACGGTGCCCGTTCACGGTCGCCGACAGGCCCAGGCCCGGCGTCTCCAGCAGACGCTGGACCGCACCTCGTGCCTCACCCGAATGCGCCAGCGCCCGACTGATGGGATGGACTGATTCGGCGGCCGCCGCGCGGACCAGCGGCCAGTGCTGGTCGGACAGACCCCCGTGCTCGACGACCACCGGCGCGGCCGACGTGGTGAGCGTGCCGGTCTTGTCGAAGGCGATCGTGTCGATCCGGCTGAGGTCGAAGACGACGCCGGTGTGTCGGAGGTGCAGTCCGCGCTGCCCGAGCTGCCCCATGGCGGTGCCCAGCGTCACCGGGGCCGCCAGCGTGAGCGCGCACGGACACGCGATGATGAGCACTGCTGCCGCGACCCGCGCGCTCATCCCCGCGTCTGGCCACCACCACACCGCGCCGGCCAGTGCCAGGCCCACCGCCGCCATGGTGAACCCCAGTCCGAAGCGGTCGGCGACGTCGGTGATCCACGCCTTCTTCGGCACGCGCAGCAGCGGGTTGGCCCACAGGCTGGCGAGCTGGCTGTGCGACACGGCCCGCGTCACGCGCAGACGCAGCGTCGTGCCGACGACACGGCCTCCGGCGTGCACCGTCTCGCCCGCCTCGACGCCCACTGGCGTCTGCTCGCCGGTGACGAAGGCATAGTCCACGGCCCCAGGCCCATGAAGCACCACCGCATCGGCCGGAACCAGTTCCAGCGGCCGCACGACGACGCGGTCGCCGGGCTGGACGCGTTCCAGCGGCACCACGTCGCAGCCTCCATCCCGTTCGAGCCGCACCGACAGCGGAAAGAACGAACGATAGGTCCGGTCGAAGGCCATCTGCTCGAACGTCTTCTGCTGGAACAGCCTGCCGACCAGCAGGAACAGCACCAGGCCCGAGAACGAGTCCATGAAGCCTTCGCCGGTTCCCGAGACGATGTCGATGACGCTGCGGGCGAAGATCACACCCAGACCGATGGCGACGGGCAACTCCAGCGTGACATGCCGCGTGCGCAGCGACTGCCACGCCGCCTTGAACCAGTCCGCGGCGCTGAAGAGCAGCACAGGCAAAGCGAAGGCGAGGTTGAGGGCATCGAACAGCCGTTGGAAACCGCCCTCGAGCGTCGCGCCATTGGCGTAGCGCGGGATGCTGAAGATCATGATGTTGCCGAACGCGAAGCCGGCGACGCCAATCTGGCGGTACAGGCGACGCCTGCTCGACGATGCGGCGGCCGCCGGCTGTTCGACCGTCACCAGCGGCTCGTACCCCAGCGCGGCCATCCGCTCCGCGATCGCACGCAGCGTCGTCTCCTTCGGCCGGTACGTCACGCGCACGGTCTGGCGCAGCAGATCCACCTCCGACGCCAGGACGCCCGGCTCGATGCGCCAGAGCCGTTCGAGGAGCCACACGCAGGACGCGCAGTGCAGGGAGGGCACCGCGAGTCGGGCGCGCGCCACCTGGCCGTCGTCGAACTCGACGAAGACGTTGGCGACACTGCGGTCGTCGAGCGCCGCGAAGCGGTCGGCCGCGCGGTCTTGGGCGCCGCGCTGAGAGACGCCGGGCGCAATGTCGCACGCGTAGAAGCGATCGAGCCCCTCGTTGGTCAGCAGCGTGTAGACGCTCTGACAGCCGACGCAGCAGAAGACGCCCTGGTCGCCGCCGACTCGCCCATCGTCGCAGGCGTCGCCGCAGTGACGGCAGACCAGGCCGAATAAAGGAGCATCCGCGTGAGCGAGGGGCGCGAGCATACGACTTCACCTGAATCAGCAAACGCCGCGCCACGCGACTGGACAATGAAATGCGGAGCCCTGCCGGAAATCCGTTGACGTTCTTGCGGGAAACCGGACAGCGACAGATGCCGTCTGCCGGAAAGCCGGCAGGTGGCGCCACAAAATGCGCGAAGCGGCTGCCACGATGGCGGCACGGGGCGTGCAATACTGGAAGCCGCCGCTCGTGACGAGCGGCTATTGACGGTCACGGGCCAGGCGCCCGTGCGACTGGAGTTCAAAGCACATGCGCATTCATTCGTTCGTTTGTCTGGTCGCCGCCATCGCCGTGTTGTCGGTGCCCTCGATCACATACGCGCAGGCCAAGCCGCGGGTCGTCGACCTGACCGGCAACGATCAGATGAAATACAACCTGACGACCATCGCGGCCAAGCCTGGCGAGACGCTCACGGTGCGGCTGAAGTCGATCGGCACGCTGCCGAAGATTGCGATGGGCCACAACTTCGTGTTGCTGGCCAAGGGCACCGACGCGGCCGCCTTCGCCAACGCCGCCGCCATGGCGGGCGCGACGGCGTACATCCCGGCGGCGATGAAGCCCAAGATCCTGGCGATGACGACGCTGGTGGGCCCCGGGGAAACCGTCCAGGTGACCTTCAAGGTGCCCGCAACCGCCGGCAGCTACACGTACCTCTGCAGTTTCCCCGGCCATTTCCTTGCGGGGATGAAGGGCGCGCTGGTGGTCAAGTAGCGCGGTCACAACGAGGTGGCGATGGCAGGGGAGGGCCGGATGGTGGACCGCGAGAAGGTGCTCGTCGTGCTGCGCAAGCGCTTTCCCTCCGCGCGATCCGAAGACATCGCGGCGGCCGCCAACGCCATCGTCGGTCTCGATCTGGAGTACGTGCCACTTGAAAGCACAGACGTGGGCCGGCTCGACTGCGTGGCCGGCTCACGTGCCTACACCGCGGCCGACGTCGTCAGCGGGCGATTGAGACTCTACCGACGGGTGCGTCGGTCGTGATCGGCGCCAGGTGCGTTTCGAACCAGCGCGCCGCCTGCTGGGCCACTTCTTCCAGGGCGCCGGGCTCCTCGAACAGGTGCGTGGCGCCAGGCACGATCTCGAGCGCTACGCGCCCGTGCATCTGGGCCATCGCCTCGCGGTTCATCAGGATGACCCGAGTGTCGTTGCCGCCGACGATGAGTAGCGTCGGTGCGTCCACGTGTTCGAGCGCCCGTCCCGCCATGTCCGGCCGTCCGCCACGCGATACGATCGCCGCGATGTCGTGTGGCCTGGCGGCCGCGGTTACCAAGGCTGCCCCGGCGCCGGTGCTTGCGCCGAACAGGACAATCGGCAGCGACGAGAGATACGGCTGCTGGCGAATCCAGTCGACCACCGCCGTGAGCCGGGTCGCCAGCAGCGTGATGTCGTAGCGGAGCCGCATCGTGCGCAGGTCGAGAGCCTCTTCCTGGCCTGTCAACAGGTCGATCAGCAACGTGCCCAGTCCACGGGCCTCGAGGGCGCGCGCGACATACTGATTTCGCGGGCTGTGGCGGCCGCTGCCGCTGCCGTGCGCGAACAGCACCAGCCCGCGCGCGTCGGCGGGCACTCGCAGGTCGCCCTGCAGCCACTGTTCGCCGACAGGTACGCGAACGGCCATCGTGGAATCGCCCGACCTCTGATCGCGGATCATGCGTCACCTCATTCACGTGAACGATCCCGGCGCACTCGCCGGGGAGAGCCTGCCGCGCCGCCTTGGCGTCACAGCCCGGACGGGAACGTCTCGGCGACTTCGCCGGTCTCCCAGGCTGCGGCCCGCTCGAGCGGTTCGACCGCCCGCGTCTGGTCGAAGTGCAGCACGTAGTCGAACTGTTCGGACAGCCGAGCGTGGAAGTAGTGGCTCTCGCGCTCGGTCTCCGGCAGGTAGATCACGCCGATCGCCCGCTCGAGTCTAGACGCCGCCAGCGCGGAGGCCAGCTCGGGATCGGTGCGAAGCGGCAGCAGGCCGCGCGACACTCCCGCATCGTGGAAGAGCCGCTCGTAACTGCCGGCCAGCGCTGGCCGTACCTGCTTGCGCTCGGCTGGACCGTCCCAGGCCGAGGCGGCGGTCACCGTCCCGGTGTGGGTCGTGAAACCGACCAGCACCGCGGCTGCGCCGAAGCGTTCGCGGGCGAGCTGCCCGACGTTGAGCTCGCCCTGCTCGCCCATCTGGGTCGCGCGCGCGTCTCCCAGGTGTGAGTTGTGGGCCCAGACGACGAGTCGCGCGCTCGACCGCGCTGGACCCAGATACGCCAGCAGCGCGCCGAGCGTCTCGATCATGTGCCGGTCGCGCAGGTTCCACGACTCCGCGCGCCCGTGCAGCATCGTCCGGTAGTACTCCTCCGCGTTCCTGACCAGCCTGGCGTTCTGCTCTGCGAAGAAGAACTCGTCCGGCGCGATACGCCCATTGCGTCGCGCGTACTCCGCCGCCCGCTGGTGCAGGTCGACGAGCTGCGAGACCACCTCGCGCTCGCACGACGCGCTCAGCCCGTACCCCGTGGCGTAGGCGTAGCGCTGCAGGTCTGCGCCGAAGTGATCGAAGCAGGCGTAGCGCTCCTGCGCGCGGTGGGCCGCCGCCGGGTCCACCCTGGCCAGGTACGCGAGCACCGCGTGCATAGACGTCCGCAGGCTGTACAGGTCCAGGCCGTAGAAACCCGCGCGCTCGGTGGAGGGTCTGGCGTCGTTGTGCGTCCGCAGCCAGCCGATGAAGTCCAGGACATCGGCGTTACGCCACATCCAGGTGGGGAATCGCTTGAAGTCCTCGAGCGTGTCGACGCTGTCTTTGTCCGTCCCGACGCCGCGGACGAAGCGGTTGATCCGGTAGGCGTCAGGCCAGTCGGCCTCGACCGCGACTCCGGCAAATCCTCTCTCGGTGATCAGGCGCCGCGTGATGAACGCGCGCTCGCGGTAGAACTCGTGCGTGCCGTGCGAGGCCTCGCCCAGCAGCACGACGCGTGCGTCGCCGATGCCGTCGATGAGCTCGTCGTACTGCGCCGGGTCGCCACCCAGTCGGCGCGTCCGCGCGCGGACGACGGCGACCGGGTCGACACGACCGGGACGCCCCGGGTTGAGCGGCGACGGCGTGTGGCCGGCCGCCGCAAGCAGCGACCGGACTTCAGCGTCGGTGGTCTCCGAGAAGTCCTCGTACCAGCGGCCGACCCCGTAGAACGGCTCCGGCATCGCCACGCAGACGACCTCGTCGGCGATCGTCCGTAGACGGTCGTGGGTGTCCCTGGCGCCCACCGGTACAGCGACGACGATCCGCGCGGGCGTCTGCTGCCGCAGCGCCGTCACCGCCGCCTCCATCGTCGCCCCCGTCGCCAGGCCGTCGTCGACCAGGACGACCACTCGGTCGCGAACCGGCGGGGGTTGGCGGTCGCCGCGGTACAGGCGATGGCGGCGGTCCAGCTCGATGCGCTCCCGCGACACGACCTGTTGCACCAGGGCGTGCGGTATCTCCAGGTCGCTGATCAACGGCTCGTTGAGCACC
>JAENWD010000376.1 GCA_016650245.1 Vicinamibacteria bacterium
ATCGGCACGATCCTGCGGCGCCGCGAGCGCCACATGTACGTCGCCATCTGGTTCTACCTGGCGACGTTCATCACGGTCGCGCTGCTGCACGTGGTGAATTCACTCGAGCTGCCGGTGAGCCTGCTCAAGAGCTACTCGATGTATGCCGGCGTGCAAGACGCGCTGGTGCAATGGTGGTACGGGCACAACGCGGTGGCGTTCTTCCTGACGACGCCGTTTCTGGGGGTGATGTACTACTTCATCCCGAAGGCGGCCAACCGGCCGGTGTTCTCCTACCGGCTGTCGATCGTCCATTTCTGGTCGCTGATCTTTCTCTACATCTGGGCAGGCCCGCATCACCTGCTGTACACGGCCCTGCCCGACTGGGCACAGTCGCTGGGCACGGTGTTCTCGATCATGCTCATCGCGCCGTCGTGGGGCGGCATGGTCAACGGCCTGCTGACGCTGCGCGGGGCGTGGGATCGCGTGCGGCAGGACCCGGTGTTGAAGTTCTTCGTGGTGGGCGTCACCGCCTACGGCATGTCCACGTTTGAAGGGCCGATGCTGTCGCTCAAGAGCGTCAACGGCCTCACGCACTACACCGACTACATCATCGCGCACGTCCACGTCGGCGCGCTGGCCTGGAACGGTGGCCTCGCCTTCGGGATGCTCTACTACATCGTCCCGCGCATCTACCGCACGACGCTCTACTCCGTGCGGCTGGCCAACACGCACTTCTGGCTGGCGACCACCGGCATCCTCTTCTATGCGATCCCGATGTACGTCGGCGGCATCACGCAGAGCCTGATGTGGCGCGAGTTCACGCCCGACGGCGTGCTGCGCTACGGCAACTTCCTCGAGACCGTGGTACGGCTGGCGCCGATGTACGCGCTGCGCGCTCTGGGGGGGACGATCTTCACGACCGGCGCCGTGCTGGCCCTCTACAACCTGTACCGCACCGCACGACAGGGGAGTCTGCTGGCCGACGAGCCGGCGCAGGCGCCGGCGCTGCAGCCCGTGCACGTGGCGGGGTCGAGCTGGCACCGGCGGCTCGAATCCCGCCCGGTGCAATTCGCGGTGTTGACGTTGGTCTCGGTCGTCATCGGCGGCGTCGTGGAATTCCTGCCGACGGCCCTGGTGCGCTCGAACATTCCCACCATCGCGACGGTGCATCCCTACACGCCGCTGGAACTCGAGGGACGCGACCTCTACATCCGCGAGGGCTGCGTGGGGTGCCACTCTCAAATGGTGCGGCCGATGCGCGCGGAGACCGAACGCTACGGCGAGTACTCGAAGGCCGGCGAGTTCGTCTATGACCACCCGTTCCTGTGGGGCTCGAAGCGCACGGGACCGGATCTGCATCGCGTGGGCGGCAAATACCCCGATGCCTGGCACTTCATCCACATGCGCCAGCCGAGCGCCACCTCACCGGGCTCGATCATGCCGGGGTATCCGTGGCTGTACGACACGGCACTCGATACCAGCCACATCGAGGGCAAGGTCATCACGCTGCGGCGGCTCGGAGTGCCCTATGCCGAGGGGTTCGAACGACTGGCGGGCACGGAGCTGTCGGCCCAGGCCACACAGATCGCCGACGGTCTCGCGCGCGCCGGCCAGCGGGTCGACAGCGGCACGGAGATCGTCGCGCTCATCGCCTACATGCAGCGGCTGGGCACCGACATCAAGCCGCGGCCGACACACACGCAGGTTGACACCAGCGCGGCGCCGCAGGGAGGCCTGTGATGTACAAGGACGTCCTGCGCGCCATCGCCGGCATCGACACCTTCCCGGTCATCTCGCTCGTGCTCTTCGTCTCGGCGTTCACGCTGGCGGTGCTGTGGACGCTTAACATGGATCGTCAGTCCGCGGATCACCTGGCGGCGCTGCCGCTCGATCCCGGCATGGCGCCGGGCGGCGACGGCCAGGAGACACCGCGCATCGAAGGAGACTCCCGTGGAGCGTAAGACCGACGAGCTGCTCGAGCATGACGCCGACGGCATCCGTGAGTTCGACAACCAGTTGCCACGCTGGTGGCTCTACGGCTTCTATTTCACGATGCTGTTTGCCGCCGCGTACCTCGTGAACTACCACCTCCTGGCCACGCCGCTGGTCGGTCAGGCAGGCATGGTGGCGGAGTACGAGGCCGAAGTGCAGGCCGCGGCGCACCTCGTCGCGGCACGCCCGAAGCCCCCTGCTGCCTCGCTGGGGGCTGCCACCGACGCAGACACGCTGAAGAAGGGCGAGGCCCTCTTCAACAGCGCGACCAGCTTGTGCGCCTCGTGCCACCGCGCCGACCTGGGCGGCCTGGTCGGGCCCAACCTGACCGACGATCAGTGGCTCAACGGCTGCTCGGTCACCGACGTGGTGACGAGCATCCGCACGGGCAATCCGACGCGGGGCATGCTGCCGTTCGGATCGAACACCCGGCTGGGCGACGAGCAATTGCTGCAGCTGGCCAGCTACGTGTTGTCCAGGCGCGGCAGCGCGCCCCCCAACCCGAAGCCACCGGACCCGGAGCGCGACAAGGCCTGCAATTGAGCGAGACGCCCGTGGACACCTTCGTCGAAGAGCACCAGACGTTCCGGGACGAGCTGGCCACGATTGCACGGGACGGACGCCGGCGATGGATCTATGCGCGCCAGCCGTCGGGCCGGCTGTACCGCGCGCGCACGGTCGTGAGCGTGTTCCTGCTCGCGTTTCTCGTGCTCGCGCCGTTCGTGCATTTCCGGGGACAGCCACTGGTAATGCTCAACGTGATCGAGCGGCGGTTCGTGCTGTTCGGCACGATGTTCTGGCCGCAGGACTTCTACCTGGTGGTGCTGATCGCGCTCGGCGTGCTGGTGACGCTGGCGCTCTCGACCGTGACAGTCGGTCGTGTGTGGTGCGGCTGGCTGTGCCCGCAGACCATCTTCATGGAGATGCTGTTCCGCAAGCTGGAGTTCTGGCTCGACGGGTCGGCGGGCCAGCAACTCCGGCGCGACCACGGCCCGTGGGACCGCGGCCGCATCATGCTCGCCGTCCGGAAACACGCGATCGTCTTCGCGCTGTCGTTCGGGCTCGCCAATGTCTTCCTCGCCTGGATCATCGGCAAAGACGATCTCTGGAGGATCGTCACGGACCCACCGCGGCAGCACGTGGGGGGGCTCACGGCCATCACGATCTTCAGCCTGGTCTTCTACGGTGTCTTCGCGCGATTTCGCGAGCAGGCGTGCGTGCTCGCCTGCCCGTACGGCCGTGTGATGTCCTCGCTCATCGACCCGCACACGATCACGGTCACCTATGACTCGGTGCGGGGCGAGCCGCGCGGCAAACGCCGCAAGGACGCCGAGGCCGCGTCGGCTGGCGTCACCGGCGACTGCATCGATTGCTTCCAGTGCGTGACCATCTGTCCCACCGGCATCGATATCCGCGACGGGATTCAGATGGAGTGCGTGAACTGCACCGCCTGCATCGACGCCTGCAACGACGTGATGCGGCGGGTCGATCGGCCCGAGGGCCTCATCCGGCTGACGTCGCACGAGGCCATGCGGAGCGGGACCGGCGGCTGGCTCACGGCACGGGTCACGGCGTACGGCGCCGTGTGGCTCGTGCTCGTCGCGGTCGTCGCGGCCCTGCTCTGGACACGCCGCGACCTGGACGTGCTCGTCCTTCGCCAGCCGGGGACGCTCTACACCACCACGCTTGGCGGCGATCTGGCCAACTTCTACACGCTGCAGGCGTTCAACCGCAGCAACCGCCCGGTGCGGTTCTCCATCGACGTCGTCGAGCCACGGGGCGCAACGGTCATGCCTCTGGGACCGCTCGATCAGGTGGGCCCGCACGGCCTGCTCGAAGGGCGCTTCCTGCTCCGCGCACCCACCTCGGCACTTACCGGCGCCAGCACTCCGGTGCGCCTGGCCGTGCGTGCCGACGGCGAGCCGGCCGGCGAGGTGGTGTCGTCGTTTCTCGGGCCGGCCTCGACCGTGCGGCCCTGATCGGACCTGAGGACACTTCAGCCATGCGATTCAACTGGGGCACCGGCATCGCGCTCGTCTACGGCCTCTTTGCGGCGTGCACCACCACCTTTGTCGTGTTTGCGATGAGGCATCCAGTGCAACTCGTGAGCGAGGACTACTACGCCCGCTCGCTGCAACACGATGACCGCCGGACCGCGGTCGAGAACGCGGACGCGCTGGCCCTCGATGTCGCACGCGCCACTGCCGGCGGAGGCGAACTGACGATCGAGCTGCCGCCCATCCAGGCGCGCGACGCCCGAGGCGCGGTGCGCCTCTACAGGCCGTCGGACTCGGCCGCTGATCGCTGCGTTCCGCTTGCGGTGGACGCCGCTGGGCGCCAGCACGTGTCGCTCGACGGTCTTGTCGCGGGACGCTGGGTCGTGCAGATCGACTGGACCAGCGGCGGACGGTCATTCTATCGCGAGGTCACGGTGATGGTCCGATGACGGTGCTGGCGGGCGCGTTGCTCGGCCTGCTGGGCAGCGGGCACTGCGTCGCGATGTGCGGCCCGCTCATCCTGGCCGTCGGCACACCCGCACGCGAGCAGCCTGGGCGGGCGCGGCTGGTTCGCGTCGGGACTTACCACGCGGGTCGCGTCAGCACCTACGCGATGCTGGGTGTGGTGGCAGGTGCCGCGGGCAGCCTGATGGCACTTGCCGGTCTGGGCCGCGTGCTGGCCCTGGGCGCCGGCATGCTCCTGGTCGTGGCCGGCCTCGGGCCTGCGCTGCTTCGGCGATGGCCCGCGTGGACCCGACGGTGGATGGGCGTGGTCGCGCGCGCCGGCGCCGCCGCGCGCGGGTGGCAGGCGAGCCATCCGATCACGGGCCCCTTCGCTGCCGGACTGGCCAACGGGCTGCTGCCCTGCGGCATGGTCTACGCGGCCCTGGCCACCGCCCTTGCCGCTGGCACAATCGGACAGGCGGTCTGGACCATGGCCGCCTTCGGCGCCGGCACCGTGCCGGCACTTGCGGGCCTGTCGCTTGGGGCGGCGCAGATATCGCCTGAATGGCGGCGCCGGCTGTCGCGCGCGGCGCCGATCGGCCTGGCGCTGGTTGGCGTGCTGCTCCTGGTCCGCGGTTTGACGCAGCCGCCCGCGGAACCAAGCGCTGCGACATCACGACCGGCTCACGCGGCCCGGGGCCACCACCACTGACCCCGTTACCTCTTGCTCCGGCGACAACCCACACCGCGCAATGCGATCGCCGAGCGTGGACCGCTTCACGCCCAGCAGACGCGCGGCGCGCGACTTGTTGCCGCGGCTCTCGGCCAGCGCGCTCGTGATGAGCCGCGACTCGGCCCGTCGCATATGGTCGTCGAGCGAAAACGTGCCGGCCGCCCATGGAGCGGAGTCCGGCACCGCGCGCATCGCGACAGGACCTGGCGTGGTCGCCGCGAAGGCCAGCGGCGACGCCACAGACTCGCTGGTCTCCGCCGGCCGGTGGAACAGGACGCTGGCGGCAACGCAGCCGATGCCCACCCGACCGCAGTGCACGCTCTCGGCGATCCGCTCGCATGCGTTTTCGAGTTCGCGGACGTTGCCCGGCCAGTCGTACGCGAGAAACGCCTGCATCACCGCCTCCGACACCGGCGGCGTCGGCACGCCGCGCCGGGCGAAGAACCGGTCGAGGAAGTGCGCCGCCAGCAGCGGCAAGTCCTCGAGCCGTTCGCGCAGCGGCGGCAGGTCCACGGCGATCACGTTGAGGCGGTAGTACAGGTCTTCGCGGAACTGCCCCTCGACGACCATGCGTTTGAGGTCGCGCTTGCTGCCCGCCAGGACCCGGACGTCCACGGGGATACTGCGCACGCCGCCCAGCCGCTCGATGCTGCGGTTCTGCAGCACGCGCAGCAGCTTCACCTGCATCGACATCGGCACATCGTCGATGTCGTCGAGAAAGAGCGTCCCGCCTTCGGCGCGCTCGAATCGCCCGACCCGGTGGGTGGTCGCGCCGGTGAACGCGCCCCGCTCGTGGCCGAACAGCTCGGACTCGATGAGCGTGTCGGCAAACAGCGCGCAGCTCACCGCGACAAACGGCCTTTTCCGGCGCGGGCTGTGCGCGTGGATCGCGCTGGCAATCACTTCCTTGCCGGTTCCGCTTTCTCCGGTGATGAGCACCGTGCCCTGGCCGCGGCCCACGTGCGCGATGTAGTCGAAGACCGCACGCATTCGCGGGCTGCGCCCGACGACGATGCTGTCGAGCCGATGCTGCGCGAGATCGTGCGCGGCGGCGCTCATGCCACACGCACTACGCGAAGGCCGGGATGCTCGTAGCGGAGCGCCGTCTCGACCCCGTACTGCAGCGTGAGACGGGAACTCGGACAGTCGGCGCAGGCGCCCGTCAGACGGACGCAGACCGTATCGCCGTCGACGGCCACCAACTCGATGTCGCCGCCGTCGGCGACGATGAACGGGCGAAGACGGTTCAGGACGGACTCGATGACAACTCGAGACGACATGCGTGTGCTCCTTGCAGTTCGCGGGCCGAAGGGCCGGCGGCTCTGGAGGTCACAGCAACGCCTGTGCCGGGTGGCCGGCACCCAAAAACTGCCGGAAATCCGGTAGCGTCCGCCGCCCATGCGGGCAATCTTCCGCACCCAAGGGTAGAAATCCGCTGACCGCAGCGGGTCACCCCCGTCCGATGAGCGGCATCTTGGTCGCCATCACGGTCAGAAACTGCACGTTGGCGTCCAGCGGAAGGCTTGCCATGTAGAGCACCGCGTCGACGACGTGACGGACGTCCATGCGGGGCTCTGGCGCGGTCTCGCCGTTGGCCTGCAAGGCGCCCACGGCGAATCGCGCGGTCATCTCGGTGGCCGCGTTGCCGATGTCGATCTGGCCGCAGGCGATATCGAAGGGGCGGCCGTCGAGCGAGCAGGCCTTGGTCAGGCCCGTGATGGCGTGCTTGGTCGCGGTGTAGGGCGCGGAGTTCGGACGCGGCGCGTGGGCCGAGATGGAACCGTTGTTGATGATGCGGCCGCCGCGCGGCCGCTGCTCCTTCATCAGCCGAAAGGACTGCTGCGCGCAGAGGAAGGCGCCGGTCAGGTTCACAGCGACCACTTCCTGCCACTGCTCCACGGTGACGTCCTCGAGGGGGACGCCGGGCGCGCTGACGCCTGCGTTGTTGAACAGCAGGTCGAGCCGACCGAAGGTCTCGCGGGTGACATCAAACAGGGCGCGGACCGAGGCCGGATCGGCCACATCTGAGGGCACGGCACGTGCACGCGACGGGTCGGCCTGCACCTGGGCAATCGCCTGTTCCAGCAGCTCGCCCCGACGCCCGGCAAAAACGACGGCGTAGCCGGCCCGAAGCAGGCCGTGTGCCACGGCCCTACCGATACCCGTCCCGGCGCCCGTGACGATGGCAACTCTGTCTGGTGTGGGCACGCCGCCAAACGGTAGCATGAAGCACCTATGAAGATCCTCGTCACCGGCGCGGCCGGCTTCCTGGGCCAGCGCCTCATCACGTCGCTACTGGCCGGCTCGGGCCGCGTGGGCCGGCTCACCCACGTGGTCGCGGCGGATCTGGTGCCGTGCCCGGTTGCCGACCCCCGTATCGAGTCGCGGGTCGGCACGATCGCCGACCGGCACTTCGTCGACGCCATCGTGGACGACGAGGTCGCGGTCGTGTGTCACCTCGCAGCCGTCTTGAGCGGACAATCCGAGGCCGAGTTCGATCTCGGCATGCGGGTCAACATCGAAGGCACCTACGGCTTGCTCGAAGCGTGCCGGCGGCTGGCCCATCCGCCACGCGTCGTGTTTTCGAGCACGACGGCGGTGTTCGGCGGGCCGTTGCCGAAGGTCGTGCCGGAAGACATGGCGCTGCTGCCGCAGTCGTCGTACGGCGCGGAGAAGGCGATCGCGGAGCACCTGGTCACCGAGTACACGCGCCGCGGGTTCATCGACGGGGTCGTCTGCCGCGTGCCCACGGTGGCGGTGCGGCCCGGGGCGCCCAACTCCGCCGTGTCGTCGTTTGTGAGCGGCATCATCCGCGAGCCGCTGGCGGGCACCGAGTCGGTGTGCCCGGTGCCGCTCGACATGCGTCTGTGGATCACCTCGCCCGACGTCGTCATCGCCAATCTGGAGCACGCGGTGAGCCTTCCGGCGGCGGCGCTTGGTGGTCGGCCGATCGTGAACCTGCCGGGACTGAGCGTGTCGTCGGCGGAGATGCTCGACAGCCTCGAGCGCCTGGGCGGCGCCCAGGCCCGGGCACGCGTGCGGTGCGAGGTCGACCCGCGGATTGCGGGCATCGTCGGCACGTGGCCCGAGGCCATCGACATCAGCCGGTCTCTGGCGCTGGGGTTTTCGCAGGACCGCGACATCGACGCGGTGGTCCAGCAGTTCATCGAGAGGAAAGCCTGACGTGACGCGATTTCCCGTTGAGAAATCCGACGAGGAGTGGCGCCGGGTCCTGACGCCCGAGCAGTACGCCGTTTTGCGCGAGCACGCGACCGAGCAGCGCGGATCATGCGCGCTGTTGCACGAGCACCGGACGGGCACCTTCACCTGTGCGGGGTGCGGGCAGCCGCTGTTTGTCGCCGATCGGAAGTTCGACAGCCGCACGG
>JAENWD010000377.1 GCA_016650245.1 Vicinamibacteria bacterium
CGGAGATCCCGCTCGCCGAGGCTTCGCTCGCCTTCCGCGGCTTCCCGCGCGAGCTCGCCGGTACGCCGACGACGGATCTGCAGTACGTGCACGGCGAGGTGAGCAAGTACGGTCCGTACGCGCGGCATCGCGGCTTCTACACGAAGTACGGCGCGGTGACGCCGTTGCTCCAGCACGCCGAGGACCAATTCGTCGTCTTCGGCGCCGGCGACGAGGTCGCGCTCGAGTTCGACGCGAATGCGCTGCCGCCCCTGCCGGCCGGCTGGACGCGCGACTACTTCGTGTACTTCAACGGCTTCGTGAAGGACATGGACTTCTACGCCGCCCACGCGCAGACGGTTGGTCCGCTCCCGTTCAAGGGGATGCCGGGCTATCCGTACCCGGATTCGATCGCCTATCCGGATCGCAACCGCGAATACCAGCTCGAGTGGAACACGAGGGAAGTGGTGGGAGAAAGCTGGCCGAGCTACCGGTTCGACTACTCCTACAACCTTCACAATCACGAAGGCGCAAAGGCGCGAGGGCGCGAAGGGAACTAGGTGGGCCGACTCGCCGTTCTCGCGATCGGGTTGCTGACGTCCGAGCTTCTCAGCGGCGCGCAGTCTCCCCCGCAGCCTGCTGACCCGCCGCGGTTTCGTGTGGGCGTCGATGTCGTCCGCATCGACGCGGTGGTCACCGACAAGGACGGCAACCTCGTCACCGATCTCACCGCCGACGACTTCGAGCTGCGGCAGGACGGCGAGCCCCAGACCATCACGCTCGCACACTACGTCGCCGTCGACGCGCCGCAATCCGGGCCCACCCGGCTTGCGTCGACCAATCTCCCAGGCACCATGGCGGCGCCCATCGTCTCGTCTGGCCGGCTCACCAGGGCCAAGGTGCAGCGGACGATGGTGCTCGTCGTCGACGACCTGGGCATCGCGTGGGAGAACATGGACGCCACGCGCAAGGCGTTGCGCCGGTTCGTCGACGAGGAAGTGCAGGAGGGCGACCTGGTCGCGCTGGTTCGCACGGGCGCCTTTTGGGGTGCGCTCCAGCAGTTGACGACGGACCGGCGCGTCCTGCACGCAGCGATCGATCAGGTCCGGTGGACCGCGCTGTCACGACGTGGCGTCGGTTCCTTCGAACCGGTCAATGACTGGCGTACCGGGTCGAGCGTCCAGACGCCGGGCGGCGGCGCCAACACCGGGTTCACGAATCCCGATCCACTCGACCTGGGCACGCTCGACGACCTTCGCGAGAGCATGTCGGCGTCGGCCTCGCTAAGCGCCATGGTGTTTGCGATCACCGGCATGCGGGATCTGCCTGGTCGAAAAGCCGTGGTGCTGCTCTCGGAAGGCTTCACGTTCATCGAGTCCGGCTCCAGCCAGCCGGAGGACCGCGTGTCGCTGCAGGTTCGGCGGCTGACGGACATGGCCCTTCGCACCGGAACGGTCATCTACGCGATGGACCCGCGCGGCCTGATGGCGGCAGGCCTCACAGCGGAAGACAATCTCAAGGTGGGAGGGCCTGCCGCTGCCGTCGATCATGCCACCGATCGGCGCCAATCATTGCTCCAGACACAGGATGCGATGGCGAGTCTCGCCGAGATCACCGGTGGCCTTGCGGTTCTGAACACCAATGATCTGGGCCGGGGGCTGAAGCGCATCAGCGACGACCAGCGCGGCTACTACGTGATCGGCTACGCCCCGCCCGAGGGCACGTTTGCGGCACCTGGCAAGACGCCGCGCTTCCACCAGTTCTCGTTGAAGGTCAGGCGCCCGGGTCTGCGCGTTCGCACGCGCCAGGGCTTCCTCGGCGAGTCGGACATCGACCGCAGCACAGCGGAACACACACCACAACAGGCGCTGAACGACGCCGCGGTGTCGCCGTTTCTGGCCGGAGACATTCCCCTTCGGGCCACGCTGGTACCGGGCTATGACCAGAAGACGGGCGCGTCGGTGCGTGCGCTGCTTCACATCGACGCGACGACGCTGACCTTCACGCCAGAGCCGGAGACCGGCACTCGCACGGCAAAGGTCGACGTTGTCGGCATCGTCGTCGATGAATGGGGTGTGCCGGTGTCGCAGCGCAACTCGCACTTCACCGCCACGCTCGCCAAAGACGCAGGCGAGGGCACGTTGCAGGCCGGCATCGTCTACTCGCTGATCGTCCCGGTGAAGCGGGCGGGTGGATTCCAGGTGCGCTTCGCGGTGCGCGACGCGACATCGGGCGCCTTGGGCGCCGCCGGCGAGTTCGTCCAGATCCCGGAACTGACGAAGGGCGCGCTCGCCTTGTCCGGCGTCGTGCTCGGCGAGGAGAGCCAGTCGGCGATGGCACCTGGCGATGAGACGGCTGCCGTGGCGCAGATCTCGAGCCCCGCGCTCCGCGTGTTCGCTCCCGGCGCGCGGCTCGTCTACACGTACGAGATCTACAACGCCGCCGCGCCAGTGGACACGCGCGTCACCGTGTGGCGCGACGGACGCCCCTACTTCAGCGCGCCACCGGCGACGCTGACGCCGCTGCCAAAGCCCCAACCCACGAAAGCCGCCGGCGGCATCAAGCTCGGCGATCGCATGCCGCCGGGCGACTACGTCTTCCAGGTGTCCGCCATCACGAAACCCACCGGGCGAGGCAAGCCGAAGGCGGCGACGCGGTGGACCACATTCGAAGTGCGCCAGGCATCTTGAGCGCTTCGTAGTTACGGGAGAGGTCAGTGTCCCTTCTTCTCGGAATCGATGTCGGCACCGGCGGCACGCGCGCGCTGGTTGTCGACGAGCGTGGTGGCATCGTCGCCTCGGCCACCGCGGAGCACGCGCCGTTTGCGTCGCCCCAGACGGGCTGGGCCGAACAGGAC
>JAENWD010000378.1 GCA_016650245.1 Vicinamibacteria bacterium
TACATCACGGCGTCGATCATCATGCAGCTGCTCACGGTGGTCATTCCCCAGCTCGAGGCGCTCGCCAAAGAAGGCGAGCAGGGCCAGAAGGAGATCACCAAGTACACGCGCTGGCTCACCGTGGGCCTGTCGTTCGTGCAGGCGATGGGCTACCTGGTGCTGTTTCGCAGCCAGAACGCGCTGCCCGACCTCAACTGGTGGCGCGGTGCCTTGATCGTCTCCAGCCTCGTGGCCGGGGCGGTGTTCGTGATGTGGCTCGGCGAGCTCATCACGGCGCGCGGCGTCGGCAACGGCATGTCGATCATCATCTTCATCAGCATCGTCTCGAGCATCCCGTCCGGCGCCGCCAAGCTGGTCACGCTGAACCTGCTCACCATCGTGCTGTTCGTGGTCATCGCTCTGGCGGTCGTCGTGGGGGTCATCTGGATCACCACCGGTGAGCGCCGCGTGCCCGTGCAGTACGCGAAACGTGTGGTCGGGCGCCGCATGATGGGCGGCACCAGCACCTTCATCCCGCTCAAGGTCAACATGGCGGGCGTGATCCCGGTGATCTTCGCCTCGTCGATGATGATGATCCTCCCCACGTTCACGCAGTTCCTGGGCAGCGGGGGCATCGCCGGCTGGTTCAACGACGTCCTGGGGCCGAACACCTTTCTCTTCATCATGCTGGAGGCCGTGCTCATCATCATCTTCACGTACTTCTACACGGCCGTGACGTTCAACCCCATCGACCAGGCCGACAATCTCAAGAAGTACGGCGGCTTCGTGCCGGGCGTGCGGCCGGGGCGGCCCACGGCCGAGTACCTCGACCGCATTCTCACGAGGCTCACGTTCCCGGGCGCCCTGTTCCTGGCCGCCCTTGCCGTGCTGCCGTGGCTCATGTCGCGCACGCTCAAGGTGCCCTTCTACTTCGGCGGCGTCTCGCTGCTGATCGTGGTCGGCGTCGCGCTCGACACGATGCGGCAGATGGAAGCGCAGCTGCTCATGCGCCACTACGAGGGTTTCCTCAAGTAGGGGTGCGACGGTGACCGAGACTCAACGCAACGTGATCCTCCTCGGCCCCCCCGGCGCCGGCAAGGGCACCCAGGCCGAGCGCATCGTCGCCGGCTACGCGCTGCCGCACATCTCCACCGGCGAGATGTTGCGCGCGGCGCTCGCCGAAGGCACCGAGATGGGTCTCGCGGCGCAGAAGTTCATGGAGGCCGGCGCGCTGGTCCCCGACGAGGTCGTGATCGGCGTCGTCCGCGATCGCCTCGCGCAGGCCGACGCCCAGAAGGGCTTCCTGCTCGACGGCTTCCCGCGCACCATCGAGCAGGCGGAGCGCCTGGATGTCATGCTGGCCGACGGCGGCCGCGCCGTGACCCACGTCATCCTCATCGACGTGCCCGAGGACGAGCTCGTGGAGCGCCTTGCCGGGCGGCGCATGTGCAAAGGCTGCGGCAAGGGCTACCACGTCGTGTTCGACCCGCCGCAGAAGGAAGGTCTCTGTGACGTCTGCGGCGCCGAGCTCTATCAGCGCAGCGACGACAACGAGGCCACGGTGCGCAACCGCCTCGAGGTGTACCGCGCGCAGACCGAGCCGCTCGTCGGCTACTACGAGGGTCGCGGCGTGCTCAGAAACGCGTACGGCCGCGGCAAGGTGCCGGACGAGGTGTTCGCGCAAGTCGAGCAGCTCCTCGAGGGCGACTGACACGGCGTGATCGTCCGCAAGTCGGCAGCCGAGGTCGCGAAGATCGACGCAGCAGGCAGCATCCTCGCGGACTGCCTCGATATGCTGGCCGCGGAGGCGCGCCCGGGCGTGACGACCGCCGCGCTGGACCGCTTGGCGGAGAGCCTGATCAGGGCGCGTGGCGGGGCGCCGACGTTTCTCGGCTACCGGGGGTTCCCGGCGTCGATCTGCGCGTCGCCGAATGACACGGTGGTGCACGGCATCCCGGGAGCGTACCGGGTCGCGGAGGGCGACGTGCTGAGCATCGACGCCGGCGTGACGCTCAGCGGCTATGTGGCCGACTCGGCCATCACGCTGCCCCTGGGCGCCGTCGACGCCGAGGCTCTGCGCCTCCTCGATGTGACGGCGGAGTCGCTCGAGGCCGGCCTTGCGGAGTGCCGTGAGGGCCGGCGCCTGGGCGACGTGTCGCACGCCGTGCAGGAAGTGGTCGAGGCCGCCGGGTTCAGCGTGGTGCGGTCACTCGTCGGTCACGGTGTCGGCAAAGAGATGCACGAGGATCCGCAGATCCCCAACTACGGGGATCCGGGCCGCGGGCCGCGGCTCGAAGAAGGCATGGTGTTCGCCATCGAGCCGATGGTCAACGCCGGCGGCCACGAAGTGTTCGTCGCCGACGACGGCTGGAGCATCTCCACCGTCGACGGTTCGCTCTCGGCGCACTTCGAGCATACCGTGGCCGTGGGCAAGAAGGCGCCGCGGGTGCTCACGCGCCGCCGCTCGGAGAGGGGCGGCGCGCAAGGGTAGTCCGGCGACAGGGCGCGGCCGGACGGCCGCCGCGCCGCCGCAGACGACTTGTTTTGTGGCACAAGTCGTTTGTGGTAACATATCGGGCCGCTGTTTGTCGACGAGTAGGGAGTATGGCGAACAAAGAAGAAGCCATCGAGATAGAAGGCGAAGTGGTCGAGGCTCTGCCCAACACGATGTTCCGCGTCCACCTCGACAACAACCACGAAGTGCTCGCCCATATCTCCGGCAAGATGCGCATGAACTACATCCGCATCTTGCCCGGCGACAAGGTCAAGGTGGAGCTGTCGCCCTACGACCTCAGCAGAGGCCGGATCACGTACCGGTTCAAGTAGCGGCCACTCCAGGTCGCCCGGAGGCGGTGTGCGGGGGCCGCAGGCCCGCCGCACGCTCGAGCGAGGATCACCGATGAAGGTAAGAGCATCAGTCAAGCCGATGTGCGAGAAGTGCAAGGTCATCCGCCGTCACGGCACGGTACAGGTGATCTGCTCCAACCCGCGGCATCGTCAGAGGCAGGGGTAAGTCCGCATGGCACGTATCGCAGGCATCAACATCCCGCCGCAGAAGCGGGTCGAGATCGGGCTCACGTACATCTACGGCATCGGTCGTTCCACGTCTAACAAGGTCCTGGGCGTCGTGGGTATCGACCCCGACACCAAGGTCCGCGACCTGACCGAAGAAGAGATCGTGCGCCTGCGCGAGGTCATCGACCGTGAAGTCACGGTCGAGGGCGACCTGCGGCGCGAGCGCTCGCAGAACATCAAGCGACTCATGGACATCGGCTGCTACAAGGGCATCCGCCACCGTCGTGGCATGCCGGTGAACGGGCAGCGCACCCGTACCAACGCCCGTGGGCGCAAGGGTCCCAAGAGGACGATCAGCGGCAAGCGCAAGAAGTGACCGCGAGAGCAGCCGGAGGAGTAGAGCAGAGTGGCTAAGCCTCAGAGAGCCAAAGGGCGTCAGCGCCGCAGGGTCCGCAAGAACATCGCCGTCGGCCAGGCGCACATCAAGACGTCGTTCAACAACACGCAGGTGACGCTCACCGACAAGGAAGGCAACGTCATCGCGTGGGAGAGCGCCGGGTCGGTCGGTTTCAAGGGCTCGCGCAAGAGCACGCCCTTCGCCGCCCAGGTCACGGCCGAGTCCTGTGCCAAGAAAGGCATGGAGCACGGCCTCCAGAAGGTCGAGGTCTTCGTTCGCGGGCCGGGATCAGGCCGCGAGACCGCGGTCCGTTCGCTGCAGGCCGCTGGTCTGGAGATCATCAGTGTGAAAGACGTGACGCCAGTGCCGCACAACGGGTGCCGCCCGCGTAAGCGTCGCCGGGTCTAGGAAGGTTCCACGTGGCGAGAGATACATCACCGCAGTGCAAACAGTGTCGCCGCGAGGCTGAGAAGCTCTTTCTCAAGGGCGAACGCTGCCTCACCGACAAGTGCGCGGTCGAGCGTCGCGCTTACCCTCCGGGGGA
>JAENWD010000379.1 GCA_016650245.1 Vicinamibacteria bacterium
CCCGGCGTACGTGAGCGGCTGAAGGTCGTGATCAACGTCGAGGCCATGGGCGTTGACTCGCCCGTGCGCCTGTTCGAGACCGGGCCTGGCAACGGCTGGCTCGCGCGCGTGTGGGCGACCGCATCGCCGCGCCCTCGCGGCGCCTCGTTCGACTACGAGATCTATCAGCGGATGCCGAACGACACCGACTTCTCGGTGTTCAAGCGTGCGGGCATCCCGGGGTTGAACTTTGCGGCCGTCGGCGACATCTACGGGTATCACACGGCGATCGACGTGCCCGAACGCGTCACCGCGCGGGTGCTCGAGGACGCCGGCGCAACCGTCGTAGCGATCGCCAACAGGCTGCAGCGCGACGACATCACACGCCGGACCGAGCAACAGGCCACCTACTTCGATTTGCTCGGCGTGACGGCCGTCACCTGGAGCCCCGGAACCGACGTCGCGCTGCTCGCGTTGGCACTGGCGCTTGGCGCGGCCGCCTGGGGGCGCGTTGTCGCCGCGTGCTGGCGAGCCGCGGGCGTTCACGGCGTGCTCGTTCTGATCGTATGGACCAGCGTCGGCCTGGTGGTGGTTGCGGGGGCGACCATCGGAATCGTTGCGCTGGTGCGCGCGGTGCGCGAGGTCTACCACCCCTGGTATGCCATGCCAGGACGATTTGGCCTGATGAGCGTGCTGGCGGGCGTCGCCGCGGCGTGGCTGCTCTATCGTCTCGCCGCGCACTTGCCGGCCACGATTCGCGTGCCGCGCGACGGCGCGTTCGTGTGGGCACCCACCCTGGTCCTCTGGATAGCGCTGGCGGCCTTCATGGGCCGGGCTGCGCCGCGCGCCGCGTACCTCTGGGTGCTGCCGCTTCTGGCGGCGGCCGCGCCGCTGGCGCTCGGCGGCGTCACGCGCGGAGCCATGCGGCTGGCGTCTACGCTCGCCCTGGTCACGGCGTCGGTGTTGTGGATTCCCGACGTCGTCTCGATGCTTGGCTTTCTCGTCGCGCTGCTCGGCACGTTCCCGATCGTCGCGCCAGTGTGGATGCTGCCTTCGCTGTTGCTTCTGGCGGCGTTGACCATCGCACCGCCCGTGCTGGCGCTGCTGGTGACAAGCGGGTGGCCGCGCCCGCGCTTTGTCACACGGGCTGTGCTCGTCGCACTGGCCCTGTCAGTTGCCTGGGCCTACCGTGCGCCCGCCTACACAACGGAGCGACCCATGCGGCTGGCGCTGCTCTCGGTTGGCGATGGCGAGGGGCCGCGCACCTCGTCGGCGCTGGCAGTGGCCGGCAACGAGCCGGCGATCGACCTGGGTTCAGCCGCCCCGATGCTGACACCAGCCGCTTCGGTCCCTGATGCGGTCGCGCGCTTCACGGGGGGCGCGCGGTTTGTGTCGCTTGGTGTGACGCCCGAGGCGCCGCCAGCAGGACACATCACTTGCGTGGAGAGCCCGGCGGTGTCTGACCAGGTCGGGCTGGCGGTGACCGTCGTGCCGACGGTTGAAGCCCTGCAGGTCCGGTTGGAGCTACCGGAGGGCCTTGTGCCGCTGCGAAGCAACTGGCCTGGGCAGATCCGCGGCACGCGGTGGTCGGCTGCCTACGTGGCGGTGCCCGCCGAGGGCATCACCTTCCACCTCGCGCTCGCGGCCGACCGTGCCGGCCGGGCCTGCGAGGGCCAGATACTGCTGCGCCGCCTCCGACCGGTGGACCCTGCGTCGGGGGGTGTGCCCCCCTGGCTCGACCGGCCCGGCATCGCCTGGGACTTCACGGTGGTGGACGTCACGCCGTTACGGTACACTCCGTAATCATTACGGTAAGTGACGTAACGCGGCCGTGGCGGCGGGGCTTTCGCCCGGCGCTTTTCACGTTTGCAGGGCTAAAGGCCCGCTGGGATAACCGCAGTCTGCGGGACTAAAGTCCCGCCGCCACAACACCTGGGAGTTGCCGCACGTGGAGAACCCGTTCGTTTATGGCGAGGTGGTCCCGCAGTCGGCCTTCGTCGATCGCCACGACGAGCTCAAGCGCCTGGCCGCCGATCTGCTCGCCGGGCAGAAGGTGTTCCTGATCTCGCCGCGGCGCTACGGCAAGTCGTCGCTCATCCGGCGGGCGCTGGCCAACGCCGAGCGTGCCGGATGTCTCACGGTCGAGGTCACCGTCAGCAGCTACAGCTCGTATCTGGCGTTTCTCGAGGGCTATGCCAAAGCGGTGCTGGCGGCCGAGACGCGCGTGTCGCGGGCCTTGTCGTGGCTGCGAGACGCCATCGGCGCGACCCGGCCAGAGGTGCGCCTCGAGACAGAGCCTGGCGGCGCATCGGCGGTGGCCGTGGCGTTTCCAGCCGTCCGCTCGGCCAGGGACGTCTCGCGGCTGGCGCCGGAGATCTTCGCCCTGCCGGCCCGGCTCGCCGAGGCGCGAGGCCGCCGGGTCGTCGTCGCGCTCGACGAGTTCCAGGCCATCGGCGGGTTCAACGGCGGCAGCGTCGAAGAGGCGCTGCGTGCGGCGGTGCAGAATCAGCGCCAGGTGGGATATGTCTTTGCCGGCTCCGAGCCGTCGCTGATGGAAGCGATGCTCGGGCCCAAGCGCCCGTTCTACAAGGCAGGGCCAGTGATGCGGCTGGAGAAGATTCCCGCCGACCTGTTTGCGTCGTTCATCGAGCAGCGCTTCCTGAAGACCGGGATGAAACCGGAACCCGGGATGGGCCACGCGGTCGTGGATCTGGCCGGCCAGCTGCCCTACGACGTCCAGCGCCTGGCGCACGAGGTGTGGGACGATGGCCGCGCCGAGGGGCGTAGACGGGTCGGGCTCGACCAGCTGCACCAGACGCTGCATCGGCTGCTGGCCGAGCACGCGGTGTTCTTCGAGGCCGCCTGGCAGCGGCTCACCCTCGGCCAACGCGGGGTGCTGCGCGCCCTGGTGCTCGAAGAGGGACGGAGCCTGCTGTCGGCCGACGTACGCTCCCGCTATCGTCTGGGTGGCGCCTCATCGGTGCAGGCCGCGCTGGGCGCGCTGCAGAAGCACGACGTCGTCACGCGCGACCAGGACCGGTACGTCGTCGTCGATTCGCTGATGCGCGAGTGGATCGCGCGGAGAACGTTCTGATGCTCACCCGCTGGCCCTGGGCGCCGAAGCCTTTGCGAAGGTGGCTCGTCAAACTCGGTCTGCGCACCGAGGAGCAGCGCGCGTGGGCGACCTATGACTGGGCGAACTCCGCCTTCCAGTGCACCATCATCACCGCGGTCTTCCCCGTGTATTTCTCGTCGGTCGCCGCCGCCGATCTGCCGCCGGCCGTCGCGACCGAGCGGTTCGCAATGGCCACGACGCTGGCGCTGGCCATCGTCGCCATCATCGCGCCGGTGCTGGGCGCGTATGCCGACTTTGCCGGCGCGAAGAAACGGCTACTGGGGATTTTTCTCGGCGTCGGCGTGATCAGCACCGCCGCGATGGTGCAGATCGGCCGCGGCGACTGGCTGCTGGCAGCAGTGCTCTTCGTCATCGCCAACATCGGAGTCTCGGGCAGTTTTGTCTTCTACGACTCGCTGCTGCCGCACGTGGCCGAAGACGCCGAGATGGATCGCGTGTCGAGTGCGGGCTACGCGCTGGGCTACATGGGCGGCGGCGTGCTGCTTGCAATCAACCTGGCGTGGATCCTCGAGCCCGAATGGTTCGGCCTGGCCGACGCCGGCGTGGCCTCGCGCCTGTCGTTCATCAGCGTCGCCATCTGGTGGCTGGCCTTCGCGATTCCGTTGTTCCGCAAGGTCCCGGAACCGGCAGTGCGTCCCAACGCGCTTCCCCCCGGCGCCAGTCCGGTGATGGCGTCGTTTCGCCAGCTCGCGGGGACCCTGCGCGAACTGCGCCAGTATCGGCAAGCGTTCCTGATGCTCGTCGCGTTTCTGATCTACAACGACGGCATCGGCACGATCATCCGCATGGCGGGTCCCTATGGCCAGGAGATCGGGCTGCCGCAGGAGGCCCTGATCACCGCCTTCGTGATGGTCCAGTTTGTCGGGATCCCGTTTGCGTTCGCCTTCGGCCGTCTGGCCGATCGCATCGGCGCCAAGCCGTCGATCTTCATCGCGCTGGTCGTCTACGTGCTCATCAGCCTGGTGGGCTACTTCATGACGACGATCTGGCAGTTCTTCCTGCTGTCCTTCATGGTGGCCACCGTGCAGGGCGGCAGCCAGGCGCTGTCGCGGTCGCTGTTTGCCACGATGATCCCCAAGGACAAGTCGTCGGAGTTCTTCGGCTTCTTCGGCGTCTTCGAGAAGTTTGCCGGCATCATGGGCCCGCTGCTGTTTGCGGCCACCGTGCGCATGACCGGCTCGAGCCGCAACGCCATCCTCTCGGTGATCGCCTTCTTCGTCGTCGGCGCCGTGCTTCTCTGGATGGTTGACGTCGAAGAAGGACAACGGGCGGCGCGGACCTGAACAGTTGCGGGTTACGAGTTACGGGTTACGAGTTGAATTTCGAGTGACGAGTGACGAGTACGCCTGTCACACCAGCCAGCTGCGTGCTCCCCACCTGTAACTCCACACTCGTCGCTCACGACTCAACCCGTAACCCGTAACTCGTAACTCGTAACTAGCGAGTCTTCTTCTGAGCAACCGGCCGCGAGAGCGCGTGTTGAAGCCCATGGCCGTTGAGCGTCAGGATCTTTTCCCAGAAGCCCTGCGCCGTCGCCTTGTCGCCGGCCTTCTCGGCGGCTTCGGCTTGGAGCATCAGGTTGAAGGGATCGCGCTGGTCGGCCCTGGCGAGCTCGGCCCTGGCCGTGGCGACATCATTGGTGTAGAGCGCGACGTAGCCAGCCAGGTACGCCACCGTCGGTCCCTCGTCCTTCAGCGCCGGCGTGGTGGCAACCAGTTGCCGCGCGGCGTTGACGTGGCGGCGCGCCGAGGCAGCATCGTTGGCCCGAGCGGCGATCCGGCCCTGCGCGTGCAGCCAGCGCAGCTCCCACAACATCAGTTGTGACGCCGGCTCGTCGGGCTGGCGCCGCGCCATTTCGTAGCCGGTCTGGTACCACTGGCGCGCCTTCGTGACGTCGCCGGTTTCCAGATACAGCCGCCCCAGCGCATTGGCGGCCGCCGCCGCACCCCCGGGGCGACCAGCGCCCTGCTCGAGGTCATACACCTGCTGGAAGAACGCGGCCGCGTCCCCGGTGCGCCGCTCGAAGGCATACGAGGTGCCCATCGCATTCAGTGTGTTGGCCTTGAGTTCCGGCGGGGCATGCTCTATCGCCTGCGTCAGGTGCTTGCGCGCCTCGGCATAACGGCCCATCAGATCGAGCACGATGCCGGCGGCCAGATGCGCATCGGCAAGGCCAGGCTGCGCAGTCAGCGCCTGCTCGTAGAGCGCCAGCCCCTCGGCGAACTCCCCGTCGGCGACCAGCCGCCGTCCCTTCTGCACCAGCGCGGAGGTGTCCGGCGCTGCCTGCGCGAACACCGGCGACAGGCTTCCGGCTGTGAGGAGCACGACCATCAGGAGGTGAATGAGCACGGCCATGCGTCATGGTAACGCAGGACTGCGTGCTAGCATCGCCCTCACATGCGCCCCAGGACGGTCTTCGCGCTTTCGTTCGTCGTGTCACTGGCCTGCGTGACCTCGCCCATCGCATCACAGACCTCATCGGTACCCACGCGACGCGTGGTCCTGATTTCATTCGACGCAGGCGCTGACTGGATTGTCGATGAGCTGATCGCACGGGGCAAGGCACCGGCCTTCGCGGCGGTGGCCCGCGAAGGCGCACAGGCCGACGCGATGATCTCGGTGATCCCATCGCTCACCGCCGCCGCACACGCCTCGCTCTGGACGGGCGCCTTTCCTCGATCGCACGGGGCGACCGACAACAGCATGCCCATGGCGCCGGCTGCCGCGCACACGGTGATCGAGCGCCGCTCGGGCTATTTGAGCGACGTGCTGCGGGCCGAGCCCATCTGGGACACCGCCGCGCGATACGGCAAACGCGTGATGGTGATTCAGGCCTCCAACGGTTTCCCGTTCACCAATCGTTTCCCCGATCGCGTCACGCACTTCGACGTGTACGCCAACGAGTTGCTGCGCAGCGCCCTGGTCAACGGCAGCGTCGGCCCGGACGGACTTGCGTTCACGATTGGGGACACGCACGCCCGCGTCACTGGCCGGGACGGCTCGTCGGTGACACTGACGGTTGGAGATGCGCACGCGGCCCTGGCGCCAGGCACGCCGGCCTTTTCGGCGCCCCTGTCGGTGCGCGTGGGCGGCGTCGAGGGCCAGACCCGCGTGGGCCTGCTGGAGTACGACGCGGCAACCGGTCGCACCCTGCTGTTGCGCGGAGATGTCGTGCGGCTGGTCGGCACCGATGCCGCTGCACGCGACGCGCTGATGGCCGAAGCGGGCATCACGGTCGGTGAAGTCGGCAGCGGATACTACCAGGCGGGCGGATTCGGCAGGACACTCGCCGACGGCGGCACCGGCGCCGCGGAACGCCATCTGGTCAACGCGACGCTGGCCAACCAGCAATACTTCGACGGCGCCCTTCGGTACGCCGCTAGACAGCCCTGGGATCTGCTCGTCCTCTACGCGCCGAACATGGACGTCGCGGGACACGCCCTGGTGGGCATGCTCGATCCCGACACGCCCGGCCACGACCCCGCCCTGGCCGAGAAGATCTGGTCCGTCTACGAGGAGATGTTCCGGCGCTGCATGGACGACTACGTCACGGCCATTCGCCGGCTTGCGCCCGATGCCACGCTGGTCATCGGCGCTGACCACGGCGTGGAAGGCAACCGACGCTGGTGGTATCCCAACGCGGTCCTGCGCGACGCAGGCCTGCTTGGCGAGAACATCAAAGGCGGCGTCGACCTCGCAACTACTCGCGCGCTGTTCCTCTATTCACACGGCGGCGGGATCTTCCTGAACTCCACGCGTTTCAAAGACGGGGTCGTCACCGACGACCAGCGGCGCGACGTGAAGGCCGCGGTTCGTCACGCACTGCTCTCGGCGCGTGACCCGGAGACGGGCACACCGCTGGCGCGCGCGGTTGTGGACACCGATCTTGACGGCGAAGCGCTAGGCATCGGCGGGGAATTCGCGCCAGACCTGTACTTCGATCCCACGCCCGGCTACCAGGCCAGCGCCCGGTTCAGCTCGAAGGTCATCGTCGGTCCGCCGCTGGTGATAGGCATGGGCGCCCACGGACCGTTTCCCACACGGCGGCGCCTGCACGGGATCTTTTACGCGGTGGGACCGGGTGTGCGGGCGGGGGCACGACCTGGCATCGTCCGCCAGGTCGACCCCGCCCCCACCGTTGCGCGCTTACTCGGGATTCCGGCGCCGGCCAACTCGGTCGGCAGAGCCTTGCCGATCGAGTGAGCCTCAGTAGATCGTGGCCCCGATGAACTCGGCGCTGCCAAACTTGCAGATGTCGTTACCAGCGGAATCCTGTATCTCGGCAATATAGTCGCCCGTGTCGAAGCTTAGCGTCCGTTCGCCTGACAACATCTTGACCTTAGTGGGATCACTCGCCGTGACTTTGGTGCGTTTGCCGGCGATCTCGATGAGGAACCAGTTGTTCCCTGAGTCAATGACTTTGATCGCACTGGTATTGGCCTCGAGCTTGCAGCCTTCGCTCGGCGCGCTTGTGGAGATCAGGATCTCGTAGTACGTGGCGGCCTTCTCGCCGTCCTTGATCTGCCAATATCCGTTCTTGTCCTGCCACTTCTTGCCGGTCGGCAACTGGAGTTCGATGGATCCCGGCCGGACGCGAATCGGCGGCTCTTCGCTGGAGAAGAGGCCCAGGGCATACGCGGCTCCACCGACAATCGCGGCACCTGCCAGGAGGGCAACAGCGAGCCGCACGTAATACTGGGCTGGAGTCAGGTGAATCGTCGCTCTCGGGTTGACTGATACTGAGCCTGCCGCGCCGGGGACGGAAGCATGCTGGTCTTCGGTCATGGGAAAGCTCCCTTTCTGCGGTCGAGTCTAACTCAGCCGTGC
>JAENWD010000380.1 GCA_016650245.1 Vicinamibacteria bacterium
GAGAAGTTCTCCATCGGGCTGCTCACGGCATCGGGCTCGCTGGGCCTGCTGCTGCCGCCCTCGCTCCCGCTCATTCTGTACGCCATCGTGGCGCAGATTCCGGTGGAGGACCTGTTCATTGGCGGCATCCTGCCGGGTGTGCTCCTGCTGGGTCTGACCGCCGCCTGGGGCGTGCGCGAAGGCGTCACGTATGGCACGGGCCGCACGCCGTTCTCGCCTGCGGGGGCCATGCGGGCGCTCTGGGAGGGCAAGTGGGAGGTCGCGCTGCCGGTCGTGGTGCTAGTCGCGCTCTTCGGCGGCTTTGCGACCATCGTCGAAGCGGCGGCCCTGGCCGCGCTCTACGCGTTGTTCATGCAGGTGGTCGTCCACCGCGACGTCCGCGACGTCGCCACGCTGCGGCGCGTCTTCGCAGAGTGTGTCGCCACCGTGGGTGGCGTGCTCGTGATCCTTGGCGTGGCCGTGGGCCTCACCAGCTACCTGATCGGCGCCGACGTGCCGGGCCGGTTGCTCGAATGGACGCAGACCTACATCAACTCGCCGATGGTCTTCCTGCTGATACTGAACGCGTTCCTGCTGGTGGTCGGGTGCCTCATGGACATCTACTCGGCGACCTTTGTCGTCGTGCCGCTCATCGTCCCGCTGGGGCAGGCCTTCGGCATCCACCCGGTGCATCTGGGCATCATCTTCGTGGCGAACCTCGAACTCGGATACCTCACCCCGCCGGTCGGGATGAACCTCTTCCTCGCCTCCTACCGTTTCAAGAAGCCTCTTCTTGAAGTGGCAGTGGCGTCGCTGCCGATGATCGGCATCCTCGGCATCGGCGTCTTGCTCATCACCTACGTTCCGTGGATGACGACGGCGCTGCTGCGAGTGTTCGGGAAGATGTAGCGATCAGGGCGCCACATTCTGGCATGGAGCAGTGATGTCCGAGCACGACAAACGACCAGCCGGCCGGCGAAAGACTCTGCCGAGCGGTGCGCAGTTCCTGCACGAGCCCGCGCTCAACAAGGGCACCGCCTTCAGCGAACAGGAACGCGAGGCCCTGAAGCTCCGAGGCCTGCTGCCGCCCAGGATCCTCACGCAGGACCTGCAGGTGAGGAAAGTCCTCGAGAGCATCCGCAGCAAGACGACCGACATCGAGAAGTACATCGACCTGATGTCGTTGCAGGACAGAAACGAGCGCTTGTTCTACCGCGTCGTGATGGACCACCTCGACGAGATGATGCCGCTCATCTACACGCCGACCGTGGGACTGGCCTGTCAGCGCTACGGCCATCTCTGGCAGCGTCCGCGCGGGCTGTTCATCTCCGCGCTCGATCGCGGACGCGTGGCAGAGGTCATGAGGAACTGGCCCTACGGGCCGGTCCGCACCATCGTGGTCACCGACGGCGAGCGAATCCTCGGCCTCGGAGACCTGGGGGCCAACGGCATGGGCATCCCGGTGGGCAAACTCTCGCTCTACACCGCCTGCGCCGGGATCGATCCTGCCTGGGGCCTGCCCGTGACGCTCGATGTCGGCACCGAGAACGCCCAACTCCTGGACGACCCGCTGTACGCAGGCCTGCCGCAGCGTCGCCTGCACGGCGAGCCGTACGACGCGCTGGTCGACGAGTTCATGCAGGCCGTCGCGACGCTGCACCCTCGCGCGCTCGTGCAGTTCGAGGACTTCGGCAACCGGAACGCGTTCCGCATTCTCGCGAAATACCAGGACAGGGCGTGCTGCTTCAACGACGACATCCAGGGCACGGCGGCCGTGACGCTTGCCGGGCTCTACTCCGCGATGCGACTGACGCCCGGCCGCGGATTGACCGACCAGCAGATCGTGTTGCTGGGCGCGGGCGAGGCCGGCACGGGCATCGCCGACCTCGTCGTGGCCGCGATGGTGGCCGAAGGCCTGGCGGATGACGAGGCCCGCCGGCGCTGCTGGTTCGTTGACTCCAAGGGCCTGGTCGTCGCCGCGCGTCGCGACCTCGCCGAACACAAGCGGCCCTACGCGCACGACCACGCGCCCCTCCCCGACCTGCTCTCGGCCGTGAAGACGATCAGGCCCACGGCGCTGATCGGCGCGTCGGGCCAGCCACAGACCTTCACGCCAGACGTGATCCAGGCGATGAGTGCGATCAGCCAGCGGCCGCTGATCTTCGCGCTGTCCAACCCGACCGACAAGGCCGAATGCACGGCCGGACAGGCGTACGCCGAGAGCGGCGGGCGAGCCATCTTCGCAAGCGGAAGCCCCTTCGCGTCGGTGCGATACGAAGGACGCACGCTGGTGCCGGGCCAGGCCAAC
>JAENWD010000381.1 GCA_016650245.1 Vicinamibacteria bacterium
AGCAGGGCGGCCTGCTGGTGGACGCGGTCCGGCAGCATCCCTACAACGTCGTCCTGCTCGATGAGATCGAGAAGGCCCATCCGGATGTGATGAACATCCTGCTCCAGGTGATGGACCACGCGACGCTCACCGACAACACCGGCCGCAAGGCCGACTTCCGGCACGTCATCCTGATCATGACGTCCAATGCCGGCAGCCGCGAGCTGAGCGTGACCTCCATCGGCTTTGCCGATATCGCTCGTGGCGACTCGGCGATGGCCGACGACGCCCGCTGGAAGATGGCGCAGACGAGGTCGAAGTCGGCAATCGAGCGCCTGTTCAGCCCGGAGTTCCGCAACCGGCTCGACGCCATCGTGACGTTTCGTCCGCTGTCCCAGCAGACGATGGAGACGATCGTCGAGAAGTTCATCCTGCAGCTCGAAGCGCAGCTCACCGAACGCAAGATCGCCTTCACGCTGTCACCCGAGGCCAGGGTGTGGCTGGCACGGAAGGGTTTCGACCCGGTCTTTGGCGCCCGCCCCCTGGCGCGCGTGATCCAGCAGGAGGTGCGCAATCGGCTCACCGATGAGATACTCTTCGGCCGGCTGGAGAACGGCGGCCACGTCACGATCGGCCTCGACGCCGATGCGTTGACGTTCAATTTCGACTGATCACGTACGTCAACCACAGAGACACGGAGAACGCAGAGAACGCACAGAGTCTCTTGGATCTTGGGTTGAACCCGAGCGAACGGGTGCATCCCGACGCTGCCCTATCCGTCTCCGTGTGACCTCTGTGATCCCTGTGTCTCCGTGGTTGGCGTACGTGGACGAGGAGGTTTCGTGCGTCGATTCTGCCTTGCGGCCGTGGCGGCTGCGGCCTTGATGACGAGCATGCTGATGGCTCAAATTCCCACACCGACGATCGTCAAGAAGTCGCCCGCCCTCGATGGCCTGATTGCGCCAGACGCTGTCTTCGAGAAGCTCGGCGAGGGGTTTCGGTGGACCGAGGGTCCAGTCTGGAGCAGGAAGGGCGGCTTCCTCCTGTTCTCGGATATCCCGAACAACGCGATCATCAAGTGGGAGCCGGGCAAGGGCATCTCGGAGTTTCTGAAACCGAGCGGCTATCACGGCGCCGAGCCGTTCACCGGTCCCGAGCCCGGCACCAACGGGCTCACCTTCGACGCGCAGGGCCGACTGGTCGCCTGCCAGCACGGCGATCGTCAGGTGGCGCGGTGGGAGAGCGGGACGTGGACGCCGCTGGCGGCGAGGTACGACGGCAAGCGGCTCAACAGCCCCAACGACGTGGTCTTCCACTCGTCAGGCGCGATGTACTTCACCGACCCGCCGTACGGGCTGCCCAAGCGGTGGGACGATCCCGCAAAGGAACTGCCCTATCAAGGCGTCTATCGCCGCGCCACCGACGGCACGCTCACGCTGCTGACCAAGGAGCTCAACGCCCCCAACGGGCTGGCGTTTTCCCCGGACGAGAAGACGCTCTACGTCGCGCAGTCCGATCCCGAGAAGTCCATCTGGATGGCGTATCCGGTGAATGCCGACGGCACGCTTGGCGCAGGAAAGGTACTGATGGACGCGACGGCGGAGGCCAAAGCCAAGAAGCCGGGGCTGCCCGACGGCCTGAAGGTGGATACGAAGGGCAATCTCTGGGCGACTGGCCCCGGCGGCGTGTGGATCATCGCGCCGGACGGCACGCACCTGGGGACGATCTCGACCGGCGTGCCCACGGCGAATGTCGCGTGGGGGGATGACGGGGCGACGCTCTACATCACCGCCAATACCGCCATATGGAGAGTAAAGACTAAGACGAGGGGGCGGATCCCTGGTTGATCAGGTTGGGTCGGGTTGGGCCACGTTGGGGCCTGGTTGACGCTGGTTGATCAGGTTGCGGCGCCAACTTGACCAACCAGGTTCAACCTGCCCCAACCTGGCCCAACCCGTCCGAACCCGACCGAACCCGCTACTTTCGCTTCGGTCTGTAAACGTGAGTGGCGTGTCCGAAGAACATCTCGGCCGACTCCATCACCGTCTCCGACAGCGTCGGGTGCGCGTGGATCGTCAGCTTGAGGTCCGACACGACCGCGCCCATCTCGATCGCCAGCGTGCCTTCGGCGATCAACTCCCCTGCGCCCGGGCCCACGATGCCGACGCCGAGCACGCGCTCGGAGCCGGGTTCGATGACGAGCTTGGTCAGCCCGTCGGTGCGGTCAAGCGTCAGTGAGCGGCCCGAGGCGGCCCAGGGAAACCTCACGACCTCGACCTTCCGGCCGTCGCGTGTCGCTTCGGTCTCGGTCAGGCCGGCCCACGCCAGTTCCGGATCGGTGAAGACCACGGCTGGAATCGCCGCGGGCTCGAACACCACATCGTCGCCGTGGATGGCTTCCACGGCGACGCGCCCTTCGTGGCTGGCCTTGTGCGCCAGCATCGGGTCGCCGGCAATGTCACCGATGGCGTAGATGGTCGGCTCGGCGGTTTGTCGGCGCCCGTTGACCTTGATGAAGCCGCGCGGGTCCACCTCGACCTTCGTCTTGTCGAGCCCTGGCATCTGGTTCGGCTTGCGGCCCACCGACACCAGCACCTTGTCGAACATCTGATCGCGCCGGGCGCCGGATGGATCCTCGAAGCTGACCGTGAGGCCGTCCTTCTGCTCGGTCATGCCGACGACCTTGGTGCTGAGCAGCACCGCGTCAAAGGCCTTCTCGATCTTTTTCGCGAGCACCTCCACCAGGTCGCGGTCCGCGCCAGGCAGCAGCCCCGGCGTCATCTCGACGACGGTGACCGTGCTGCCGAGCGCCGCGTACACGCTGCCCAGCTCGAGGCCGATGTAGCCGCCGCCCACGACGAGCAGCGAGCCTGGAACACTCTCGAGTTCGAGCGCCGAGGTGGAGTCCATCACACGGGGGCTGTCGATGGACAGGCCCGGCACTTTTGCGGGCTGCGACCCGATGGCGATGATGGCGTGCTGGAAGGCCACCTGCTCGGTGCCGCCATCGACCCTGGCGACGTCGAGGCTGGTCGGCCCGGTCAGCGTCGCCGTGCCACGCAGGTAGGTGACCTTGCGCGCCTTGACGAGCTGTCCCGTGCCGCCGGTCAGCCGGCCGACGACGTGGTCCTTGAATGCGCGGAGCTTGTCGAGATCCACCTTCGGCGCGCCGAACTCCACGCCCCAGGCCGACGCGTGCCGCGCCTCTTCGATGAGCTTGGCGACGTGCAGCAGCGCCTTCGACGGGATGCAGCCGCGATAGACGCACACGCCGCCGGGATTGACTTCCGGGTCGATGAGGGTGACGTCCATGCCGAGATCGGCGGCGTAGAAGGCCGCGGCATAGCCGCCAGGACCGGCCCCGATGACAACGAGTTGGGTGTTGGTTGGCATGACCGGGATGATGAAATGCGAAGTGCTAAATGCGAAATGCTAAGTACGAGGTGCTCAGCGTACTTGGCACTTCGCATTTCGCATTTTGCACTACAGGCTCAGCAAAAACAGCTGCTCGAAGGTCTCGCACACCGTGCGCAGGAACCGCGCGCCGTCGGCACCGTCGATGACGCGATGATCGTAGGACAGCGACAACGGCATCATCAACCGCGGCTCGAACGCCGTGCCGTTCCATACCGGTTCGGTCACCGCGCGCGACATGCCGAGGATGGCGACCTCCGGGGAGTTCACGATCGGCGTGAAGTAGGCGCCGCCGATCCCGCCGAGGTTGCTGATCGTGAACGAGCCGCCCTGCATCTGGGCCGGCGTGAGCTTGCCGGCCCTGGTCGTCTCGGCCAACTGCGCGAGCTCGACCGACAGCTGCGGAATGCTTTTCTTGTCCACGTCGCGGATGACCGGGACGATCAGGCCGCGATCGGTGTCCACGGCGACGCCGATGTGCACGTACTTCTTGAGCACGATCGACTGCCCTGCCATGTCCACCGAGCTGTTGAACTGCGGAAACGTCTTGAGCGCGCCGGCGATCACCTTGAGCGCGATGGCGGTGATGCTGAGCCTGGCACCCGACGCCCCGGCCTTCTTCGCGTATGTCTGACGCAGCTTTTCGATCTCGGTGATGTCGCACCTGTCGAATTGCGTGACGTGCGGGACCGTCGCCCACGCCGCCGACAGCCGTTCGGCCGTGACTCGGCGGATGTTGCGCATCGGCTGCACCTCGACCTCGCCCCACTGGGAGAAGTCCGGCAGCGGACCGCTGGCCACTCGCGCCACGCCGCCGCTGCCCGTGAGCACCGACCGTGCGTACCCCTTCACGTCCTCCACGGAAATGCGGCCGCCCGGGCCGGTGCCGTCAACCTGCGTGATGTCCACGCCCAGTTCGCGCGCCGTGCGGCGGGTCGAGGGCGCGGCCGGCACCAGGCCGCCGCCGCTCGGCATGGTAGCGCCAGACGCCGCCGCCGGTCGCGCAGGCGCACCGCGCCCGATGTCCACGACCTTCGACGGCGTCTTGCCCTCGTCGCCCGGCGAGTGCTCGGCACCGGCAAGGTCTTCGTGCTTTGCAGCCGCCGGATCCGCTGGTTTTGCGCCCTGGCGCGCCGCAGCGGCCGCGGGTGTTGCCGGCGCGGCAGCGGAGGCGGCCGCCGCAGCCGCCGCGGGCTTGTCCGCCGCAGCTGCGCCAGCAGCGGAGGCGGAAACCTCAGGCGCGGCGGCAGAGGCGGCGACCGTCAGCACCAGTTGCCCGACCTTCACCTTGTCGCCCGGCTTGACCTTGAGCTCCTTGACGACGCCGGCGACGTTGGAGGGGACTTCGATCGTCGCCTTGTCGGTCTCGAGCTCGAGGACGGGTTGGTCCTTCGCCAGCGTGTCGCCCGGCTTCACCATGACGCGCACGACATCGCCGCCGGCGATGTTCTCACCAAGTTCGGGAATGACAAAGTCAGGCACGAGACATCCTCACGTCGCGATGACAATCACGATGGCGCGATGGCGCGATGCCGCGAAGGAAGACGTCTGGTCGGCCCAGCAGCTGCCACCAACTTCCCCTCGCGCCTTCGCGCCTTCGCGTCGTCGCGATTGTGATCGTCAAAAGGCCCGTCACCTACGCTGTGGCCGGGTTCTTCTTCTCCGGGTCGATCCCCAGATCCTCGATCGCCTTCTGCACGACGTTGGCGTCGATCTGGCCGTCCTTGGCCAGCGCCGACAGCGTCGCCAGCACCACGAACCGCGCGTCCACCTCGAAGTGATTGCGCAGGTCGGCGCGGGCTTCGCTGCGGCCGAAGCCGTCGGTGCCCAGCGACACGATGGGCCGCGGCAGCCAGCGGGTGAGCGTGTCTGGCAGCACCTTCAGGTAGTCAGAGGCCGCCACGAAGACACCAGGCGCATCGGCCAGCGCCTGCGTCACATACGGCACCTTCGGCGTCTCGCCCGGGTGCAGCAGGTTCCAGCGATCGGCGGCGTGCCCGTCGCGATAGAGCTCGTTGTAGCTGGTCACGCTCCAGACGTCGGCCCAGACGCTGTACTTCTCTTCGAGGATCGCCTGCGCCTTGATGACTTCCGGCAGGATGGCGCCGCTGCCCAGCAGTTGCGCGCGCAGCTTGGCCTTCGGCTTGGCGGTGGCGCGGAACCTGTACAGCCCCTTCAGGATGCCCTCGCGCACGTCGTCGCCCCTGGGCATCGCAGACATCTCGTACGCCTCGTTCATCACGGTGAGGTAGTAGAAGACGCTTTCGCCGTTGCCGTACATCCGGCGAATGCCGTCCTGGATGATGATCGCGATCTCGTACGCAAAGGCCGGGTCGTAGGACAGGCAGTTGGGCACCGGAAGCGACAACACGTGGCTGTGGCCGTCCTGGTGCTGCAGGCCTTCGCCCGCAAGCGTCGTGCGTCCGGCCGTGCCGCCCAGCAGGAAGCCGCGGCAGCGCGCGTCGCCTGCGGCCCAGATGAGGTCGCCGATGCGCTGGAAGCCGAACATCGAGTAGTAGATGAAGAACGGGATCGTGTTGATGCCGTGCGTCGCGTAGGCCGTGCCCGCGGCAATGAACGTCGACATCGACCCGGCCTCGGTGATGCCCTCCTCGAAGATCTGCCCGTCCTTGGCTTCCTTGTAGTACAGCAGCGTGTCGCTGTCGACCGGCTCGTACAGCTGGCCGACGTGCGAGTAGATGCCGACCTGCCGGAACAGCGCCTCCATGCCGAAGGTGCGCGCCTCGTCGGGCACGATGGGGACGACCAGCTTGCCGATCTCCGGATCGCGGAGCATCTTGGCCAGCATCTTCACGAACACCATCGTCGTGGACACCTTGCGGTCGTCGGTGCCCGCGTAGAACTCCTCGAAGATCGGCTCCAGGTTCGCGGTGACCCTCGCCTCGGTCGGCTTGCGCGACGGGACGTACCCGCCCAGCGCCTTGCGCCGCGACTGCAGGTACTGCAGCTCGGGGCTGTCGTCTGCGGGGCGGAAGAACGGCGAACTCTGCAGTTGCTCGTCGGTCAGTTCGATGCCAAACCGCTCGCGGAATATGGCCAGCTCGTCCTCGTTCAGCTTCTTCTGCTGGTGCGTGACGTTTTTGCCTTCACCCGATTCGCCAAGGCCGTAGCCCTTCACCGTGCGCGCAAGCACGACGGTGGGCTGCCCCTTGTGATCGACGGCGGCCTTGAACGCCGCGTAGACCTTGACGGGATCGTGGCCCCCGAGCCGCAGCCTGCGCAGCTCTTCGTCGCTCAGGTGACTGACCAGGGCCTGCAGGCGCGGGTCGCTGCCAAACAGGTGCTCGCGGAGGTAGGCGCCAGACTCGACCGAGTACTTCTGGTACTGCCCGTCCACGATCTCGCCCAGGCGCCGCGTGAGCAGCCCTTCGGTGTCTCGCTCGAAGAGCGGATCCCAGTCGCTGCCCCACAGGCACTTGACGACGTTCCAGCCGGCGCCGCGGAAGACGGCCTCGAGTTCCTGGATGATCTGGCCGTTGCCGCGCACCGGACCGTCCAGCCGCTGCAGGTTGCAGTTGATGACGAAGATCAGGTTGTCCAGCTTCTCGCGGCTGGCCAGCGTGATGGCGCCCAGCGACTCGGGCTCGTCGGTCTCGCCGTCGCCGAGAAACGACCATACCTTGCGGTTGCCAAGCGGCGCGAGACCGCGGTCGTCCAGGTGGCGCATGAAGCGCGCCTGGTAGATGGCCATGATGGGCCCCAGGCCCATCGACACGGTCGGGTACTCCCAGAAATCCGGCATCAGCCAGGGATGCGGGTAGGACGAGAGCCCGCCGCCGGGCTGCGTCTCGCGACGGAAGTTCTCGAGCTTCTCGACCGACAGTCGCCCTTCCAGAAACGCGCGCGCGTACACACCAGGCGCCGCGTGGCCCTGGAAGAAGATCACGTCGCCGTCGTAGCCGCTGCCCTTGCCTTTGAAGAAGTGGTTGAAGCCCACTTCGTAGAGCGTGGCCGCCGAGGCAAACGTCGAGATATGGCCGCCGATGCCGTCGCTCAACTTGTTGGCGCGGACCACCATCGACAGCGCGTTCCAGCGCACGAGGCTCTTGATGCGGCGCTCGAGGGCCTGGTTGCCCGGAAATGCCGGTTGCTGCGCGGGCGATATGCTGTTGGCGTAGGGCGTGTTTGCCGTGAAGGGCAGCCGATAGCCACTCTGCCGCGAATGAAATTCAAGCTGGCGGAGCAACTCGGCCGCACGGGCAACCCCTCCGCCGCGCTGGACGACGTAGTCGAGCGATTCCTGCCATTCCCGGGTCTCAATCGCCTCGACGGCCGGGTCCTGGTTTACCGCGATGTTCCTCATGGGGGCTTCTGCTTCCTCAGCGGGGCGGGACAAACACCCCATTCTAAATCCATTATCGGATCATGCGCCCAGATTTTGGAGGGTACGGCGAAGTACATGACCCAGTGAGATGACCGTCATTTTTCACAACCACAATGGCGCGAAGGCGCGAAGGCGCGAAGAGAGACCATGACAACGATTTCTTCGCGTCATCGCGCCTTCGCGCCATCGTGATTGTGATCAGTGGCGAGGATGTGTCGCAGTCGTACCGAATCGAGGTTCCCCCCGCTCATCACGCACACCACTCGTTGCCCCGCGATCTGGTCGTGCCACTTCAGCGCGGCGGCGATGGCGGCTGCGCCGGCGCCCTCGGCCAGGTTGTGCGTGAGGCGCAACGCCAGGCGTACGCCTTCAGCGAGTTCGTCTTCGCTCAGCAACACGAAGTCGTCGAGCCCGCGTTGCAGGATGCCAAACGTCAGATCGAAGGTGACGCGCGTGGCGACGCCTTCGGCAAACGTGTCGGCAGACGAGCCGACGATCCGCGTGCCCGCGCGCCACGACTGCGCGACCGCGCTGGCGCGCTCGGCGCCCACACCGACAATGCGCGTCTTCAGGCCCAGGGCATCACGCACGGTGATGAGGCCGCAGGCGCCGCTGCCGCCGCCGACCGGGACAAACACGGTGTCGATGTCGGCCAGCGCGTCGAACACCTCGAGGGCGTACGTCGCGACGCCGCTGATGAGATCGGGTTCGTTGGCCGAGTGCACGTAGCGCAGACCGCGCTGGTCGCCCAGGCGCTCCACCAGTTCGCGCGCCTCGTCAAAGTCTCTCCCGTGCTCGATCACGTCCGCGCCCCAGGCACGCATCAGCGCGTTCTTCCCTGGGTTGTTGCCCAACGGCACCACCAGCGTGCACGGCACACCAGCACGAGCCGCGGCAAACGCGATCGACTGTCCGTGATTCCCCGTGGTCGCCGAGATCACGCCGCGTGCGCGATCGGCATCCGAGAGCCGCGCCACCAGGTTCACGCCGCCGCGCACCTTGAAGGCGCCCGTCGGGTTGTGGTTCTCGTGCTTGACGAAGACGTCGGCGCCCAGCGCCTGGGCCAGCAGCGGATGGCGCTGCAACGGCGAGGGCGCCATCACGGCATACACGTGCGCCGTCGCCGCGCGCACGTCATCGAGGGTGGGTGGGATCATTGAGTTACGAGTTACGGGTTACGAGTTCGGCGTGCCGTCGTGCCGTCGTGCCGTCGTGATTGTTAGTGCCGACCCATTGGTCGCGCACGCGTACCGCCACGTCCGGGTGATCGGTGATGATGCCGTCCACGCCCCAGTCGAACAGCCGCCGCATGTCGGCCTCTTCGTTGATCGTCCACACGTACACGGCGATGTCGACCCTGTGGGCGGCGCGGATGAAGCGCGGCGTGACGACCTTCAGCCGGCCCGCCTGCTGCGGGACCTGGAAGGCGCGATACGGCACGCGGCCCGGGCTCAAGCCGATCCACGATCGATAGAGCGCCCACTGCCCTTCCGTGCGTGCCGCGCCGGTGACCAGCTGCGGCTCACGCGCACGCGCGGCCAGCAGGGCCAGCAGGCTGAACGAGCCCACACACACACGGTCGAGCGCTCCGGCACGGCGCACCGACCCGACCACGGCCGCGGCACAGGCCTCGGTGCCGTCCTTGATCTCGATGATCACGCGCGCGTCCGGGTACCGCATCAACACGTCGTCCAGGGTGGGAATGCCAGCGCGCGGCCCCGCCCAGGTGTGCTCGAGGTCGGCCCCATACCGCAGTGTCGCGTTGAGGGCGGCCAGCTCGGCCGCGGTGCGCCCGGCCAGCGGCCCCTGTGCGTCGGTGGTGCGATCGACCGTGGGGTCGTGACACACCACCACGCGGCCATCGCGCGACAGGTGGACGTCGAGCTCCATGCCGTCGGCGCCGCTGCCGGCGCCACGGTCGAAGGCGACCAGGGTGTTCTCGGGGCCCATCGCCCGTCCACCACGATGCGCGAACACGAGCGGACGGCCGGGGGTGCGGGAGAAGGGGGACACGGGGAATTGACGATTGACGATTGACGATTGACGATTGACGATTGGGAATACGCAGATGGCAATCGGCAATGAGATTACAATTTCCCATGGCGTCTAGTCATCCTTCCACACTTGGTGGCCTGCGGCGAGCGGTTGCAGCCGGTCTGCCGCGTCATGCAAGCGTCAAGGACGAGGTCCGCTTCAACCTCATCCAGCGGCTTCGCGCCGGCGTCACGATCTTCCCAGGCGTGGTCGGCTATACCGACACGGTCGTGCCCCAGGTCGTCAACGCCTTGCTGTCGAAGCACAACTTCATCCTGCTCGGCCTGCGCGGGCAGGCCAAGACGCGGATGCTGCGCGCCCTGGTCGGGCTGCTCGACGAGTCGCTTCCCGTCGTCGCAGGTTGTGAGCTGCGCGACGACCCGTTCAACCCGTTGTGCGCCGCGTGCCGCGCGAAGCTGGCCGACGCCGGCGACGATCTGGCTGTCGCGTGGCTGCCGCGCGAAGACCGCTACATCGAGAAGCTGGCGACGCCGGATGTGACCATCGCGGACCTGATCGGCGACATCGACCCGATCAAGGCGGCGCGCTCTGGCCGCGAGCTCGGCGACGAGCAGACGATGCATTACGGGCTGCTGCCGCGGGCCAACCGCGGCGTGTTCGCGATCAACGAGCTGCCGGACCTGGCCGGGAAGATTCAGGTGGGCCTGTTCAACATCCTCCAGGAAGGCGACGTGCAGATCAAAGGCTATCCGGTCCGACTGCGGCTGGATGTGCTGATGGCCTTCACGGCCAATCCCGAGGATTACACGGCACGTGGCAAGATCATCACGCCGCTCAAGGACCGCATCGGCTCGGAAATCCGGACGCACTACGCCGCCACGCGTGGCCTGGGCATGGACATCACTGCCCAGGAGGCGTGGCTGGATCGACGGGACGATTCCGGCGGCGTCGAGGTGCCGTCCTGGGTGCGCGAAGTCGTGGAAGAGATCGCGTTTCAGGCACGCACCGACCGCCGTATCGACCAGCGCTCGGGAGTGAGCCAGCGCCTGCCCATCAGCGTGCTGGAAAACGTCGCCAGCAACGCCGAGCGGCGCGCGCTCACGACGGGAGAAGCGCCGCCGGCGGCGCGCATCGCGGACATCTATGCGGCGCTGCCGGCCATCACCGGCAAGTTCGAGCTCGAATACGAGGGCGAGATCAAGGGCGCCGACGCCATCGCGCACGAGCTGATCCGCGGCGCCGTGGCCAACGTTTTCGTCAGCACGCTCGACACGCTCGACACCTCGCGTATCGTGGACTGGTTCGAGGCCGGGGGCTCGCTCCCCCTCGAAGACACGACGCGCGCCGAGGAATTCCTCACCCGCGCGCGGCGCATCCCGGGCCTGCTCGAAGGCGTACGGTTTGCCGGCGTCGACGACCAGGCGCCTGCGCCGCTGCGGGCGTCGGCCGTGGAGTTCATCCTCGAGGGGCTGGCCGCCACCAGGAAGATCGGACGCACCACCGAGCGCGGCTACCAGGCGGCCGAGCAACCGGCGCAACGCCGCGCCACTCGGCGCGACGAGCCGTCGCTTGACGACCTGCCGCCGATGCCGGGAGGGGGGAAGAAGAAGTACTACAACTGAAATGCACAATGCGAAGTGCGAAGTGCAAAGTACGCTTTCCCTCATTTCGCAGTTTGCACTTTGCATTTAGCACTTCTCGGTTCTTGTCATGAAATACCGCTACGGCAAATTCGTCCCCGACCTGCTCGACGAGCTCGACATGGACGAGCTCATGTCGAAGCTGTCGGATCTGCTGCTGGCCAGCGGCTTCCGCGATCCGTACTTCAGCGGCACCGACGACGAGCGGTCGATGCAGGCGCTGTACGACGCGATCCTCGACGCGTTGCTCACCGGCGGCGTGTTGCCCGACGAGCGCCTGCAGCAACTGCTGGGCGAGGGCGGCGACGAGCCCTCCAAGCAGCGGGTCGAAGAGCTGATCAAACAAATCATCGAGCGGATGCAGGAATCCGGCTACGTGACCGCGGCGCCCGACCTGCAGGCCGACCAGGCCCGCCGCCAGCAGCGGCAGGGGGAGCAGGGGCAGCCCGAACGACCCGCACGCTTCGAGGTCACCGACAAGGCGCTCGATTTTCTGGGCTTCAGAGCGTTGCGCGACCTGCTCGGCTCGCTGGGCAAGAGCAGCTTCGGCCGGCACGACACGCGCGATCTGGCCACCGGCATCGAGGCGTCCGGTGCGACCAAGCCGTACGAGTTCGGCGACACGCTGAACCTGGATGCGAGCGCGACGCTGTTGAACGCGATCCGCAGGGGGCTGGGCAGGGGCCTGGCCCCCGCGATGCGCACGGGGGCCAGGCCCCAAGAGATCGACTTGGAATCCGAAGACCTCGTGATCGCGCAGGGCGAGTACCAGAGCTCGTGCGCCACCGTGATCATGCTCGATTGCAGCCACAGCATGATCCTCTATGGCGAGGACCGCTTTACGCCGGCCAAGCGTGTGGCCATGGCGCTGTCGCAGTTGATCCGCCTGCAGTATCCGGGCGACAGCCTCAAGCTCGTGCTGTTCCACGACTCGGCCGAGGAAGTCCCCATCGCGCAGCTGGGCCGCGTGAGGGTCGGCCCCTACTACACGAACACGCGGGAAGGCCTGCGGATGGCGCGGCGCCTGCTCGAGCGGCAGCGCAAGGACATGCGCCAGATCGTCATGATCACCGACGGCAAACCGTCGGCGCTCACCCAACCCGACGGCCGCATCTACCGCAACGCCTTCGGCCTGGACCCGCTGGTGGTCGCCGAGACGCTGCGCGAAGTGGCCAACTGCCGCAAGGCCGGCATCATGATCAACACCTTCATGCTCGCCCGCGACCCCGACCTGGTGGCCTTCGTGCGGCGTGTGGCCGCGATGTGCCGGGGCAAGGCGTACTTCACCACGCCGTACACGCTGGGGCAGTATGTGTTGATGGACTACTTGGACAAGAAGACGCGGACGATTCACTGACAGTTACGGTTTACGGATTACGGGTTACGGACTGAGTTTGGGGTGATGGGTTACGGGCTACGAGTGGCGCTGACGCGCTGCGACTCCGCACTTCCTCCCGTACTCGTAACTCGTAACTCACCCACTCATCACCCCACTCGTAACCCGTAACTCGTAACCCGTAACCGGACATGCTCCCTTCGACTCTCCCGTTATTCCCCCTCCCCAACGTCGTCCTCTTCCCCGGCGTGTTCCTGCCGCTGCACATCTTCGAGGCGCGCTATCGCGCGATGACCGAAGACGCGCTGGCCGGCGACCGGATGATCGGGATGGCGCTGCTCAAGCCCGGGTTCGACGCCGAGTACGAGGGCCGGCCGCCGATCTACCCGGTGGGCTGCGTGGGGCTCATCACGCACGCCGAGCGCCTGCCGGATGGCCGATTCAACGTCGTGCTGCAGGGCGTGGAGCGTTTCCGTGTGAAAGAGGAAGATGGGTCGCGCGTCTACCGGCTGGGCCTCATCGAACGCCTGGGTGGCGACATCGCGTCGCCGCCCGACGCCCCGACGCTTCACGCCCTGCGCGATAGGATCGAGCACCTGCTGGTGCCGCTGGTCGAACGTGGCAGCGAGCTGACCGTGCCGCCGACGATGACCGACGGCGATGTCATCCACGCCCTGGCGCAGTACCTGGACCTGGCGCCCATCGAGAGGCAGGCGCTGCTCGAGTGCGACACGCTGGTCGCACGCGCGAGCGCCCTGGCGGATCTGCTGGAGATCAAAGCCATGACCGCGGGGCGGCACGCGCCGTCGTCCACGCACTAATCTGCGACATTTCGAACTCGTCACTCGTCACAAGACTCCGTGCGTCTCTGTGTCTTCGGTGGTTGGCGTACGTCATCGAGTCGCCGACGCCGCCTGGAGTCGATCCGCCAACACTTTCACCAAGCGCTCCCCATGGAACCGCCCGTTCTCGATGAAGATCGGCGCCGTGTCCTTGCCTGCCAGCACGCCGCCGGCGAGGAACACGTTGGGGACGTTGCTTTCGAGCGTCCCCGGGTCGTAGGCCGGCACGCCGGTGTCGGGATCGATGCTGAGGCCGCACGCCTCGAGCAGCGTGAAGTCGGCGTGGTAGCCGGTGAGCAGGAACACGCGGTCGGCGGGAAGGGACTCGGGTGGGTCCACGATCACGGCCTCGGGCGTGATCGCGACGACTCGGGTGTTGAAGCGTGCCGGAATCGAGCCCTCGGCGATCCGGTTGTCGATGTCGGGCTTCACCCAGTACTTGATGGACGCGCCGAGTGTCGATCGTCGATGCACCAGCGTCACGTGCGCGCCGGCGCGGAACAGCTCCAGCGCGGCCTCGGCGGCGGAGTTCTTGCCGCCGACGACCACGACGCGTTGCCGGTAGCACGAGTGCGCGTCGCGGTAGTAATGCGAGACGTGCGGCAGGTCCTCGCCGGGGACACCCAGTCGGTTCGGATGGTCGTAGTACCCGATGGCAAACACGACCGCGCGCGCACGATCGGTCCTGGTCCCTGCCGACGAAGTGCTGGTCACCGTCAGCACGCCGGTCGCGGCATCGCGGTCAAGACCGGTCACCTGGCGGCCAAACTCGATGCGCAGGTCGAATTTCTCGGCGACGCGCCGATAGTATTTCAGGGCCTCGATTCGGGTCGGCTTCTCATACGGCGTCACCAGCGGCAGGCCACCGATCTCGAGTAGCTCGGGCGTCGTGAAAAATGACATGTGCACGGGGAACTGGTAGATCGAGTTCACCAGCACGCCCTTCTCGAGGATCGTGTAGTCCAGACCCGCCTGTCCTGCGGCAATGGCGGTCGCCAGCCCCGAGGGCCCGGCGCCGACGATGATGAGATCGCGAACGGACATGACGCCACAATCATACCCGTGCTGAAGTGCCGGGTGCCGCGTGCTGGGTCCGGTGCTGAAGTGCTTCGTGCCGCGTGCCGCGTGCGGTATAAGTCCCCATGCGCCGACTCGTGACCGTTGCGTTCGCGGTGTATGTCGCTTGGGCTGCCGCGTCTCCGTACGCGCAGAGCCGGCGTCCCATCCGCGACACGGACCTGCTCGACTTCGTGTGGACCGCCGACCCGCAGATCGCACCAGACGGCAGCGCCGTCGCCTTTGTCCGCGTCGTCGTCGAACGCGAGCGCGACACGTACGCCTCGTCCATCTGGGTCGTGCCGGCGGCCGGCGGTCCGCCACGGGCGATGACGACGGGGCGGCGCGACACCACGCCACGATGGTCGCCCGATGGACGGCGCCTGGCCTTTCTTCGCATCGTGGAAGGTGAGACGCGCCCGTCGCCGGCGCAGGTCTACGCGCTGTCGCTCGAGGGCGGCGAGCCGACGGCGCTGACCTCGCTGCCGGAAGGCGTGACGACATTTGCGTGGGCGCCCGACGGTCACCAGCTCGTCGTGGGCAGCAACGTGCGCGGGGCCGTCACCCCCATGCCCGAGCCAGGTCGCCCCCGCCCCAGCGACGCGCGCATCGTCACCCGCGCGACGTTTCGCGCCGACGGCACCGGGTTTGTCGATGCCGGCCGCCGCAGCCGCGTGTTTCTGGTGACGCTGGGCGACGAGCCCGGCAAACACGGCGTGTCGCGCCCCGTGGGACGGGGGCGGCTGGGTGACCAGGACCCGGTGTGGTCGCCAGACGGCTCGCGCGTGTTCTTCACCGCACAGACCTCGTCGGAGCCAGACTACGCCCCGCCGCGCGTGGTGTTGATGGAGGCCGACGTCTCAACGGGTGCCGTCAAGGAGGTCGCGGCTATCGACGGCGCCATCTCGCGCCCCTCGCCGAGCCCGGACGGCACGCACGTCGCCTTCATCGCGTCGCTCAACGGACGGCCGGTGCGCTCGTACAGCCAACCCGACCTGTTCGTCGTACACCGCGCGACGGGCACGGTGACCAACCTCACCGAGCGATACGACTACGACATCGACGGGGGCCTGACAGGCGACCAGCGCGCGCCGCGCGGCAGCAGCTCGACGCGCCCGATTTGGACCGCCGACGGCCAGGCGATCGTGACGGTGGCAGCCGTCGAAGGCCGCGCGAACCTGGTGCGCATCGACGCGGCCACCGGCGCGGTCAGTGCGCTCACCGAAGGCGACCACGAGGTCCAGGGATTCACCGCGACACGAGACGGACAGGCGGCGCTGCTGGCCTCGTCGCCGACTCGGCTGTGCGACCTCCAACTCGGACGCCTCGATCGGCCCGGCTCATTCCAGTTGCTCGCGGCGACCAACGGCGACGTGATGGCTGCGCTCGACCTGTCCGAGCCCGAGACGTTCTGGACGCGCTCCTTCGACGGCACGCGGATTCAAGGCTGGATCCTCAAACCATCCGGCTTCGACCCGTCGAAGACGTACCCGCTGGTCCTGCAAATCCACGGCGGCCCACACGCCGCGTACGGCGCGACGTTCACCCACGAGTTCCTCTGGATGGCCGCCAAAGGCTATGTCGTCGTGTACACCAACCCGCGCGGCAGCACTACGTATGGCCAGCGCTTCGGCAACAGCATCCAGCACCGCTATCCCGGCGACGACTACCGCGACCTGATGGCCGCGCTCGACGAGGTCGTCGGCCGTGGCTACGTTGACCCCACGCGGCTGGGCGTCACCGGCGGCAGCGGCGGCGGCGTGCTGACCAACTGGGCGCTCACCAGGACCACGCGCTTCACGGCGGCGGTGTCGCAGCGGTCCATTGCCGACTGGGAGGCCTGGTGGTACTCCGCCGACTTCACGCTGTTCACCCCGAGCTGGTTCAAGGGACCGCCCTGGCAGCAACAGAAAGACTTCGTCCGGCGGTCACCGATTGCACATGTCGACCGGATCACGACGCCGTTGATGCTCGTCGAAGGCGACGCGGACTACCGCACGCCACCAGCGGCGGGAGGCGACGCGATGTTCCGGGCGCTCAAGTACCGAAAAGTGCCGGTGGTGATGGTGCGCTTCCCCGACGAGGGCCACGAGCTGTCACGATCGGGCGCCCCCTGGCGCCGCGTCGATCGCCTTCGCCACATCGTGGGATGGTTTGACAAATGGCTCAAGGGCGAGAAGAGGCCGGAGTACGACGGGCACTGACCGGGTGCCGAGGTCTGAGGCTATCAGCGAAGCTCCAGAGGCCTGAGGCCGTCCGTGAGGCCCGAGGCCTGGCAAATAGCGACCATTCTAGTCGGATATTCCCGCTCGGCGGCCGCCGCGCCAACTCGCCCCTCTGGCCGGCCCGTTGGCTGGAAAGTGCCGGATCGGCGCCAAATTCTGGCTACAATCCCTTCACTTTCAAGCAGTTGAGGCTCGTTTGGGGCCCTTGCCAGGAGATATGGTCACAATGCACCGACCGATCAAGTACGTCGAGAAGGGAATGGCCGTCACCGCCAATGGCGTGTGGCACCTGTTCAACACCCTGAACTCGATCAAACGCAGCCCGTCGTTCACTCCGAAGTGGTCGGACAAGCCGCTGAACAAGTCGTGGCAGAAGACCAAGCCACCGCTTGGCTGGCCGCGTGAAACCGACTCGCTGTGTCCGATGTGCGTGCGCGAGGCGCGCCAGGCGATCGTCGACGGCAAGCAGGACGTGTCGATCCTGCTGACCGAGAAGGTCGGCGAGATCAAGGCGACGATCATCGAGCGCGACGGCAAGATCCTCATGGTCAAGGACTGCCCGCTGCACGGGCATTTCGAAGACGTGATGTCGATCGACCCGGCGATGTTCAAGCACCTCGAGGAGTCCTTCCCTGGGCGCGACATCAAGGCGCACAACGACGAGACGCTGCACAACCACGGCAGCAGCACCATCCAGCACGGCCGCGGATCGGTGCTGACGGTTGACCTGACCAACCGCTGCAACATGATGTGCGACCCGTGCTTCATGGACGCCAACCAGGTGGGCTTCGTCCACGAGTTGAGCTGGGAGGACATCAAGACGGTCCTCGACAACGCGATCTCGATCAA
>JAENWD010000382.1 GCA_016650245.1 Vicinamibacteria bacterium
AGGTTCCAGGTGCCGACGGTGCCAGTGACCGAGCCGCTGTAGATGCGCGAGCGGCGCGAGGAGTCGTAGATGTTCTGGTTGTAGGTCTGCTGGACCGTGATGTCCGAGAAGTAGTCGGCCCGGCCGCGCGCGCGGAACTTCTTCCCAATCCGCTGTGACATCGCCCCCCGCACTTCGTAGCTCCGGCGTTCGGGCGTCGTGACGATCGCTCCGGAGTCGTCGGTGTACTCGGCCTCGTGCTCGCGGAGGTTGTAGAAGCGGATCTGCCCTTCGGAGCCTGGCGATGCGAGGTAGCGATACTCCCCGCCCATGCCCTGGCCCGTCTGCGAGTACCAGTCGTGCAGCACCGTCGCGTCCTGGCTGCGGCTGATGGCCCAGAAGAACGCGTTGCTGATGGTCTGGCCGCGAACCGTGGACGTGCCGTACGTCGGGATCAGGAACCCGGTCGCGCGATCCTCCTTGTTGATGGGGTAGTAGAAGATCGGCAGATAGAGCACCGGGACGCCCTTCACCCGGAACAGCGAGTTGGTGAGGAGGGCGTACCTCTCGAGGTTGAGCAACACCGTCCCCGACGTGAGGTGCCAGCGTGGCGTCGGCTGCACGCAGGTCGTGAACCCGCCGCTGGTGATCTTGTACTTCTCGCGCCCGATCTTCTCGAGCGTCTTTCCGTAGAAGTAGACGTCGGGTTCGGAGGTGCCGAACATCGATCGTTCCTTGGGCTTCTCCGTCTTGTCCTTCAACACCGCGGTGCCGGTCGCGTTGTGGAAGACGCCCGTCCGCGTCTCGGTGTTGTAGTCGAGACGATCGGCCGCGATGCGATTGCTGCCGGACGTGAAGACGACGTTGCCTGTTGCGATGAGTGTGTGGGTGTCGGTGAACAGCTCGACCTCGTCGGCCGCAAACGACTGATCCCCGCAGTCGATCTCGACCTGGCCTATGAGCTTCACGTGATCCTTGCCGAGCCGATCGATGGTCCACTGTGTGGTGCGCTGGCAGTCACCCACCTGGGCCCAGGCGGGCCCTGCACCGAAAGCCAGCCCAAGCGCGCACCAAGAGACGAAGACCAACAGTCGCTGCAACGTACGCCCACCTTACCACAGGCCTTATTCGACCGAGGCGCCCAGCCGCGCGAGCACGTCGCCCGCCAGATAGAGCGAGCCAGCCACGACGATGACGGGCCCGTGCGACCACGCACGGGCGAGCGCCGCGTCGACGTCGGGCTCGACGAACACGTCGATGCCAGGCGCGATCGATCGCACGATCTCGGCCATCTGTTGCGGGTCGGCCGCGCGCGCCCCGGGCGCACGCGTGAGCACCAGCGGCCGGGCGACCTGCGCCAACGCTGCCAGCATCTGGTCGAGCGCCTTGTCGCCCATCACACCCAGGACCAGCGGCAACCCGGCGGGGAACACGTCTTGGAGATACGACGTCAGCGCGCGCGCGCCAGCCGGGTTGTGCGCGCCGTCTATCAGGATCTGCCCGCGTGGTGTGTCCAGTGCCTCGAGGCGCGCGCGCCATCGCGCGTCGGTCAAACCGCGCTCGATCGCGTCGCCGGTCACACGCACGCCACGCTCAGCGGCCGTCTCCAGCAGGCGCACCGCGACGACGGCGTTGTCCACCTGGTGCCGCCCGGCAAGGGCCAGTCGCAGTGGACCATAGCGTCGTGTGGGCGTGGTGATCGTCACCTGGTAGCGCCCGTGGTCGGGTCGGGCAGCGACTCCGACGCCGTCGAATGCGTCAACCACCGGCGCGGCCCGCTCGCGCGCGACGGTCTCCACGACGGCGCGCGCCTGCTCAGGCAGGGGCCCGACGACCACCGGCACGCCGGGCTTGATGGTGCCGGCCTTTTCGCTGGCGATGGACGAGAGCGTCGTGCCCAATTGCGCCTCGTGATCGAAGTCCACCGAGGTGATCGCCGTCACCAGGGGCGCGACGATGTTGGTGGCGTCATGTCGGCCGCCCAGGCCGACCTCCACAACGGCGATGTCTGCGCCCGCCTCACGGAACAGCACGAACCCGGCTGCCGTCGTGGCTTCGAAAAACGTCGGCTCGACGGTCAGGGTGCCGGCCGACTGCAGCTGGCCCACGGCGTTCCTGACCTGGTCGAGTGCGGTGTCGAGCGACGCGCCCGGCACCGGACGGCCGTCGACGGCGAAGCGCTCTTCGAGGCGCACCAGATGCGGCGAGGTGTAGCGGGCCGTGACCAGGCCGCTCGATGTCAGCGCGTGGGCGACCATCGCGCTGACCGATCCTTTGCCGTTGGTACCGGCGACGTGCAGCACAGGGCAGGCGCGCTCGGGATGCCCCAGCGCGCCGGCGATCGCGGCGATGGTATCGAGACCGAGCTTGATGCCGAACTGCTCGAGATGGGCCAGCCAGGCGCGGCTGTCCATTGGCGGAACTCCCTGCAGACTCAGGCCGTCACGTCGGAGGTGGCCGCGGGAACGGCGACGGCAGCCGGCGGCAACACCGGCGCGTCGGCGAGCATGAAGCGCAGGGCGTGCGCGAGGGTAGCCTTCAGTTCGCGGCGATCAACGACGAGATCGACGAAGCCGTGTTCGAGCAGGAACTCGCTGCGTTGGAACCCGTCGGGCAGCCGCTGCCCGATCGTCTGCTCGATCACGCGCGGCCCGGCAAAGCCGATGAGCGCCTTGGGCTCGGCGATGTTCAAGTCGCCCAGCATCGCGAAGCTTGCCGTGACACCACCCGTGGTCGGATCGGTCAACACCGAGAGAAACGGCAGGCCCGCCCGATCGAGCCGTGCCAGCGCCGCGCTGATCTTGGCCATCTGCATCAGCGAGAGCGCGCCTTCCATCATTCGCGCGCCGCCCGAGCAGGAGACGGCGATGACCGGTTGACGTGCGGCGAGCGCACGTTCGATGGCGCGCGTGATCTTCTCCCCGACCACCACGCCCATGCTGCCGCCGATGAAGCCGTACTCCATCGCCGCGATCTCGGTGGGGATGCCGTCGAGCCGTCCGCTGCCGCAGACCACCGCGTCCTGATGCCCGGTGGCGGCCCGGCTGCTGGCCAGGCGCGAGCGGTACGGCTTGGTGTCGGTGAACTCCAGCGGGTCCACCGAGGCCAACGCGGCGTCGTGCTCGTCGAACTCGCCGTCATCGAACAGATGGCGAAGCCGTTCCAGCGCCGTCAGGCGGAAGTGATGGCTGCACTTCGGGCAGACCTGCAGACTGGCCGCCAGATCCTTGTTGTAGATGACCTGCGCGCAGGCCGGGCATTTCACCCAGAGGCCTTCCGGGATCTTGCTGCTCTTCTCGGGTTGGGCCTCGATGGGCTTCCGGCTCTTCTTGAACCACGCCACCTGACGAGACTACTACAGGTTGATCAGGTTGATCATCGCGCTCTCACTTCCGGCGTGGAGTTGAGCGGTCGCGGTGTAAATCACCATCACATCGACCACGGCCCCCGTGTCGGCCATCGTGGACGAGTCGGGCACTGACGCTCCGTCGATGGTCGGCAACACAACATCCAGAGGCTCGGCTTCGCGCGGCAACCGGGCCGTGTCGATCTGTGTAATGAGATGCATCTGGCCCGAGGGCTGCGGATTGGCGAGCCGGGCTGCCTCGGACGCCGGCCGAATTTGAAACTGACCGTTGGGTGTTGACAGCGTCGCGGCCAGCAACCCCCCGCCGTACACGAGCGTGACCGCGCTGAGCGGCGCACCAGGGAGGTGGCCGACCCAGGTCACGCCAGTGGAATTGGGATCGAATCGGTCAAACACGGCCTCAACAAAGACGTCGGGAAACAATTCAAGCGTCAGGTTCGGCTCCCGGGCCAGCTGGGGACGAACTCTGGGGTCGGGAAGCGTGGCGACGTCAATGGCGACCGCCCGTGATCTAACCGCACCTTCAGCCGCCGATACCTGTAATGGAGCCGCCTGCACCCCGTCCTGCAGGATGGCGTCGGTCGAAAGTGGACTGCGCGTTGCCGAGACGGGACCACTCCAGAACGCCGCGATCGCCGCCACCATCACTGCCGCCGCCATTCCAACACCGGCAGAGAACGACTTTTTCCGCATGCCGCGCCTCCAGCCGCTACTATAACCGCGGACGCCCGATCGAAGGATTCACGCCATGCGAAGAGTTTCACGCTACACCTCTCGAGTTTCGCTGGGATGCCTGCTGGCGGCCCTCGTGGCGCCGCAAACCGTCCTGGCCCAGACCACAGCCGGCCAGCCCCAGAAGAGTCGATGGACGTTCGAAGTCTACGGAGGCGGTGCGGCTCCGTCGGTATCTGGCGGAGGGACTCCGCTGACGAACTTTCCTGTCGGCCAGGATTTCACCACGGACGCGGGCCGCCCCAGCCGGCTTCAATCGTCGTGGTTTTTTGGCGACGGGGCCAGCATGCTCAACGACGCGCTGACAGAGTTTGCGCGAATCAGAGGCACCTCATTCACCCACATCGTGCCTCTAGACGCCGCCGTGACGACCAACGCGCTCACCGGGTCCGGCGGAACCGCGTTCGGCGCACGACTCGGACGTGCGCTCTCGCCGAGCCTTGCCGTCGAGATTGGCGTGGAACGCAGCCGGACCGCGCTCGGCTTCACGGGTGGGTTCAAGGAGGCGCTGGAGCGGTCCCGCGACAGCTTCCAGGCCGCGTTCCAGGACCTGCTCGGAAGCGCCCCGGTGACTGGCGCCGACGTGACGTCAACGCTGGACATCTCGGAGACCTCGGGCCATGAGACACGGGTGACCGGAGCCCTGACGTATACGTTCGCGCAGACCGGCAAGGTGGCCGCCTACGCCACGGCCGGAGGCGGGCTGGCGATGGCCAGCGGCGAT
>JAENWD010000383.1 GCA_016650245.1 Vicinamibacteria bacterium
ATGAGGGTGACGGCGGCGCCACGCCGCGCCAACTCACCGGCAATCGCGTAGCCCATACGGCCACTCGACCGGTTGCCGATGAAGCGCACCGGGTCGAGGTCCTCAAAAGTGGGTCCGGCGGTCACCACTACCTTCCTGCCAGCCAGCGTGCGACCGCGCCCGAGCACCGTCTCAGCAGCCGCCACGATGGCGTCGGGTTCGGCGAGCCGCCCCTTGCCCATCCACCCGCAGGCCAGATAGCCATCACCCGGCTCGACGAACCGCACGCCGCGGGAGGTCAGTGTCTGCAGGTTCTGCTGAACGGCCGGATGGGCCAGCATGTTGGTGTTCATCGCCGGCGCCAGCAGAACCGGCGCCGTGGTTGCCAGGTAGAGCGACGACAGGACGTCGTCGGCGATCCCGTGCGCGAACTTGCCGATGGTGTTCGCGGTGGCCGGCACCACCAGCAGCAGGCCGATGTCTGACGCGATGGCGATGTGCTCGATGTCGGCGTTGGCGCCAGGCGCCCACTGCCCTGTGATGACGCGCCTGCGCGTGATGGCCTCGAAGGTGACCTCGCCCACGAAGCGCCGGGCATTGCGTGTCATCAGCGCGACCACGTCGTGCCCGCGCTTCTGCAGCCCGCGCGCGACCTCGACAGCCTTGTAAGCTCCGATACCGCCTGTGACGCCAAGTGCGATCAGGGCCATAGCTACTCGCGGAACGTGTCGATGATCTCAGAGGCGACCGGTCCCATGCGGGGACGCCGCGCGCGTTCGGCCTGCACGATGCAGCACAATCGGCCCACGGCCTGATCGACCTGGTCGTTGATTACGACGTAGTCGTACTCGGCCACCGCCCCCACCTCGCTGCGCGCGACGGCGAGCCTGTGCTGGATGGCTGTCTCGCTGTCCTTGCTGCGCTTGCGCAGCCGCTCCTCGAGCACGGCGTACGAGGGCGGCAGCACGAACACGCCGACGCTGTCGAAACCGCGAAGCCGCACCTGGCGCGCGCCTTGTACGTCGATGACCAGCACCAGGTCCCGGCCACTGGCCAGCACGCGCTCTGTCTCGCTGGCCGACGTGCCGTAGTAGTTGCCGAAGACGTCGGCGAACTCGAGGAAATCGTCAGCGGCGACCATCGCGTCGAACTGCTCGCGGCTGATGAAATTATAGTCCACCCCGTCGGCTTCGCCTGGCCGCGGCTTGCGCGAGGTGAACGACCGCGACAGCTCGAGGTCGGGGACCACGTGCACGAGCCGTTCGACCAGTGTGGTCTTGCCCGTGCCCGACGGCGCCGAGACGATGAACAGCCGGCCACGCCAGGAACGCTCACTCGACATTCTGAACCTGTTCCCGCATCTTCTCGAGTTCAGCCTTGGCCGTGACGACCAGCTCCGACGCCGCGTTGCCGTCGGCCTTCGATCCGATGGTGTTGATCTCCCGGTTCATCTCCTGCAGCAGAAAGTCGAGCTTGCGCCCGCACGGCTCCGGCGCGTCGGTGAGGGCCGACCAATGCACGACGTGCGCGCGGAACCGCGTGATCTCCTCGCTGATGTCCGACCGGCTCACGAGGCGCACGATCTCCTGCGCGACCGAGGCACGGTCGAGCGGCAGGTCGCTGGTCAGCTCGGACACCCGGACGGCCAGGCGCTCCTGCAGGCTCTGCTGGCCAGCCGCAGCCGCCGCCGCAATCCGCTCGATGAGATCGGCCATCCCCTGCCTGCGCGCGTCGAGGTCCCGCTGGAGCTGCAGCCCTTCGTGGACACGCATCCGTCCCAGTTCGGCCAGCGCCTCCTGCACCGTCTGATCGACTGCCTGCCCGACCGCCTCGCTGGTCCCGGAGTCCGTCACCGCCGGCTGCTCGCGAATCGTGAGGGCGTGTGGCAGGCGCAGCAGGTCGCCCGGCGTCAGGTGCCCGGCAATCACACCGCGCAGGCGGGCGCGCTCCAGGGCGGCTTCCAGGGCCGTCACGAAGGCCTCGTTGAGTTCGACGTGCGGCACGGCCGCCTGGCGCAGTTGCACGTTGACGCCCAGCTCGACTCGTCCGCGCGCCACCGCCTGCTGCACCAGCGCACGGATGCGCACCTCACGGTCGGCAAGCGACTGCGGCAGCCGCAACTGGACGTCCAGAAATCGATGGTTGACGGCGCGCACCGTGACGCTCACCGTCGCACGCTCGTCCTCTCGCGTGAGTGCCGCAAATCCGGTCATGCTCGTGATCATTCCGATTCGATCCTCTCCCTGCGGCCATCGTGCGCGACGGCTACCGGCGCTATGGGCTTGTCGCCCGGTCTGCGCCCTTCCAGTAACTGCAATTCGTACAGCCTGGCATACAGGCTCCCGCTGCGTGCCAGCAGATCGTCGTGCCGCCCCACCTCGACAATGCGGCCCCGGTCCACGACCAGGATGGCATCGGCGCGGCGAATGGTCGACAGGCGGTGCGCGATGACAAACGCGGTCCGGTTCTTCATCAGGTTGACCAGCGCCTCCTGCACCAGGTGCTCGGACTCGGTGTCGAGCGACGAGGTCGCTTCGTCGAGGATGAGCAGCGGCGAGTCCTTGAGCAAGGCGCGCGCGATGGCCACACGCTGCCGCTGGCCGCCTGACAGACGCTGGCCCCTCTCACCAATTGTGGTCTGGTAGCCCTCGGGCAGCGCCTGGATGAAGTCATGGGCATGCGCGGCGCGGGCCGCGGCTTCAACCGCCTCGCGTGGCGCGTCGGGACGTCCGTACGCGATGTTGCGGGCGATCGTGTCGTCAAACAGCACGGTCTCCTGGGTCACGATGCCGATCTGTGCGCGCAGCGACGCCAGCGTGACATCGCGAATGTCCACGCCGTCGATCCGGATGGCGCCGCCGGTGACGTCGTAGAAGCGGGGAATCAAGTTGATCAGCGTCGTCTTGCCGGCGCCGCTGCGCCCGACGATCGCGATCATCTCGCCGCCCTGCGCCGTGAAGCTCACACCCCGGAGGATCGGTCGGCTGTGCCCGTCCTCGTAGGCGAACACGACGTCGTCGAACTCGAGCGCCCGACAAAAGGGCGCCAGCGCCGCCGCGCCTGGCTTCTCGACCACTTCCGTGTGGCGATCGAGCACCTCGAATACCCGCTCGGCTGCCGCGATGGCCTGCTGAAGGCTCGCATTCACGCGGCTCAACTTCTTGACAGGTCCGTACATCAAGAGCAGCGCGGCGATGAACGCCGTGAACTCCCCCGTCGTCAACCGCCCGGACGCGATCTCGCGGCTCCCGTAATAGAGCGCGCCGGCAATGGCAAAGCCTCCCAACAGCTCCATCAGCGGCGGCAGGACCGACACGATCAGCGTCACGGTCATGTTGGTGCGATAGAGCTGCGATGACGCGGCCTCGAACTTGGCGCCCTCGCGTCGCTCGGCGCCGAAGGCCTTCACGATGCGGTGCCCGGCGAAGGACTCGCCGGCGACGTGCGACAGCTGCTCGAGCGCTTCCTGACTGCGGCGAGTGGTCTTGCGCAACCGTCGGCCGAGTTTCGCCAGGGGGTACACGATGATCGGCGCGCCGGTCATGCAGACCAGCGCCAGTCGCGCGTCGTAGTAGAACAGGAGCACTCCGTAGCCGACAAGCGCCAGCGACTCCTGAAGCAAATCGCCGATGGTCTCCGCCACGACGTGCTGCACCTGTCCGACGTCGTTGGTGATGCGCGAGAGGAGCTGCCCGGTCGATCGGCGGGAGAAGAAGCTGGCCGACTGGCTCAGCATGTGCGCGTGCAGCCGGTTGCGCAGGTCGCGTACCACTCGCTGGCCTACATCCGCCATCAGGTAGTTGGAGAAGTATCCTCCCAGCCCCTTGAACAGGTAGGCGCAGACGATGGCGATTGCCACGCGCCAGACGTGTTCGCGGCGCGGGAGGACGCTGTCGAGGATTTCCTTGATCTGCGCGGCCAGGAAGGCCGACGCGACCGCGTACACGAGCATCGCCACAATCGCCCAGACGAGCCGCAGGCGATAGGGAGCCGCGTAGCGGAGCAGACGAAGAAGGGCGTTCACTCGGTGAAGCGGTACTTCAGCAGCACCCAGAGCGCGACGACGCCGTCGCGCCACGTGATCTTCTTGCCTTCGTCGTAGTTGCGGCCGTCGTAGGTGATCGGCACTTCGTACACCCGGTAGTCGCGCTTGAAGATCTTTGCCGTCAGCTCGGGTTCGATGCCGAAGGAGTCGGACTTGAGCGTCATCGACCGGAGCACGTCCACTCGCATGACCTTGTAGCAGGTCTCCATGTCGGTCAGCATCGTGTTGTACAACACGTTGGTGATGAACGTCAGCAGCACGTTGCCGAGGTAGTGCGAGAACAGAAAGACGCGGTGCCGGCCGATGAACCTCGACCCGTACACCACGTCGGCCCGGCCCTGGCAGATGAGCTCGATCAGCTCTGGGTACTCCTCGGGCGAGTACTCGAGGTCGGCGTCCTGGATGACGACGATCTGGCCGGTTACTTCCGCAAACCCGCGGCGCAGCGCCGCGCCCTTCCCCTGGTTGCGTTCCTGGAAAATGAGCCTGAACCCGCGCTGCTGACTCAGGCGCGTCAGGATGTCGCGAGTGCCATCCTTTGACCCGTCATCCACCACGATCAGCTCGACCCGCACCGGCTGGGCGAGCACGCGTCCGATGATCTCCTCGATCGTGTCGCGCTCGTTGTACACAGGCATGACGACCGACAGGAGAGGGTCCTTCAGAATCCCTCGCAGGCCAGCCATCTAGCGCCCGATCGAATAGTACGTGAAGCCCTGCTCCTTCATCACCGCCGGGCTGTAGATGTTCCGGCCATCGAAGATGACCGGCGATTTGAGCAGCTTGCGCATTTTCGCGAAGTCCGGCTCACGGAATTCGCTCCATTCGGTGACGATCGCCAGCGCATCAGCGCCCTTCAGCGCGTCGTAGCTGCGATCCGTCAGCGTGATCTTCGAGCCGAAAATGCCCTTGGCGACCTTCATCGCCTCGGGATCGAAGGCCTGCACCTTCGCGCCAGCGGCGACGAGCTTCTCGATGATCGTGATGGCAGGCGCCTCGCGCATGTCGTCGGTTCGCGGCTTGAACGCCAGTCCCCATAGCGCGATGGTCTTGCCCTTGAGCGAGCCGAAATGCTTCACCATCTTGTCGACCAGGCGAGCTTTCTGTCGCTTGTTCACGATCTCGACAGCGTCCAGAATCTTGAACTCGTAGCCTTCCTGGCCCGTAAAGTGCAGGATCGCCTGCACGTCCTTCGGAAAGCAGCTGCCGCCGTAGCCGACACCGGGGAAGAGAAACGACGTGCCGATCCGACGGTCTGAACCCACCGCCCGGCGCACGTCGTCGACATCGGCGCCGAAGAGCTCGCAGACATTGGCGACCTCATTCATGAATGAGATCTTGGTCGCCAGCAGCGCGTTTGCGGCGTACTTGCACAGCTCCGCGCTGGCGCAGTCCATCACCATCACCGGCGCGCCGGTGCGCGTGAACGGCGCGTAGAGCTCCTGCATGACGCGCCGGGCCTTGTCGTCCTCGGCGCCAATGACGACGCGGTCGGGCTTGAGGAAGTCTTCGACCGCCGCGCCCTGCTTCAGGAACTCGGGGTTGCTGACGACGCTGAACGGATGGGTCGTCTCCCGGCGGATGATCTCGCGCACCTTGGCGGCCGTGCCGACCGGCACGGTGCTCTTGTCGACGACGACTTTGTAGCCGTTCATCGCGCGCGCGATGTCACGCGCGACGCCGAGCACATGCCGCAGATCCGCCGAGCCGTCCTCGCCCTGGGGCGTGCCGACGGCGATGAAGATGATCTCTGAGGCCCTGACCGCCCGCGCCAACTGCGTCGTGAAGGTCAGGCGCTTCTTCGAGACGTTGCGGTGGACCAGTTCCTCCAGGCCCGGCTCGTAGATGGGCATCCGCCCGCGACGCAGCATCCGCACCTTGGAGTCGAGCTTGTCGACGCAAATCACGTCGTTGCCCGTCTCGGCCAGGCAGGCGCCCACGACCAGACCGACATACCCGGTCCCGACAACGGCGATCTTCATCCCGCGCTAGGCTCCTCGCGAAGAAACAGCCACAAAACGCTAAACGCTACCACACGCCGCAAAAAGGTGTCAACATACTGATACTCAAGGACTTCTGGGATCAGCCTTCTCGCCGCGGGAGCGGGGATTCCATGCTAGCCTCCCTGCCGTGCACCTGTTGCTCGACTACCGGCCGGCGCTGACCCGGCGAACCGGCGTCGGCGAGTACGCGCACGAGCTGGCGGCGGCGCTGAGCCGAACGGCACGGCCAGCCGATCGGCTGACGTTGTTCACCAGTTCCTGGCGCGACCGGCCGGACCCTGCCCTGGCGACCTGGCCTGGCGTGGCCGTCGTCGATCGCCGTGTGCCGGTTCGGGTGCTCAACTGGGCCTGGCATCGACGTCAATGGCCCCCGATTGAATGGCTGGCCGGACCGGTCGACATCGCCCTGTCGATGCATCCGTTACTGGTGCCGACGCGCGCGGCCCACCAGGTTGTCACGATCCACGATCTCGACTTCCTGGGCCATCCAGAGCGCACGACGGCCGAGATCCGAAGCGACTACCCGACGCTGGTGCGGGATCACGCGAGGCACGCGGCGCTGGTCGTCGTCAATTCCGAAGACACGGCGCATGCGGTCCAGGCCCAACTGCAGGTGCCATCCGATCGCATCGTCGTTTGCCGACCTGGGCTGCCGAGCTGGATTGGGCAGCCGGTCGCTCGCCCAGAACCGACACCAGGCTACGTGCTGTTTGTCGGCACGCTCGAACCGCGGAAGAACATCGGCACGTTGCTCGACGCGTGGGCTCTGCTTGTGGCGCGTGTCCGTACCCTGCCGAAGCTGCGATTGGCCGGCGCCGCTGGCCCCGAAGCCGGCACCTGGCTGGCTCGCCTCCAGGTGCCGCCGCTTGCTGGCACGGTCGAGTACGTTGGCTACATCCCCGATGCCTCCCGGCGTGAGGTCTACGCCGGGGCGCGTCTGCTGGTGCTGCCCTCCTGGCACGAGGGCTTCGGATTGCCCGCCCTCGAGGCCATGGCCCTGGGAGTGCCCGTGGTCGTCTCCAATCGCGGCGCGCTGCCCGAAGTGGTGGGCGATGCCGGCCTGCTGGTGCCGCCCGACGACGCGCGCGGCCTGGCGGCGGCGATTGAGTCGGTGCTGCGCGACCCGGTCAAGGCCGCCGGGATGAGCGCTCGAGGCCTCACACAGGCTTCCGGCTTCACGTGGGATGCGGCCGCAGTGCGACTGCGCAACGCCTGCGACCGGCTGCCGCCGGTATTGGCGACCGCGTGATGCGTATCGGAGTCGACGCCAGGGAACTGAGCGGTCACGCAACCGGCGTCGGCCGGTACCTGCAGTGCCTGCTGCGCGAGTGGGGCCTGTCGGCCCTGCGGCACCAATGGACCCTGTACTCGCCAGACGGCCGCATGGCCGTGCCGCCGGGACTCGATGCCGAAGTCGCGATCGTGCCCGGCATGGGCAACACCTGGTGGGAACAACGCGCGCTGGCCCGTGCGGTGCGTCGGGACCAGCCGGACCTCTTCTTTGCGCCGGGCTACACGGCGCCGATCCGGATCGAGGTGCCGCTGGTCGTCACGATGCACGACGTGTCGTTTGCGGCACACCCCGAGTGGTTTCGCTGGCGCGAAGGCCTGCGACGTCGATGGCTGGCCCGCATGGCGGCACGAAAAGCGCGTGCGGTCGTCACCGTGTCGGAGTTCTCACGAAATGAGATCGTGCGGTACCTGGGCGTCACCGCAGACCGCATTCACGTGATTCCCCACGGTGTGGGCGTCGCTACCACCACGGGATCGGCCGCGGCGCGCGAGCCCCTGGTGCTCTTCGTGGGGTCGATATTCAATCGCCGGCACCTGCCTGCGCTGGTCGACGGATTCGGGCGCCTCGCTCGGCGCCGTCCGGACATCCGGCTGGAGATCGTCGGCGCCAATCGCACGCATCCGCACGTCGATCTGCACGCGCTGGCCGAGGCGGTCGCGCCCAATCGCATCCGGATTCGCGACTGGGTAGACGACGTCGAACTGCGCTCGCTCTACGAGCGGGCGTCTGCATTTGCCTTTCTGTCCGAGTACGAGGGCTTCGGCCTGACGCCGCTGGAAGCGCTGGCGTCCGGGATCGCGCCGGTCGTGCTCGACACGGCGGTCGCGCGCGAAGTTCTTGGAGATGCCGCCCTCTACCTTGCGGATCCTGATGGAGGCCTGATCGCCGACGCGCTCGGTGAGGCGCTCGGTCCAGGCACCACACGCCTGCGCGTCCTGCGCGCGGCGCCGGGGGTCCTGTCGCGATACGACTGGCGCCGCACCGCCGCCGCGACGCTTGCGGTACTCGAGGCGGCGGCCAGGCCATGACCCGTCTGGTCATCGTCATCGTCTCGTTCAACGCGCGAGAGGACCTGGCGCGCGCGCTGGCGAGCCTGCACGCGGCCCCGCCTGCAACCCCGCACGAGATCGTCGTCGTCGACAACGCGTCGACCGACGGGGCGCCCGCGATGGTGCGCGAGCGCTTCCCCGCCGTACGCGTGATCGACGCCGGCGGCAACAATGGATTCGCGCGCGCGAACAACATCGGCATCAGGGCCTCGTCGAGCGAACTCGTGCTCCTGCTGAACCCCGACACCGTGGTGCCGTCCGGCGCCATCGACGCCATGGTCGCTCGGATCGACCAGATGGCCGGCGTCGCGGCGCTCGGACCTCGGCTGGTCGACGCGGAGGGTCGCGCGGAGCTGTCCTTCGGCGCCGCGTACAGCCCATGGTCCGAGGCGCGGCGCAAGATCGCGTTGGCGCTCGACGCGCGCGCCTTCGGCCCGACCCGCCGCTGGGTCGACCGCGCGACGCGCCAGGCACACGTCGTCGATTGGGTGAGCGGCGCGTGCCTGCTGGTGCGCCGCGCCGCCGGCGACGCGGCCGGATGGCTCGACGAGCGCTACTTCATGTACGCGGAGGACGTCGATTTCTGCGCGGCGCTGCGCCAGACCGGCGGCCAGGTGCTCTTCTCGCCGGTCGCAGAGATCGTGCATCTTCGCGGCCGGTCCGGACGGACCACTCATGGCCCCACCCGCGATGCCTGGCGCGCCAGCCACCTGGCGTACTACCGCAAGCACCTGCCGAGGTGGGCAGGGCTGCTGAACTGGTACCTGAGGCACACCGATTGATCGACTGGAGGGGTGCTCAGAATCCGCGGCTCCTTCCAACTCAAGTATCATTTCCCCCTGTGAAAGTCGCTATCGATGCCCGCAAGCTCCACGACTTCGGCATCGGCACCTACATTCGCAACATCCTGCGGCAGCTGGCGCGCATCGATCGCCAGACCGAGTACATCCTGATCTGCCAGCCGCGCGACCGCGAGCTGTCCCTCTCGCTGGGCGACAACTTCCGCGTCGAGGTGGACTCGTCGCCCCCGTATTCGCTGCGCGAGCAGATCTCGATTCCATGGACGCTGGTCCGCACGCGCGCGAACATGCTGCACGAGCCGCACTACGTGCTGCCCCCGCTGGCGGTGTGCCGGTCGGTCGTGACGATCCACGACTGCATCCACTTGCGGTTTCCTCAGTACCTGCCCAATCGGGCGGCGCTGGCCTATGCGCGCGCGCAGATGCGTTCGGCGGCGCGGCGGTCGGATCGCATTCTCACGGTGTCCGAGGCGTCCAAGCGAGACATCCTCGAGTTCTTCGACGTCCCGCCGGAGAAGATCACCGTCATCTACAACGCGATTGACGAGCACTTCGCGACCGCACCGGCCCAGCAGGCCATCCAGCGCGTGGCCGAGCGCTATCAACTGCAGGACAAGTTCGTCCTCTACGTCGGCAACGTGAAGCCGCACAAGAATCTCGAGCGACTACTCGACGCGTTTCATCTGCTGCGTCAGACTCCCGGGCTCGAAGGCGTGAAGCTGGTGATCATCGGCGACGAGATCTCGAAGTACGCGGCGCTGCGTCGTGCCACCCACCGCTACAACCTGCACAAGTTCGTCCGATTCCTCGGCTTCCTGCCCGACGAGACGCTCGCCATCGTCTATCGCCTCGCGGGCGTGTTCGTGTTCCCGTCCCTGTACGAAGGATTCGGCCTCCCGCCGCTCGAGGCGATGGCCAGCGGCACGCCGGTGGTGACCTCGAATGTCTCGTCGCTGCCGGAGGTGGTCGGAGATGCGGCATTGCTGGTGGACCCGACCGATCCAGTCGCGATTGCCGATGCCATGCGGCGCGTGCTGACCGATCCGGCGCTGGCCGCCGAGTTGTCGGCCAAAGGCCTCGCCCGCGCCCGCACGTTCTCGTGGGAACAGGCGGCGACGCGAATCCACGCCATCTATCAAGACGTGGGCCGATCGTGAAAGCCGCGCTGGTACACGACTGGCTCACGGGGATGCGCGGCGGCGAGAAGGCCCTCGAGGTACTGTGCGAGCTGTTGCCAGAGGCCGACCTGCTGACGCTGGTCCACGTCCCGGGACGCGTGTCGCCCACCATCGCCAGCCATCGCATCCGGCCGTCGCTCATCCAGCGCCTGCCGCTGGTCGACCGGCTCTATCGCCACTACCTGCCGCTGTTCCCGTTTGCCATCGAGCAGTTCGACCTCGACGACGTGGACTTGGTCCTGAGCACCAGCCACTGCGCGGCCAAATCGGTGGTACCGCGGCCAGGCGCCCGCCACCTCTGCTATTGCTTCACGCCGATGCGGTACGCGTGGGACCAGTTCGACCACTACTTCGGGCCGGCGCGGGTGGGGGCCCCCGCCAACGCCCTGGCCCGGCCGGTTCTGGCCGGGCTGGCGCGCTGGGACAGGCGCACGTCGGGGCGCGTGGACCGCTATGTGGCTATTTCACATTATGTTGCGGGCCGGATCCGCCGATACTATAATCGACCGTCGGACGTCGTTTACCCACCCGTGGACACCGAGTTCTTCCAGCCGGATGGACGGGTCCCGGAAGGCTACCTGCTGATTGTGTCTGCCCTGGTGCCCTACAAACGCATCGACCTGGCGATTGACGCCGCCCACCTCGCCGGCATCCCCCTGCGTATCGTCGGCGACGGGCCGGAACGCGACCGCCTGTGCGCCCAGGCGGCCGACGCTCCCGTGGAGTTTCTGGGCCACCAGACCGACGACCAGATCCGCAACCTGTATCGGGGCGCCGCCGCCGTCGTGCTGCCGGGCGAGGAAGACTTCGGCATCGTCCCGGTGGAAGCCCAGGCCTGCGGACGCCCGGTGGTCGCGCTGGCCCGCGGTGGCGCGCGCGAGACCGTGCGCGACGGCGTGACCGGCGTGCTCGTGCCGGAGCCGACGGCCGAGGCGTTTGCCGACGCGTTTTCGTCGCTGCCCGGGAGGTGGTTCGACGTCGACGTCATTCGGCGCCATGCCGAAGGCTTCAGCCGGGCGCAGTTCGCCCGCCAGATGCAGGACATCATCGAACAGACGGCCCAGGCGCCCGAGGGCACGCGGTGGTAAGACGCCACAATCGCCTGCTCGTCGCCTTCTATGTCTGTTCAGATGCGATGCTCGGCGTGGCGGCGTTCGTGCTGGCCTACGTGCTGCGCTTTGACAGCGGCTTCATCCCGATCACGAAGGGGTATCCCCCGTTCAGCCAGTACGTCAACGTCCTGCCCTTTGTCGGCGTGCTGGTGCCATTTGCCTTCCACGTGCAAGGGCTCTATCGCCTGCGGCGCGGCCGCTCGCGGGTGGACGACTTCTTCGCCGTCTTCGTCGGCAGCATCCTGTCGGTGGTCTTCGGCATCGTGGCCACGTTGTACTTCCAGGCGTACTACGTGCCCGACGAGTTGAAGGACCGTGGCGCGTACGAAGTGTCGCAGCTGGTCTGGGGCATCTTCCTCGGCTTCAACGTCCTGTTGACGTTTGCCTCGCGCGAACTGGTCCGCGAGGCGCTCGAGCGGCGGTGGCGCGCGGGCATCGGCCTCAAGCGCATCCTGATTGCGGGCGCCGGAGAACTCGGACGCCTGGTGGCCGACAAGGTCCTGGAGCACCGGGAGCTGGGCTACCACGTCGTCGGCTTCGTGGATGACCGCGCTGGCGGCGACTACCTGGGACATCGCGGGCTGCCGATTCTTGGCACGCTCGACGAGGCCGGCGACATCGCGCTGCGCGAACGGGTGGACCACCTCTACGTCGCACTCCCCGCCGAAGAGCACGTCCGGATGCTGCAACTGCTCGACGTCATCGGGCGCGAGATGATTGACGTCAAGGTCGTGCCCGATCTGCTGCAGGTGATCGCGCTGCGCGCGCGCCTGGAGGATCTGGACGGCATCCCGATCGTCAACATCAACGACGTGCCGCTGCAGGGCTTCAACGCGTTTGTCAAGCGCGCGCTGGACGTCGTGCTGTCGGCGACGGCCTTGCTGGGCCTGGCGATTCCATTCGCTCTGGTCGCGCTCCTGATCCGCCGCTCGTCGCCCGGTGCGATCTTCTACCGGCAGGAGCGGATGGGACTGGACGGCAAGCCGTTCACGATTTACAAGTTCCGCTCCATGTACCAGGACGCGGAGAGCGAGACCGGCCCTATCTGGGCGCGCGACAACGACCCGCGCTGCACGCCGGTCGGCCGGCTGCTCCGCCGGACCAACGTCGACGAACTCCCGCAGTTGTGGAACGTGCTGCGCGGCGACATGTCGCTGGTGGGCCCGCGGCCGGAGCGGCCGTATTTCGTGCACCAGTTCAAGCAGCGCATCCCCCAGTACATGCTGCGCCACAAGGTGCGCGCGGGCCTGACCGGCTGGGCCCAGGTGAACGGCTGGCGCGGCAACACGTCGATTGAAAAGCGCATCGAATACGACCTGTACTACATCGAAAACTGGTCGGTCACGCTCGACCTCAAGATCATGTGGTTGACGGTCGTGAAGGGGTTCTTCCACAAGCACGCGTACTGAATTGACGATTGACGATTGCAGATTGAAGGGAGATCGTTCGCCACAATTGGATGAATCCAAGCACCGTGCATCTTCCATCGGTGTAATTTCGTAATCGTCAATCTGCAACCGTCAATCTCCAATGAAGAAACGTGTCGTCATCACCGGAGCCGCCGGGTTCATCGGGTCGCACCTGGCAGAGACGCTGCTTGACCGCGGCTACGCCGTCATCGGCATCGACAACCTGCTCACCGGCGACATCGCCAACATCGCGCACCTCGCAGGCAATCCCGACTTCCAGTTCATCAAGCACGACGTCACCAACTACATCTACATCGACGGACCGGTGGACTACGTGCTGCACTGGGCCAGTCCGGCCAGCCCGATCGACTATCTCGAACTGCCGATTCCGACGCTCAAAGTCGGGGCGCTCGGGACGCACAAGGCGCTGGGGTTGGCCAAGGCCAAGGGCGCGCGCTTGGTCCTCGCGTCGACCTCCGAGGTGTATGGCGATCCGCTCGAACACCCGCAGAGGGAGTCCTACTGGGGCAACGTCAACCCCATCGGCCCGCGCGGCGTGTACGACGAGGCCAAGCGCTTCGCCGAGGCGATGACCGTCGCCTACCATCGCTACCACGGGCTGGACACCAAGATCGTCCGAATCTTCAACACGTATGGGCCGCGCATGCGCGTGCGCGATGGGCGTGCGGTGCCGGCTTTCATCTCGCAGGCGCTCCGCAACGAAGACGTCACCATCTTCGGCGACGGCAGCCAGACGCGAAGCTTCACCTACATCACGGATCTGGTGGACGGGATCATCCGGCTGATGCTGTCGGACGTGAACGACCCGGTCAACATCGGCAACCCACGCGAGATGACCCTGAAGGAGCTGGCCGAGACCATCGTCTCGATGACCGGATCGAGCAGCCGGCTTGTCTACAGGCCCCTGCCCGAGGACGATCCGAAAGTGCGGCAACCCGACATCACGCGCGCCAGGACGCTGCTCGGCTGGGAGCCGGCGGTGACGGTTGAAGAGGGTCTGAAAATAACTGTCGAGTATTTCAGAACCAAGATCTGAGGAATTGACGATTGCAGATTGACGATTGAGCGAAATTCACGACCGGCTGACTCCGCGTAATTCGTAATCTGCAGTCGTCAATCACCAATCGTCAATTTCTGAGTGCGGCCGCGAGAGCGCTCTCAGCGAGCGGACGCATTACGTCATACCCTGCCTTGTTCGGGTGCAACCCGTCGTCGTTCAATTCTGGCCTGAGCGTGCCCGCGGCGGTCGCCATCGGCGTGAAGTAGTCGAGGTAGACATGCCCGTTGGCGGCCGCGTAGGCCGCGATGCGCTGATTGATCGCCCGCAGCAACGCGACGGGCTTGCTGCCTGATCGGATGAGCGGCTGCCCGTTGGCGTCGAGTTTGTCGTCGGACACCGGCAGGATCGACGCGAGCACGACGCGGATGGCGTGCAGCGTGGCCAATTCGGCCAGCGTCTCGAGGTTGTCCATCAGTTGATCGGGTGTCACCGGCCCGGCGTTGCCCGCCAGATCGTTGGTGCCAGCGAGAATCACCACAGCACGTGGCCCGAGCGCGAGGACGTCGGCTCGGTATCGCATCAGCATCTGGGCGGTGGTCTGTCCGCCAATGCCCCGATTCACGTAGGGCTTGCCCGGGAAGAACCCCCCAAACTGCGGCCGCGACCAGCCGTCGGTAATCGAGTCGCCAAAAAACACCACCCGCGCCTCGCCAGGCGCCGGCGGCGCCAGCAGGCGATTGGCGTCTGCAAAACGCGTCAGCCTGCCGAAGTCCGTCGCGACGAACGCGTAACAGCCCACGCGCTCCTCGCCTTCGAACCGCGTACAGCCGTTGGGCCAGACCGGATATCTCCACTCCGCCGGCGAGGGCGCCCACTGACCAGGGAATGCGGAGGCCGGTGGCGCGGGAGCGGCGACGGCGGTTTGCGCCGTGGCGACACGTGGCGCAATCGCGACGATGAAGGCGAACAGCAGCAGTCGAGCACGTGCGATCACAGGTCCTCCGGATCACGAGTTGATGACGCGCGTTGCGTGCCCGACGTAGTGCAGAGCCGACAGGACCGTGATGATGCCCGACAGGATGACGGCCGTCGAGACGACGATCTCGCCGCCGCCGGCGTAGTTGGCGCCCAGGACTACCACACAGGTCACGATGTAGACGGCCGTGGCGGTCTTTCCCAACAGCGAGGGCACAAACGTCTTGCGGCCAATCGCCAGGTTGACCACGGCGACCGTGAGGACGATCGCGAGGTCGCGGCTGATGACCAGAATCGTGAGCCAGAGCGGGATCCGGAAGTGCAGGCCGCTGTCGGGCACCGTCAGCACGACGAAGGCGCTGACGAGCAACAACTTGTCGGCCATCGGGTCCAGCCATGCGCCAAGGGTGGTCTTCTGCCCCGCGCGGCGCGCGATCAGCCCATCGAGCGCGTCGGTGATGCCGGCCGTGAGGAAGGTGACCAGCGCCCAGCCGATCCGGCCGTACAGCACCTGAATCACGAACGCCGGAATCAGCAGCATTCGCAGCAGCGTGAGCTGGTTGGCGAGGGTGAGTTGGTTCATCGGTCCCTCAATGCCGATCGCCCCCGGCCAGCGGACCGGCCAGACGCTGCAGATGCGACACGGCCTCGAGCACTTCCTGGCCCGACACCGATCGCATGGGAGCAAACACGCCGCCGGGAGCGTCAAGCACGCCGGCGGCAGTGGCCTGCGCCGCCGCGGCGTAGGCCGGGTGTGCCCGCGGCACGTCGGTGAACTCCGGAGCGGCTCGCTGCCAGGCCTCGGCCCGCCGGTCTCCTTGCGCGACCAGCAGCTCGATGGTCCGCAAGACGGCCTGCGCGAGTTCGGCCCGGCGCACTCGGCTGGCCGGCTGGAACGTGTGGTTGGGATACGCGTCGAGCACGCCTGCGCGCAGCGTCACGACGATCCACGGCCGAGCCCAGTGGCCGCCCAAGTCGGTGATGACCGGGGTGTCGCGCGCCGGCGCCCGCGCCAGCAGGCCCGGAACCCGCAACGCCAGCGCAGCGGCCAGGTCGGCCCGCGTCGCCTCGGCCTTGGTCGACAGCGTCTGGAACTCCCCAGGCAGGCGCGCCAGGTCGGCGCGCTCTCGCGCACGGGCCAGTCGGGCCTCGATCTCCGGCGACGGCTCGAGCGTCAGCGCGGCTTCGTAGCCGGCAATGGCGCCGCGGAAATCCCCGGCCTCCTCCCGCGCTTCGGCGAGCAAGACCTGCGTTGCGCGATCCGCCGGGTCCAGGTCGAGCGCTCGGCTCAAGTGGGCGTCGGCTTGCGCCGACAGGCCTGCACGGCGCTCGATGCCGGCCAGCTCGCGATAGAGGACGGCGCTGTCCGGCGAGACGAGCAACGCCGCCTCGTAGGCCGCTCTCGCGTCATCCCATCGCCCGCCTTTGGCCAGCGCGCGCGCCTGTCCGACCGAGTCTTCGACGACCCGAAACCGGAGGGTCTCGATGCGCGGCGCCAGCGCCAAGGTCGGGTCGGATTGCAGCGCGGCCTCGAAGCTGGCCAGCGCGTCGGCCGGCCGTCTGAGTTCGAGCAGCGCCTGCCCCTTGCCCACCAGCGCGGCCGACAGCGACGGCACCACAGCGAGTGCGTCATCAAATCTGGCCACGGCTCGCCCGGCGTCCTGCTGTGCCAACGCGACATAGCCCTGACCGGCCAGCGCTGCGGCCGTGCCAGCCGCCACCGTCAGCACCCGTGTATAGGTCCGATCGGCACCGCTGGTGTTTCCGGCCTGCAACTGGGTCCACGCGATACCGAGGTCTGCGGCCACGGCCGGCTGCGCGGACGAGTCCACCGGTGGTCGAATGAAATCCGGGTAGCGTGGCGCCGAGGCCGTCGCCGGCGGCGCCTTGGGCGCGCAGGCGGCCGCCGCCACGCTGAGGCCCAGCGCCAGAACGGCCAGAGGTCGGCTCACGCGGTCTCCGCCATTCGGCGGGCGCGACCCATGCGGTCGAGCACACGCCGGGGCACATCCGCCTCGATCGCCAGACGATCGTCGGTCTCGATGTGTTGAATCACACGCGCGTCGCGGTACAGTCGCGCCACTTGCGCGCGGTCGGTGTCGGACCGCGGGTCGAACTCCAGCGTCACTCGCTGCACATCCAGCGCAAGCCGCGCCGCGACCGCTTCGAGTAGGTCGTCGCGCCCCGCACCCGTCCGTGCCGAGATGAACAGCGCCTGAGGATCTGAGGCCCGCAATCGTCGCAACTCGTCGGGCCCGAGCAGATCGCACTTGTTGTACACGTGCACACGCGGCACGTCGGCGGCCTCGACTTCGGCCAGCACGCTGCGCACGGCGGCCATGTGCCGCTCGCGCTCGGGGCTGGCGGCGTCGATCACGTGCAGGACCAGGGCGGCTTCGGCGACTTCTTCCAGCGTCGCCCGAAACGCGGCGACCAGGGTGTGCGGCAGCCGGTCGATGAAGCCGACCGTGTCCGACGCCAGCAGTTCACGCCGGTCAGGCAGACGCACCCGGCGCACCAGCGGATCCAAAGTCACAAACAGCGCGTCGGAGGCCTCGGCAGCCTCGCGTGTCAGCAGATTGAACAGCGTCGTCTTGCCCGCGTTGGTGTAGCCGACCAGGGCGACGGTGGGCATGGCCTGCTTCTGACGCCGCTCGCGCAACTGCGCTCGGCGGCGCCGCACGTCGTCGATGGCCTTGCCAATGTGGTGAATTCGCGTACGGATACGCCGACGATCGGTTTCGAGTTTGGTTTCGCCGGGACCGCGCGTGCCGATGCCTCCGCCCAGTCGCGACAGCGCGAGGCTCGAACCGGCCAGTCGCGGCAACAGATACTCGAGCTGGGCAAGTTCGACCTGCCACTTGCCTTCCCGCGTCCGCGCACGCCGCGCGAAGATGTCGAGTATCAGCTGCGTGCGATCGACGATCTTGCGCCCGACGATGACCTCGATCGCGCTCAACTGCGCGGGCGACAGCTCGTGGTCGAAGATCGCGACCTCGACATTGGCTTCTGCGCACGCGGCCGCGAGCAGCTCGAGCTTGCCGCGGCCGAGAAAGGTTGCCGCATCTGGGCGCGCACGTTCCTGCGACACGCGCAGGACCACCTGCGCGCCCGCCGCCTCGGCAAGACCCGCCAACTCGTCCATTGACTGCTCGGCGGCGAGACGCCGCTTGGCCCCGGCAATGAGTCCGACAAGCGCCGCGCGTTCACGGGGTGGTGCAGAAGCCACAGGCATCGAAAGGGTTGGGGGGACCAGCCGGCTAGGACGGGGTGCTCAGGAATTCTAGCACGCGACTCCACGGCAACGCGCCTTCGCGCACCAACCGGATCTCGCTCGTCACGGCCCTGATGAGCGTGGATGGCGGTCCCCCCGGCGACGGGCCCGCGTCGACCAGTACCGACACATCAGGCAGCGCGAGGGCGATCTCGTCGGGCGAGGACGTCGCGGGGGCGCCACTCGGGTTGGCGCTGGTCGCCGTCAGCACGTGCCCGCACGCCTCTGCCAAAGCCCGGGCAACGGGATGAGCCGGCACGCGGATCCCGACCAAGCCGTCGGCCGAGCGTGCCAACGCGGCCAGCGGTGACCGAGCCGCCACGACCAGCGTGAGTGGTCCCGGCCAGAACCGATCGGCCAGCCGCCGGGCGGTGCCGGCGATTTCGGCGACCTCCGCGGCCTGGGCGAGGCTCGCGCCGATGAGCGCGACTACGCGATCCGCGTTGCGTCCCTTGAGCGCAAACAGCGCCTCCAGCGCCGTCTCCGATCGCGGATCGACAGCCAGACCGTACAACGTGTCGGTGGGAAACGCGACGACCCCGCCGCGCCGTATCGCCTCGACGGCAGCCGTCAGTTGCGGGACGAGCGGCCGCGCCGGTTCAATCGTGATCCGAATCATGCCTACGCGTCCTCCACCACCGGCCCCGTCGTCTCTCTCACCGGCTCGCCCATCGTTCGCAGCACGATCGTGCCGAGCACCAAGAGCATGCCCACGTCGACCAGAAACACCGTGCGCAGGCCAACACGTGCCAACAGCCCGGCCACCATCGGGCTCACCGCGATCCCGATGAGCGACGCACTTGTCAAGAACCCAAACCCGGTCGCGCGCACGGTCTCTGGCAGGCTCGCCGCCGCCGCGGTGTAAGCCGCAGTCATCGCAGCCCCGATGGCCAGACCGAACACGGCCGAGGCCACGCCCAGCGGGACGGGACTGGAGGCGTAGCCCATCGCAAGGGTCGCCACGGCCGCCACCAGGGCGGCACGACTGATGACCAGCCGGCTGCTCCACCGCCGCAGCAAGCGCGCGCAGTAGTGGTGGCCCACCGCCGCGCTGCACGCGACAATCGAGAACACCACGCCGGACACGACCGCCGCTCGCGATTCAATCGGCTCCATGCCAGAAATGTAGAGCGGAAGAATCGGCCCGAAGCTCCGATCGACGAACTGGAATCCGAAGATCACGACCATCAGGAGCAGGAAGTTCTCGAAGGCCAGCGCGCTGCGGAACGTGACGGCGCCCCCCACCGATGCCTTCTCGGCGCGGGGGGCCGCCGGCACTTCCGTGTACATCCACAGCACAAGGACGAACGCCACCGCGTAGAAGACCGCGGTCACAAAAAACGTCGCGCGCAGACCGACGACGCCGGCCACCAGCGCGCCGATCACCGGGCCCAGCGCCGGGCCGAGCCGCTGCGCGGTCTGCACGACGCCGATTGACTGCGCGAGCTTGCCCGGCGGGGCCGACTCGGCCGCCATCGCGAGGCACAGCGCGCCGTACCCGGCGAAGAACCCCTGCAGCACGCGCAGCGCGAACAGGTGCCAGGGCTGGGTGGCAAAGGCCATCGCCGCCATGATGATGATGAAGCTGAAAAGCGATCGCGCGACCATCAGCCGCCGGCCGAAGCGGTCGGCAAGTCGCCCCCAGAGCGGCGCGAACACCGCCGTCATCGCCGGCGTCACGCCCAGGATCACGCCGGTCCAGGCGGCGATGACGCCGACGTCGGTCACGCCCATCTGGCTGATGTAGATCGGCAGAAAGGGCATCACCAGCGTGAAGCCGGTGAAGCCAATGAACACCGCCGCCGTCAGCGCGGTCAGATTGCGGCGCCAGAGGCGTTCTGCGTCGGCCCCGGCCATGCGTCAGAAACGGATCGGGCCGACGTTGCCCTCGCTCACGTGGATGCTGTCCACGAAGCGGATTTGCCACGGTGAGGTCTGCATGACGAGCGAGGCCGTGCGCGTGCCGTCGCGGAAGAAGCGCACGCCCTTCATCAACGCGCCCTCCGTCACGCCGGTCGCCGCAAAGATCAAGTGCCTGCCAGGCGCGAGGTCGGCCGCCCGGTAGATGCGCCTGATGTCGGTGATGCCCATCGCTGCGCAGCGCTCTTGGTCTTCCGGCGTCTTGACGACGAGCCGCGCGTAGATGTCGCCGTTGAGGCACCGCATCGCGGCCGCCGTGAGCACGCCTTCCGGCGCCCCGCCGGTGCCCATCACCGCGTGGACGCCCGTGCCTGCCACCGCGGCCTCGATGGCCGCCGACAGGTCGCCGTCGCCGATCAGCTTGATCCGCGCGCCGGTGGCGCGGATATCCGCAATCAGTTGCTCGTGCCGGGGGCGGTCGAGCACGGTGATGACAAGGTCGTCGACGTCGCGCGCAAGTGACCTGGCGATGGCCTTCAGGTTGTCAGCAACTGGGACATCGAGATCGACCACATCGCGACTCGGCGGCGGGACGACCAGCTTCTCCATGTGCAGGTCGGGCGCGTGCAACAGGCCGCCCTTCTCCGAGGCCGCCAGCACGGCGATCGCGCCAGGTGCGCCGGTGGCACAGAGGTTGGTGCCTTCGAGGGGATCGACCGCGATATCCGCCTGCGGCGCGCCAAGTCCGCCGCGCCCGTTGACGACGTTGGCAAGCCCGACCTTCTCGCCGATGAACAGCATCGGCGCCTCGTCGCGCTCGCCTTCCCCGATCACGATGGTGCCGTTGATGGGCACCGAGTCGAGCTCGCGCCGCATCGCCGTCACCGCCGCCTGGTCAGCCTTGGTGCCATCGCCCTGACCCATCGTCTGCGCGCAGGCGATCGCGGCCCGCTCGACGACACGGAGAAATTCGAGCGACAGGTCGGCGTCCATGGCGGTGCCTTACTTGATCACCGTCTGCCCGCAGGCGGGTAACTCGCAGCGGATCGCCTTGTCCTGGCGGAAGCCCAGCACGTAGTCGGCCTGCATCAGCGTGTGGACCTCGCGCGTGCCCTCGTAGATCACGGCGCCCTTGCAGTTGCGGTAGAACCGACCAACCGGATACTCATCCGAGTAGCCATTGGCGCCGTGGACCTGCACCGCGTCGCCGGCCGCGCGCTCGGACGCCACGGTCGAGAACCACTTCGCCAGGCTGGTCTCGCGCGTGTTACGCCGGCCTTCGTTCTTGAGGAATCCCGACCGCAACCACAGCAGACGCGAGATCTGGTAATCCGACTCCATGTTGGCGATCATCTGCTTGACCAGCTGGTGGTTCGCGATGAGTTCGCCGAATGTCTTGCGCTGCAGCGCGTACGTCGAGGCGGCATCACGGCAGGCGCGAATCAGCCCGGTCGCGCCTGCGGCCACGGTGTAGCGACCCTGGTCCAGCGCAAACATGGCGATCTTGAAGCCCTCGCCGGGCTGGCCGAGCACGTTGCTGTCGGGCACTTCCATCTCGTCCATCTTGAAGTAGCCGGTGTTGCCCGCGAGAATGCCCCACTTCTCCTTCAGCGTACCGCTCGAGAAGCCCGTGAACCCGCGCTCGACGATGAAGGCCGAGATGCCCGAGATGTCGCGCTGCTTCTTCTTTTCCAGGTCCGACCACGCGAAGACAAGGAAGTTGTCGGCGACGTCGGCCAGCGAAATCCACATCTTCTCGCCCGACAGCAGATAGCGGTCGCCCTTCTTGATGGCCACCGTCTGAATCCCACGCACGTCGCTGCCGGCCGCCGGTTCGGTGAGCCCGTAGGTCGCGATCTTCTTTCCCTGGGCCTGCGGGACCAGATACCGCTGCTTCTGGTCCTCGGTGCCCCACGTCAGCAGCGAGAGACAGTTGAGGCCCGCGTGCACCGACATGATCACGCGCAGCGACGTGTCCACGTACTCGAGCTCCTCGCTGGCCAGGCCAAGCGAGATGTAGTCCATTCCGGCGCCGCCGTACTCGACGGGCACCGAGATGCCGAGCAGCCCCAGCTCGGCCATCTGCGGCAGGATGTCCTTGTCGAAGCGGTGAGCGCGGTCGAGGTCCTTGATCCGCGGGGCAATCTCACGCGCGCCCCACTCGCGCACGGTCTGCTCGAGCAGCCGCTGCTCGTCGGTCAGGTCAAAGTTGATCATGGCCTTGGGAGCACTCAGGAATTGACGAATGCAGATTGACGATTGACGATTAAGAAGAATGACGCAGATGGCAACTGGCCATGGTCAATGTACTACAGCCGTTCAGTTTCGGTCGATTCGCACGCCGGCACCCCGTCCAAGACCCAGGGACTGTGCCGCGCTGCCGCCGTTGAGCGCAACTTCCAGGTGATCCGTGCCGCCAAACAGCGCGCAGACCTCGCCCGCCGGCGCCTCGGCGTAGGTCGCGACGAGCCGGTCCACTGCCCGGCCGTCGATCGCGATCTGAATGCCGGCGTCCTGGCGAAACAGCTCGAAGCGTCTGCGGTCGATGTTGGTCACCAGGTTCCCGAAGCGGTCCACGCGCAGCACCTGCCCTGTGAGGCGCTTGGCGCCGACCTCCGGCTCCGGAACCTCCAGCACGTGCCACTGCGCGACCGGGCGACCCATGGCGGTCAGCTCGATGCCTTTGGCCAGCCACCCGGCCGCCGGCGCAAAGCGGTCGCGGCCTTCAAAAGTCTTGCTGACGGTCGGGCGGGCGTAGCGCCTCTCGGTCAGGTCCACGACCTTTCGCGGCCGGGTGTCGTGGAAGACCAGCGACAGCACCCCGTTGTCGGGCGCCACGAAGCGGTAGTCGCCGGTGTCGGCGACCAGACCGCGCCGAGCTGAGCCGACCCCTGGGTCCACGACCACTAGAAAGATCGTGCCGGCCGGGAAGTACCGGTAGCAGGCTGCCAGTTCCAGCGCCGCGGTAAGCACGTCGTGCGGCGGGACCTCATGCGTGATGTCGACCAGCGTGGCCTCTGGACACAGGGAGAGCAACACGCCCTTGAGCGCGCCGGCGTAGTGGTCCGCGGTTCCGAAATCCGTGAGAAGAGCGATTGTCGCGTGTGCCACCAAGCCTCCGGCGCCGAACCCGGGACACCCGTGCGGCCCGAGGCGATGCGTGGATCAGCCGTCCGACGGCCCCCCGGACAGGTAGGCGGGTTTGCGGAAGAGTATCTCCCGCAGGTGCATCTGGAGCAGAAACGAATCCGACACGCGCAGGCCTTCGAACAACTTGATGATGTCGCGGTTCTGCAGCACGCGCGATCGCGTGCGAACCGTTCCATACGGCCGATGCCTGAGCGTCTGCTCGTCTGTCACGACAAACTTCGTGAAGGTGGTCTCGCGGGCGGCGGCGGTGCTGAAGAAACCCAGCAATGCCCCGTCGACTGCAAGCACCCGCGTCAGCTGCGCCGCAACGGCCTGCGCCGCCCTCGGCGGCAGAAAGTCAAGCAGATCCCAGCAGAGAATGCCGTCGACGCTTCGGTCCGACTGCGAGAACCGCTTGGCGAAAAACGTGGCCAGCGCCTCGTCGCCGTACTGCCGCTGCCGATCGATGTCGGCGTAGAGATCCTCGACGATAATCTTGCAGCCCAACTGCTCGCCGAAAAACGAGACGTTGGCGCCAATCACGGGCCCCAGATCGAGCAGCACTGGATTGGGACGACTGGTGAGCGTCGTCAGGAACTTCCGGAGCGCCTTGGTGGGAAACTGCGCGCCCGGCGCCGCAGGCGCCGCTACCGGCGAGGTCGGCGCGACCTCGTCGACAAGACGTTTGCCGCCCAGACGGCCGAGCAACCCGCCCCACCCACGCTCCGGCGTTTCGCCTGCCACGCTGGTCTCACCGTGACGAGGCAGGCGCGCCACCATGACGCACGCACCTGGTCTCGAACCGGATCACGGCCGCGCCTAGGCTCCGACCTTCTGCGCGCCAGATGGGCCGGCCACCGGCGCGGCTCCCGGCGTCGGCGACGGCGACGCCGGCTTGGCCTCGACCCTGGCCTCGACCTTTGGCGCCGACGCGGCACCGGCCGTCGGCGTGCGCTTCATGTCCACGCTGCCGCGGAAATGCGCGCCTTCGGCGATAGCGACGCGCGGGGAGACGATGTCGCCGTCGACCGAGCCGTTGTCGCGAATGTCCACCTTCTCGGTGCCGGTCACGTTGCCGACGACCTCGCCGAGGACGATCACAGCCTTGGCAAACACCGCGGCGCGGATGCGGCCGTTGCTGCCAATGGTGAGCACGTGGTCCTTGAGCTCGATCTTGCCTTCGACATGACCCTCGATCGTCAGGTCTTCGCTGCCGTTGAGTTCGCCCTTGATGACGACCGATTTGCCGATGTGCACGACATCCCTCGTCCCCGCTCCGCGGGTTTCGACGCTAGCTGAGGAGACGACCGGGGCGGCCGGGACTGCCGCAGTCGCCGGAACGGCCGGAGTTGGGGGCGGCGGCGGCTTGACCGCCTCGTCACGCTTCCACATGTGTATGACCTCCACGCAAAACCAACCGCGCCCACCCACCGCGTATCGGCGAGCCACAGGCCGGCCGGAGTCAGGAACTGCGGCATGCCGGGGAGCGTTACGCTGCGAGTATAGGCAACGGGCGAAAGCAATGTCTAGCCGTTTTATTGCTGAGGGTTAGCGGCGATGCTATGATCGAGCGCAGTCGTGCGGATCTATTTTGACCACAACGCCACGACGCCCCTTCATCCAGCGGTTCTCGAGGCCATGGCCCGGGCGCTTGCCGACGACTTCGGTAACGCGTCGAGCGTGCACGCCTTCGGGCAAAAGGCCAAAGCCCATCTGGACCTCGCCAGGGCGCGTGTGGCCGCACTCATCGGCGCCGAGCCCAATGACCTTGTCTGGACGGCCGGGGGCACCGAGGCGGACAACTTTGCCGTCCGGGGCATCGCCGAGGCCCTTGAATCTCGCGGGCGCAGGCACCTGGTGGCCAGCGCGATCGAACACGAGGCCGTCCTCAACACGTGCAAGCACCTGGCGCGACGAGGCTGGACGCTGACGCTGGTCGCGCCCGACAGCGCCGGACTGATCAGCCCGGAGGCACTGCGCGACGCCGTCACCGCGCAGACGGCCCTGGTCTCGGTGATGCACGCCAACAACGAGATCGGCACGGTGCAGCCCGTCGCAGAACTGGCCGCGGTCGCGCACGAGGCCGGCGCGGTGTTTCACTCCGACGCCGTCCAGACGGTGGGCAAGTTGGACGTGGACGTCGAGGCGTTGGGCGCGGACCTGCTGTCACTGTCGGGGCACAAGTTTGGCGGGCCCAAGGGCACCGGGGCTCTGTGGATCAGGCGGGGTACCCGCATCGCGCCGATCCTCACGGGCGGCCGGCACGAGCGCAATCGGCGCGCGGGCACCGAGAACGTCCCTGCCCTGGTCGGCCTTGGCGTGGCAGCCGTCGAGGCCCAGGGCCACGGGGACGCCGACCGCCGCCGCGTTGGCCAGTTGCGCGACCGGCTCGAGGCCGGCATCCTCGCCCGGGTGACCGGCACCGTAGTCAACGGCGATTGGACGCGGCGTGTCTACAACACGACCAACATCAGTGTCGAGCGCGTCGAGGCGGAATCGCTACTCATCGCGCTCGACCTCGAAGGTATCGCCGTGTCGACCGGGTCGGCGTGTTCATCGGGCACGCTGGAGCCGTCGCACGTGCTCAAGGCGATGCGCTTGCCGCCAGCCAGGACCCAGGGCGCCATCCGCTTCAGCCTCGGGCCGACAAACACCGAGGCCGAGGTCGACCACGTCCTGCAGGTGCTGCCAGCCCTGGTGGACAAGTTGCGATCGTTGACGCGCATGCCTGTCACGCGCGGGCGTAGCACTTCGTAATCTGCAATCTGTAATCTGCAATGCGCATAGTAGTTGCCATGTCTGGGGGCGTGGACTCGTCGGTCGCCGCCGCGCGGCTGGCCGATGCCGGCCACGAGGTGGTCGGGCTGTCGATGCAGCTCTACGACCAGCGCGAGGGCCTGCCCCACAGCGTCGGACGTTGCTGCACCCTCGACGACCTGCACGACGCGCGACGGGTGGCCTCCGCCATCGGCATTCCGCACTACATCCTGAATCTCGAGCGCCAGTTCCAGGCCACCGTCGTCGAGAATTTCGTCAAGGAGTACGCGTCTGGGCGCACGCCGATTCCCTGCAGCCGCTGCAACAGCGAGCTCAAGTTCGCGACGCTGGTCGACCGGGCCGCTGGATTTGGCGCCGATATCGTCGCCACGGGGCACTACGCCAGAGTGGCGCGCACCCCCGAGGGTCGCTACCACCTGCTGAGAGGACAGGACCGGCAAAAAGACCAGTCGTACTTCCTGTTTGCCCTGACACAGGACCAGTTGGCGCACGCCGCGTTTCCCATCGGCGACATGGACAAGGCCAGTGTGCGCGCGTACGCGCACACCAGAGGACTGCTGGTCGCTGACAAGCCCGACAGCCAGGAGATCTGCTTTATC
>JAENWD010000384.1 GCA_016650245.1 Vicinamibacteria bacterium
AGCACGAGCATCCCGACGACCGCGACGCCACTCCGCATGCGAGCCCACCTGCCTCCGCAACGATTGTAGGGGCATTCAGATCGTGTCGGGGCGATGCTAAGATGCGCGACGGAACGTACGGCACTGGAGCGCGGCCGTCCGGCCGGCATGACCGAACCGACCTGGGGCAACTCGATGGTTGAGCGGCGACCTGCGACACTTCTCACCATCGCCTGGCTTGTACTCCTGTCGCTTGGGGTCTGCAGCGCCGCCGTCGTCGTGCTCGGCGTGCGGCGCGACACGCGGGCAGGCGAGGCCACAATTCCGCTGTCGCTCGGCGCCACGTCGGACTGGCAGACGACGACCTGTCGCGTGTGGAAACCAGGCCGATTCACGCTGTTTGTCAGCACCGTCAACTTCGATCAATCCCGCGTCGGCGCCAGGTTCGATGGAGAGCTTCAGGTCGCGGTACGGCATCACGACGGCAGTCCGGCCTTCGATCGACGGTTTGGCCCAGGCACGTTGGACCACGTGATGCCCTACAACTACGGCGACACGACGCTGGCGTCGCTGCCGCTGGACGCTGCGTGGATCCGGCCCTGGACGGTCTCTGTCCGAGTGATACGGGCCGACGCCAGGTATGCTGGCGTCCGATCGGAAATCAAGCTATGGCGGGAGCGTGCCGATGCCGGCATGGGGGGCCTGATCACCTACGTGCTCATCATCCCCGCCATCATGTTGCTGCTGCTGGCGCTCTTCTTCTCGTTCCTCCTGGCGCGCCGGGGACGCATCGTGCCGCTGGTCGCGTCGCTGGTTGTCGCCGGAAGCTTCTTGGTGGCGTTCATGTGGTGATGGCCGCGGACTACGGCAGCGCGAACGCCACGTACGAGCCGCCGGACTCGGCGCCCCACTTGCCGCCGCCGGCGCCGATCACGACGTACTGCTTGCCGTCGACCGCGTATACCGCCGGCGTCGCATTGCCCGCCGCTGGCAGCGTGGTTTCCCACAGCACGCGGCCGGTCTTCGCGTCAAACGCGCGGAACTTGTTGTCGTAGACCGTCGCGCCGATGAAGAGCAGGCCGCTGGCGGTGACGACCGGGCCGCCGTAGTTCTCACTGCCGGGATTGGTCAGGCCCGAGCCAGGCCGCTCGCCAAGCGGCACCTGCCAGGCAATCGCCGCCGTGTTCATGTCGATGGCGGTGAGCGTGCCCCAGGGCGGGGCGATCGCCGGGAAGCCGTCGGGATCGACGAAGCGGATGTCGCCGTCGAGCGAGTACGGGACGTCAAACGGCGTGGGCTTGCCGGAATCGACCCGCAGCGACGTCCCGCTGACCACGTACTGGACGATGGCCCGGCGCATGGCCGGGTGCATGTCCATGTAGGCGGGCATGCGGCCGCCGCCCTGCCGCACAACCGAGGACACCTCGTCCACGCTCCGGCGCTCGCCGATGCCGACCAGCGACGGAAACTCTGGCGGATTACCCTTGAGATCCGCGCGATGGCACGAGGCGCAGTAGGTCTGATAGAGCGCCTTGCCGGTCGTCGGCCTGCCGTCGGGCAGCTTGCGCTCAGCCAGCTTCACGCGCCACGTCATCTCGTTGGCGTTGACGTAGAGAAGCCCCGAGTTCGGGTCAAACGCGACGCCGCCCCACTCGCCTCCGCCGTCCATGCCCGGAAACAGCACCGTGCCCTGCAGGCTGGGCGGGTCGAACTCGCCGGCTTTACGAAGAGTCAACCAGATGTCACGCACGGCTTTCTCGGCCTCTGGTGTCCTCTTGGTGATCAGGTCCTCGGTGAACTTCTGCCTGGTGAACGGCGGCGGCAGCGTCGGCAGCACCTGCGTCGGCGAGAGCTTCTCGCCAGGAACGTCCGATGGCGGCGCCTTGATCTCCTCCATGGGAAAGATCGGCTCGCCGGTCTCGCGGTCGAGGACGTAGGTGCGGCCGTTCTTGGCGATCTGCGCGACGACGTCGCGGCGGCGGCCGTCTTTGTTGATGGTGATGAGCGCGGGCGAGGCGGGAAAGTCGCGGTCCCACACGTCGTGCTTCACGCCCTGGAAGTGCCACACGCGCTCGCCGGTGGCCGCGCGCAGGCACAGGATCGTGTTCGCAAACAGGTTGTCGCCATGACGGTTGGCACCATAGAAGTCGTAGGCCGCCGATCCTGTGGCGGCGAAGACGAGCCCGCGCTTCTCATCGAGCGAGATTCCCGACCACGCATTGGCGCCGCCGGTGTACTTCCACGCGTCTTTCGGCCACGTGTCGTAGCCGACCTCGCCCGGCTGCGGGATCGTGTGAAACGCCCAC
>JAENWD010000385.1 GCA_016650245.1 Vicinamibacteria bacterium
ACGCCGGGCCGCCCGTGCTACGCTTCGCGCGTTTGGCGGCCAAGGCCGGCAGCCTTTCGACTCTCTTCTTGGGAGGTTGGGAGGTTGGGAGTCGGGAGTTGTTACTTTTTCTGGAGGCGACACCATGAACCGTCGTGATCTATTGGGAACCCTCTCGATGGCTGGCGGAGCGTCGCTGCTCCCGGCCACGCAGTCGCTGGCCGGCGCGCTCGCGCCGGGATCCTTCGCCGGTTTCGCCCAGGCCGTGGTCGGCACCGCGCCGGTCAAGATCCGCGACATCAAGACGATCCTGACGGCGCCGAATCGGATCCGGCTGGTCGTCGTCAAGGTCGAGACGACGGAGCCGGGTCTCGTCGGCTGGGGCTGCGCGACGTTCACGCAGCGGGCGCTGGTCGTGCAAACGGCGCTCGAGCAGTATCTCAAGCCGTTTCTGATCGGGCGCAACGTCGACGAGATCGAGGACATCTGGCAGTCGAGCTACATGAGCTCCTACTGGCGCAACGGGCCGGTCCTCTTCAATGCGATGAGCGGCGTGGACATCGCCCTGTGGGACATCAAAGCCAAACGCGCGGGGATGCCGCTCTATCAGCTGCTCGGCGGCAAGGTGCGGCACGGCGCCGACTGCTATTACCACGCCAGCGGACGCGACTTTCAGGAGGTGGAAGACAACGCGCGCAAGGGCATGGCGGCCGGATTCCGCCATGTGCGCGTGCAAGGCGCGGTGCCGGGCCTGTCGACCTATGGCACGCGCGGCACGGCCGCGGCGGCCGGGACCTCCGGCGAAGTGATCGGCCCCACCAACCCGGGGGCGATCTGGGAGTCCGGCCCGTACGTCCGGATGCTGCCGAAACTGTTCGAGCACTTGCGCGCGAAACTGGGCGACGAGGTGGAGCTGCTTCACGACGTGCACGAGCGTGTGCAGCTGATCGAGGCCATCAACCTCTGCAAGTCGCTCGAACCCTATCGCCTGTTCTTCCTCGAAGACCCGTTCCCGCCCGAGGACAACGGCCACTTCCGGCTGCTGCGCCAGCAAACCAGCATCCCGATTGCGATGGGCGAGCTCTTCAACACGGTGCAGGAGTACTTGCCGCTCATCTCCGAGCGCCTGATCGACTTCATCCGCATCCACATCTCGCAGATCGGCGGGCTCAGCCCGGCGCGCAAAGTGCAGGCGCTCAGCGAGTTCTTCGGCGTGCGCACGGCCTGGCACGGGCCCGGCGATGCATCACCGCTGGCCCACGCAGCGCAACTGGCGCTGGAGCTGGCCAGCTACAACTTCGGCATTCACGAGGGCGGAGGGTTCCCGCCCGAGACGCAACAGGTCTTCCGCGGATGTCCCGAAGTGAAAAACGGCTACATGGTCGCCAACGAGTCGCCGGGATTGGGCATCGACTTCGACGAGGCGCTGGCGGCGAAATTTCCGTTCCCAGCCGGGCCGCCGAACTTTGACTACAGCTGGGGCACAACCCGCCGGCGCGATGGCACCGTCATCCGGCCGTAGGAGGCCTGGTCGTGCTGGGGGAAGCTGCCCAGGATCTGAAAGGAGCTGCCGTATGCGTCATGTCGTGTTGGTCGTTGCCCTCACCCTGATCTCCGCTGCCGCGTTGCCGCTCGCACAGGAAACCGGCGCGTCGAAAGACCCAGTCGTCGGCAATTGGTCCGGCAGGCCACCACATAAGGTTCGAAGGCGCCAACCGCATCAGCGTCGACCGCATCCGTGTGCTGGGCGGGCGCAGCACTCACTGGAACGCCGTCACGCTGCGCTTCTCCGACGACGACTTCCGCGAGGGACGCCACGGGCTCGAGCCCGACTGGCCGCTCTCGTATGAGGAACTCGCGCCGTTCTACAGCCACGTCGAACGGACCATCGGCGTCTGCGGCACATGCGAGGGCATGGCTCAGATTCCCGACGGCGAGTTCCATGGCCCGCCCCCCGCCATGCGGTGCGCCGAACGGCTCGGCCAGCGCGCCGCGCGATCGAGTCGCCGCGTCATGGTGGATCCCGCGCGGACCGATCGCCACGGGATTCCGATTCCGGTCGTGCACTTCTCCTTCGGCGACAACGACCGCGCGTTGTGGCGCGACATGAGCGCCGCCCTGGAGGAGATCAGGCCGTCTCGACGAAGCCCTTGCCCTGCGGATCCAGCGTCAGGGGCGGCGGTTCGTACTGGACCAGGTACTCGAACTCGTCCCGAAACTCCTGCAGCGACAGGCCGGCGGTGTCGGCAAACCTCGCCAGCTCGTGCGGGTCGTTGAAGTCGTCGCGGCGCAGGCGGATCATGTAGCGCCGCGCGATGGCATAGCGCGTCGAGTGGACGTCCACCAGCCGCACCTTGGTGCGGCCGGTTTTCGGGTCCACCATCTGCGAAAACGGGATCGGCACGAAGTGCCCTCCCTGCATCGAGATCATCACGCCGTTGCCGCCCGACAAGAGGAACTTCGCCGCGCAGTAGCCCAGGTCGCGCGTGTACTCCATGTCGGCCGGCACCGGATCCGCGCACCGAAGCTCGTAGCCGATGTTCTTGGCGACCAGCGTGGCCTTCAGGCCAAACGACTTGAGGCGCTTGACGACCTCGGCCTTGAGGATCTCCCCGATGTTCACCTCGGCGATGCGGACGTGGCCGTGCGCGTCGCGCTCGACGTCCTCGAGCGCGGCCAGGTCCACAGGATCGATGTCGAGCACCAGCCCCTCGGCGATGATCGCCACACCGTCGCGCCGCCCGTAGCTGAGGCGTTTGATGATGGCCCCGGCCAGCGTGTCCACCATCGCCTTGAGCCTCACCGCCTTTCCGAAAAACTCCTCGGGGATCATCGTCAGCGTCGCGCCCGACGCTTTGCCAATTCCGAGCGCGAGGTGGCCGGCCTTGCGCCCCATCGTGATGACGAAATACCAGCGTGACGTGGTCTTGGCGTCGACCATGAGGTTCTTGACGATCTCGACGCCGTAGTGGCGGGCGGTCTGGAAGCCGAACGTGTCCACGTACGGCGGCAGGTCCAGGTCGTTGTCGATCGTCTTCGGGACGTGGACGACATGGATGCGCCCCTGCGACTGCTCCTCGAGCTTCATCGCCGAGTAGGCCGTGTCGTCGCCGCCGATGGTGATGAGCTGGCTGACGTTGAGCCGAAGCAGCGAGATGACGGTGTTTTCGAGGTGCTGCGGATCCAGGGTCGGGTTGGCCCGCGAGATGCCGATGTGCGACCCGCCGCGAAAGTGAATCCGGCTGACGCTCTCAATGGTGAGCGGCGTGACGTGGTCGATGTCGCCCTGCATCAGCCACTCGAACCCGTCGCGAATGCCAATGACGTCGATGCCCTCGAGCTGCGCGCGGATCGTCGCCGCCATGATGACGCTGTTGATCCCGGGCGCGGGACCCCCGCCAACCAGGATTGCCACGTTCTTGTGGTGAGCCATCGTCATCTGACACCCCTTCGCCGCTGTCGCTGTCGAGCCACGCGCCAGATATTAACAGCCACGGCCGACAGGCGACAATCACGTGAGAGTCTTTGGCGGACTGGAGGGCGATACGGCTCCTCAGCCGGCCGCGCGGGTCATTCGGCGCGAGTGGCAGTCTCCAGACTCGGCAGGAATTCCACCGCGCTTGACACGGCGGTCGGCGTACACTATTTTACTCTATGCCTAGCTCAAACAAGCCTGGGTCGCAGGCTTGAACGCCGCGCAAACCCATGGCGTCCCGCGACCGCAAGGATCTGTTTCCCGGCGTTCTCGAGATGATGGTGCTCTGCGCCCTCAGCCAGGAGCCGCGCCACGGCTACGCGCTGGTGCAGCACATCAAGCGCACCTCGAACGACTTGCTCCAGGTCGAGGAGGGCCCCTGTATCCCGCGCTTCAGCGAATGCTGCGTGCCGGCTGGGTGAAGGCCCGGTAGGAGACGTCGGCCAGCGGCCGACGCGTCCGCGTGTACGCGATCACACCGGTGGGCCAGACACGGCTCGAACGCGAGGTCCCGATCCCGGTCGTGCACCGAGCTGTTCTTCAAGGACGAACGCATGAACGGCTTCGCCAGCCACGAAGTGGGCACGTGCCGCATGGGGACGGACCCGCGCACCTCGGTGCTCACGCCGTTCAACCAGACACACGAGTTGCCGAACCTGTTTGTCGTCGACGGCAGCGCGTTTGTCACCTTCCCCGAGAAGAACCCGACGCTGACGATCATGGCTCTCGCCGTTCGCGCCTCACGCCACATCGCTGAGCGCAAGCGCAAGGGCGAGCTCTAGCGCACCTTCCTGTTCAGGAAGAAGGACGTCACGACGGACAAGGCCGTGCCGAAGACCGAGAGACGCACAAGGTTGGGGATCGCGATGCCAGGCGCCGACACTTGCGCCCGCATGGCCGCGAATGACTCAGAGCCCTGCTGCTGGGCCCCTGCCTCGGCCAAGCGGGTTCGCACGACCTCATCCAGGAAGTGCGGATAGAAGTAGGAGATCGTAATCACGTTGTAGCAGGCATACACCAGGCCGGTACAGACACTGATTGTCATTCCCACGAGGACGGCCTGTGGGTACGTGATTTCATTGTTCAGAAAGTGAGTGGTGTACCAGGACGTGCCGACCACGATACACAAGAGCAGGACGCCGACGCTTACGCCCATGCTCCATGGAGCAAAGTAGACGCCCGCGAGATACATCGCGACTCCGGCGGCCGCCTGGATTGCGCCGGCCACCAGGCCTGCCACGACGAGGGCGCGTAGGTTCCATTCTCTGAACCGCATGACCAATTCCATTGGTAGTAGACACCGCTATGCCCATTTCGACACCTCCGGCTCGCCTCGCATGGCGGGCTGGTTTCGCCCAGACTGCTAGGTCGTCTCGACGAATCCCTTGCGCAGTGGGTCGATTGTCAGCGGTGGCGGCTCGTACTGGACCAGATACTCGAAGTCGTCCCGGAATTCCTGCAGCCCCGGCCAGCGTATCCACCATCGCCTTGAACCTGACGGTCTTGCCCGAAAACTCCTCCGGGACCATCGTCAGCGTCGCGCCCGCCGCCTTGCCGATGCCCAGGGCGAGGTGCCCGGCCTTGCGCCCCATCGCGATCACGAAGTACCACCGCGAGGTGGTCCTGGCGTCGACCATGAGGTTCTTGACGATCTCCACGCCGTAGTGCCGGGCGGTCTGGAACCCGAACGTGTCGACGTAGGAGGGCAGGTCGAGGTCGTTGTCGATGGTCTTGGGCACGTGGACGACGCGGATCCGGCCTTGCGACTGTTGTTCGAGCTACATCGCCGAATAGGCCATGTCGTCGCCGCCGATGGTGATGAGCTGGCTGACATTGAGGCGCAGGAGCGAGATGACCGCGTTTTCGAGGTGCTGCGGATCCAGCGTCGGGTTGGCGCGCGAGATGCCGATATGCGACCCGCCTCGGAAGTGAATCCGGCTCACGCCGTCGATCGTGAGCGGCGTGATGTGGTCGATGTTGCCCTGCATCAGCCACTCGAACCCGTCGCGGATGCCGATGACGTCGATGCCCTCCAGTTGGGCGCGGATCGTCGCCGCCATGATGACGCTGTTGATTCCGGGTGCGGGACCACCGCCGACCAGGATTGCCACGTTCCTATGATGAGTAACCGTCACGTCTCTGGCCCCCGAAACGCTGTACATGCTGCGCGTTGTCGCCAAGTACTAGCAGCCGTGGCGACAAGCGACAAACACGTCTGGGTCGTTGGTGGACTGGAGGGCGACAGGACGGTCCTCTGCGGGCCGCTGCCGGGTCACTCGGTGCGAGTGGCCGACACGGGATCCACGCGCATGGCGCCGAGCGCGGGCCACAGGCTGCCGGCGACGGCCATCGCGAGCGCCAGACCGGCGGCGGCGCCGAACGTGGCAAGGTCGGTTGGACTCACCCCGGCCAGCAGCGCCTGCAGCGACTCGCCCGCGGCATAGGCGCCGGCCAGGCCCAGGACCACGCCGTACCCCGCAAGGGCGAGGCCCCGCCCGAGGATCAGCCGGAGGATGCGACCCGACCCCGCGCCAAGCGCCATGCGCACGGCGATCTCGCGGCCACGCCCCGTGACCACGAAGGCGAGCAAGCCGTGGATGCCGATGCCGGCCAGCAGGACGGCGAGCCCTGAAAACGCCGCCAGCACACGCAACTGCGAGCGCCGTGACGCCATCTCGTCCTGGACAACGTCGCTGAGCGTGCGGACATCGGACACCGGCTGCTGAGCGTCGGCGCGCTCGACGATGCGACGCACGGCGGGTGCGAGCGCCGCAATCGACCCGGCCGTGCGAATGACGAGGTCTTTGGGCGTGTAGTTGATCAGCGATCCGTCTGGCACGGCGGCCGACGGCAGGTAGACCTGCGGTTCGCTGTCGCGTTCGAGCCCGCGCACGCGGATGTCGCCGACGACGCCGACAATGGTGGCCTCGAGAAAGCCGATGCGGAATCGCTGGCCGAGCGGCTTGCGGCCGGGAAGGTAGTCGCGTACGAAGGCGTCGCTCACCACGGCGACCGAGGGCACCGGCACGCCTTCCACCAGCGGCGTCGCCGGATCGAGTTTGTCGCCTGCCCGTACGTCGCGGCCCAGCCGCAGCGGAATCTGCATGGTGTCGAAGAACCCGGGCGTCACCAGTCGAAGGCTGACCATGCGCGACTCGGCGGGGTCGTCGGGCTGCCCCTCGGGCGTGACTGACCAGATCCCGCCGCGCATCACCATCGGCAGGAAGCTGATGTAGGCAGCGGTCTGAACCGCGGGCAGAGCGCGGATGTCGGTGAGGACGCGATCGAAGAACTGCTCGCGCCGGGCCGTGCTCTGGTACGCTGGCCACGGCAGCGCGGTGCGCATCGTGAGAACGCCATCGGTTCGAAACCCGGGATCCACCTGCTGCACGTTCCAGAGCGCGCGCATCAGCAGGCCGGCCGCGACCAGCAGCACCACGGACGCGGCGATCTCGGCCACCACCAGGCCAGACCGCAGACGCTCGGTCGCCCGGCCCGGTCCGACCGGCGTGGTCTCGCGCAGCGCATCCAGCCGGGTGCTGCGCGCAACACGGACGGCCGGAAACACGCCAAAGGCCATGCTGGTCGCCAGCGTCACCATCGCGGCCAGACCGAGCAGCCGAAGGTCGACGGCCGGCATCTCGGCGATGGGCAGGCTCGTCGGCACCAGGCGCGCGATGAGGGGCGTGGCGGCAATCGCGATCAGCACGCCCAGCACGCCGCCACAGCCGGTCACCAGCAGGCTCTCGGTCAGCAGCTGTCGGACCAGCCGTTCTGGAGCGGCCCCGATGGCGACGCGCACGGCCAGCTCGCGGCGACGCCCGAGCGCGCGCGCGATGAGCAGATGTGCGAGGTTCATGCACGCGATGAGCAGCAGACACAACGAGGCGCCCGCCAACGCAAGCAGCATCAGTCGCGCCTGTGCGCCCAGCTCGTCACGCAGCCGCACGACTGTCCCGCTGGTCTTCGCGTTGCCCTCGGGATACTGGCGCTCGAGCTGTGCCGCCACGAGCCGCAACTCGGCTCGTGCCTGTTCGACTGTGACGTCGGGCGCCAGCCGCGCGATGACCTGCAGGAACGTGTTGCCACGGTCTTCGTAGGCGTCGGCGTCGAATTCGAGCGTTGTCCAAAACTCCGTCGTCCGGCTGGGAAAGTCGAACGAAGGCGGCATCACCCCGACGATCACATGTGGCGTCTCGTCGAGGATGACGGTGCGTCCCAGCACATTCGGGTCGCCGGAAAACAGCCGGTTCCACAGCGCGGCTCCCAGCACCACGGGGCGCGGGCCTTGGGCATCCGTGGGGAGAAACGTCCGACCGAGCAACGCAGGCACGCTAAGCGTCGAGAACAGATCCGTGGTCGCGCGCACGCCTTCGAGCCGCTCGGGCAGCCCGGCGCCGGTCAGATTCATCGAGGCGGGAGTGAACGCCGCCATCCTCGAAAACGCCGTCGCCATCTGCTTCCAGTCACGGTACTTGGCCGGCGAGAGCTCCAGGCGCGAGTAGCCGCGGAACGAGTCGTCCTGCCAGAGCTTGACCAGTCGTGTCGACTCGGGAAATGGCAACGGACGCACCAGCACGTGATCGGCGACCGAAAAGACCGCGGTCGTGGCGCCGACGCCCAGCGCCATGACGAGGATGCTGGTGACGGCAAACCCTTTGGCGCGAAGGAGGGTCCGCGTGGCATAGCCGACGTCCTGACGAAGCAGATCGGCGTGCACACCGCACGCGTCGCGCACCGTGTCGGCGATGGTCTCGAGCCAGAGCAGCGTGACGGCCCAGGCGCCAGCGGCTTCGCGTCGACGCTTTGCGAAGATGGCCGACATCTCGCCGCCGTACTCGTGACGGAAGGACTTCGGAAACAGGCGGAGCAGCAGGCGATACGCGCGCATCACGCCCTGCCCGTCAGGAAGCCACTGGCCCGTGCCAGCCGCAAGAGCGATGCGAGGCGCGCGGCCTCAGCCTTCGCCACCGACCGGCCATAGGCCGTGATCCGGTAGTACCGTCGGCGCTCGTCGTCGAGCTCTGGCGCGGGCCGCTGGGTCAACTCTTCGAGGAGGCCCTGCTCGAGCAGCCGCTGAATGGATCGGTACAACGTGCCGGCGCTGAGCGTGACCTCGCCGCCGGTGCGCTCGGCGACATCCTGGATGATGGCGTAGCCGTGGCGGTCGTCGTCGGCCAGCGCCATGAGGATGTGGAACGTGGTCGTCGGCAATGGCAGGAGGTCCGCCGCGTCTGGGTCGGGCCGTTGCATTCCCTGAGACTATATGCACAGCGCACACATCGTCAAGTTGGCGAGAGCGCGGGGCCAAGCAGCAGATTGCGGGGCTAAAGCCCCGCCGCCACGCTTGACACGGCGGTCCACATACACTATTTTACTCTATGCCTAGCTCAAACAAGCCTGACCGGCAGGCTTGAAACGCGGCACAGACCCATGCCTTCCCGCGACCGCAAGGATCTCTTCCCAGGCGCGCTCGAGATGATGGTGCTCCGCGCCCTCAGCCAGGAGCCGCGTCACGGCTACGCGTTGGTGCAGCACATCAAGCGCACCTCGAACGACTTGCTCCAGGTCGAGGAGGGCTCCCTGTATCCCGCGCTTCAGCGAATGCTGCGTGCCGGCTGGGTGAAGGCCCGGTGGGAGACGTCGGCCAGCGGCCGGCGCGTCCGCGTGTACGCGATCACACCGGTGGGCCAGACACGGCTCGAACGCGAGGTCAGCAACTTCGAGCGCATGCTCGAGGGCATCCGGCTCGTCCTGGCGCCGGTGAAGTCATGAACGTCCTGCGCCGGCTGCTCGACCGCCGTCGACTCGAACGCGACCTGGCCGAGGAGATCCAACAGCATCTGGGCGAGAAGATTGACGAGCTCGTGGCCGGCGGTGTGCCGCGCGAGCAGGCGGTACGGCAGGCACAGCGCGAGTTCGGCAAGGTGACCCTGCTCGAGGAACGCGGCCGCGAGGTCTGGCGCTGGCATCTGGTGGAAGACGCCTGGGCCGATCTGCGCTATGCCTGGCGGCAATGGCGGCGGGCACCGGCATTCGCGATCGCCACGCTGGTCACCCTGGCGCTCGGCATCGGCGCCAACACAGCCGTCTTCACCGTCGTCAATGCTGTCGTCCTGCGGCCGCTGCCCTTTCCGGCGGCGGACCGCCTCGTCTCGGTGCAGTCGATCGATCGCCGCAGCCAGTCCGCTGACAGCCTGTCGTACCCGAATTTCTTCGACTTTCGGCGCAACGCGCGGACGCTCGCCCACATCGCCAGCTATCGCAGCACCGACTTCACCCTGACCGGACGTGGCCTGCCCGTGCATCTGCGAGGCCAGATTGTCTCGTGGGAATTCTTCCAGACGCTCGACGTCAACCTCGCCCTCGGCCGCGCCTTCGTCCCGGCCGATGAGCAGCCCGGTGCCCGGGTCGTGGTCCTGAGCCACGAAACGTGGACCAGAAGCTTCGGCGCCGACCCTGCCGTGGTTGGTAAGGCAATCGTCGTCGGCGGCGAGCCGCACGTGGTCGCGGGTGTGGCGCCTGCCGGCTTCTCGTTCCCCATCGACCAGCGACCGACGGAGATGTGGACGACGCTGGCGCACGACGCGTCGTCAGGCACGACCGAGCAACGCGGGGCCCGCATGCTGGACACGATCGCGCGCCTCGCGCCTGGCGTCTCTCTCCAGCAGGCGGGTAGCGAGATCAACGGCATCGCTGAATCGCTGGTGCGTCAGTTTCCGGACGACAACGCGAGTGTGCCCAGCGCGGAGGTTCGACCAGAAATCGATCGGCTCCTGGGTCCCATGCGCGAGGGCGTCCTGCTGCTCTGGGGCACGGTCGGGCTCGTGCTGCTCATTGCCTGTGCCAACGTCTCGAACCTGCTGGTGGCGCGCACCGCCGACCGCGAGCGTGAGTTCGACGTGCGCCTCGCGCTCGGCGGCTCGCGCGGGCGCATCGTCCGCCAGCTGATCGTCGAAAATCTCCTACTCGGCGTCTGCGGCAGCATCGCCGGAGTCGCGGTTGCCTATGCCGGCCTGCAGCTGATGCTCCCACTCGCCGATGGCCTGCCACGCATCGGCGAAGTCGCTATCGACGCCCGTGTCCTGATCTTTGCCGCCCTGGTCGCCGTGGCGACGACTCTGCTGGTGACCTTGGCGCCTGCCCTACGCCTGGTGCGCGCTGGGCGGACCCGGCCGATGTTGACGACCGCTCGGACGGTGGCCGAAGGCCGCCATCGCCTTCGAGGCGCGATCGTGATCGCGCAGGTCGCGGTGAGCCTCGTGCTGCTGAGCGCCGCGACGTTGCTGGTTTCCGGCCTTCTCCAGCTGCTCGGCCGCGATCTCGGCTTCGACCCGCACGGGCTGATCGCCTTCAACGTCTCGTTGCCGGGGGCGCAATACGATGCCGACAGGCGCATGCGGTTCTACTCACAACTGGTCGAGAAGGTCGGCGCCATAGGCGGCGTTCGCCGCGTCGCGGCGGCGATGCCGCTGCCGTTTACGGGTCACGAGATCGGGATTTCGTTCACGATCGAGGGCCGTTCGGCGCCGTCGAAGGGCAGACCGACATCGGACATGGCCATCGTCTCGCCGGGATACTTCGCGACGATCGGCACGCCGCTGCTCAGAGGACGGGACTTCAGCCAAGTCGATGACCATCACCACCCGCGAGTGGTGATCGTCAACCAGGCATTTGCCGACAAGTTCTTTCCAGAAGGGTCGGCGCTCGGCAAGCGGATCGAGTCCGGAGCGACCGACCCGCACGACGACGGCTCGCCGATGCGCGAGATCGTCGGCATCGTCGGCAATGCCCGACAGGCGCCGATCGCGCTGGCGCCAGATCCGATCTACTACTTGCCGTTCAAGCAGATGCCCTGGGGCGCGTCGATTATCGTTCGGGCCGATCTTCCTCCCGAGACTCTGGTTCCGGCGTTGCGGCAGGTCGCCTCGGGCATG
>JAENWD010000386.1 GCA_016650245.1 Vicinamibacteria bacterium
CGGAGAGGTGCACCAGATTCAGCAGCGCCTCCGCGCGTGCGCGGCGCCTGGCGCGCGGGAGATGTCCAAGCGCCGTCGTCACGTTGCCGACGGCGGTGAGGTGCGGAAAGAGCGCGTACTCCTGAAAGACAAATCCGATCGCCCGGCGATGCACCGCTACCGACTGGTGCGCGGTGGTGTCCAGCCAGGTGTCCGCGCCAGCACGCACGAGTGCCTCGGCGGGCGCATAGAGGCCCGCGATACTGCGCAGGATGGTCGTCTTACCGCTGCCGGACGGCCCGAAGATGGCCAGCACCTGGCCTGGTTCGCACGTGAAGGACACGTCGAGCGGAATCGGGCCGGCCTGCCGGAGGGTCACGGCGAGGGCGCGATCAGCCACGACGACGACCGGCGGAGGGTCCCAGCCAGGTAGTAGCGCTCAGCGTGGCGACTGCGATCACGAGCAGGGTGGCCGCCATGATGCCGGCGGCCCGATCGTCGAATGCCTGCATGCGGTCGTAAATGGCGATGCTCAGCGTGCGCGTCTCCCCGGGAATGTTGCCACCGACCATCAACACGACGCCGAACTCCCCCAGCGTGTGCGCGAACGCCAGAATGGCCGCCGTCAGAATGCCTGGCCAGGCCAGCGGTATCTCGATGCGGGTGAACCGCTGCAGCGGCGTCAGTCCGCAACACGCCGCCGCCTCCCGGACCTCTGGTGGCACGGATTCGAAGGCGCGTTGAATTGGCTGCACCACGAACGGAACGTTGACGATGACCGACGCCAGGAGCAGACCCGCGAAGGAGAAGGCCAGTGTCTGGCCGACCGCGGCTTCAAACGCAGCCCCAAGTGGCGAGCGCGCGCTGAACGTCACGAGGAGATAGAAGCCGAGCACCGTCGGCGGCAGGATGAGTGGTACCGCGACGAGGGCCTCGACGAACGCCTTGCCGCGGAAGGTGCGGATCGCCAGCGCGTGCCCCGCCCAGATGCCGAGCGGGAGCAGCACCACGACGGTGGCGATCGCCAGCGACAACGAGACTCGTAGCGCGACGGTATCCATTGTCTATCCAGGCAGGACGAACCCGTACCGCGTCAGCGTCGCGCGGGCGGTCGGCTCCTGCAGGTAGCGATAGAACTGCTCTGCCACGGGCCCTGCCCGCGCGAGCAGCACCATGCGCTGCCTGAGTGGGTCGTGATCGTCAGCGGGTATCAGGAAATGGGTTCCCCGCTCCTGCATCGCCGGGGCGAGCGCGAGCGAGTAGGCGATGATGCCGCCCACGGCATTTCCCGTCGTCGCAAACTGTGCCGCCTGCGACACGTTCTCGCCGAGCACCAGTGCCGGGCGCAGCGCATCCCACAATCCTCGCTTCCGGAGCGCCTGCTCCGCAGCGCGGCCGTACGGGGCATGCTCTGGGTTGGCGATCGCGAACCGCGGAACCTGTCCGCTGGAGATCAGCCGGGCAAGGCCGTCGAGTCCCTCACTGGGCACCAGTGGAGATCCTGGCGGCGCGAACAAGACGATGCGCCCGGTGCCATAGAGTGCGCCGGCGTCACGCGTCCGTCCCGCGTGCGCCAACTGATCGACCAACGCCTCATCGGCCGACAGGAACAGCTGGAACGGTGCGCCGTCCTGGATCTGGCGGGCGAGCGTCCCGGACGACCCGAAGACCAGTTCCACGCGCTCACCGGTCTTTCTCGCAAACCGGTCGGCCACTTCAGTGAGCGGGAACTGCAGGTCCGCCGCGGCGGCGACCCGAGCCGGCGTGTGTGTCGGCGCGCAGGCGTGTCCGACCATCACCGTGAGCAGGATGACAGGGATTCCCAGCCGCGTGCGCCCTGAGAGCCGCCTCGACGGCCTCGTGCTATGATCCTGTCTCATTTAAGGCAGTATCATGTCAACGACCCTGCTGGCGCAACTGCGACGCGACCGGGGCTGGTCGCAGGAGGCACTCGCCGCGCGGAGCGGCGTCTCCCGCGCCGAGATCAGCGCGATCGAGACCGGACGTCTCGTGCCCTCGGTGGCGGTGGCGCTCCGTATCGCGGCCGCGCTCGCCCAGAGTGTCGAAGCCGTGTTCGGCCCGCAGGACCAGACGCGTGCGGTGCCCTGGGCCTGGGAGCCGATCGCGGTGGGCGACGGGCGGGTATGGCAGGCCTCGGTGAACGGCCGGACGCTCGCCTACCCGGTCGAGCTGACCGCAGCCGGCGTCCTGGCCCATGACGCCTGGTTCGATGGGCGGCGGCTGCACGCTCGCTCCGGTGCCACGCCGGAGGGCACCCTGGTCGTCGCTGGCTGCGATCCCCTGGCGGGCCTGCTGGCGCGGGAGCTCGCGCTTCACCACCGCATCCGCGTGTTGCCGCTTCTGCGCTCCAGCGCGCAGGCGCTCGAGTTGCTGCGTCGGGGGCTGGTCCACGTTGCCGGTGTGCACGTGACCGACGCGGCCGGGCGCTCGACAAACAATCAGGTGGCCCGCGCGACGCTCGGCGCTGGCTATCGCCTGCTGCATCAGGTGCGTTGGGACTCGGGGATTGCGGTGGCCGCCCAGCGTCGTGAGCGATCGGCGGCGGCGCTCCTGCGCGCAAAGGTGCGCTGGGTGAACCGCGAGGAGGGCTCGGCGGCGCGGCAGACGTTTGACACGCTCCTGGCCTCTCGTCGTCGGCCCGCAGGCTACGACCATGTCGTGCGCGATCACCGCGCTGTCGCGACGACAGTGTCGAGCGGATGGGCAGAGGCCGGCGTCTGTGTGCGTCCGGCGGCCGCTGAAGCGCGCCTGTCGTTCATTCCGGTGCACCAGGAGGCGTACGAACTCTGTGTCCAGGACACACTGATGGACGACCCGCGCATCACGGCGCTTCTCGGCACGCTGCAGTCGGCGGCCTATCGCCAGCTCCTCACCGACGTTCCTGGCTGCCACTCCGCGCAGACGGGCGACGTCCGCGCCGTGGCGTGATCGCACACCCGGCGCCTCGTGCAGGTGCGGTGGTCCCTACGTCTTGTCCGGAAGCACGTACGGCGCGCGATACGTACGGCCGAGAAGTTTATCCGCTTCTTCGTCGCCCTCGAACCGCTCGCGCGCCCCGTCGAATGTCACCGACCGGCCGACCCGATACGAGATGTTCCCGAGATGGCAGAGCGTCGTGGAGAAATGACCCTCCACGAGAGGCGCCTTGAGCTCCCCCGACTTGCGTGAGCGCACGCAGCCGATGAAGTTCTCGAAGTGCGCCAGTTCTTCGTCGTCGGCGTCGTCGGCAGTGAGTGTGGGGCCGGGCTCGTTCTTCTGCCCGAAGTAGACCTGCGCCTTGTCGTCGCCGACCTTCATCCAGCCTTTGGAACCAAAGACATACACGCCTTGTGCCTCGGGTGGACCGCTGAACCAGTTCCGCAGGTCACAGTGGAGTTCGGTCCCGTCCGCGTATCGATACGTGACGGACTGCGTGTTGGGCGTCGTCTGATCCGTGCGGTCGCCCGCCTCATA
>JAENWD010000387.1 GCA_016650245.1 Vicinamibacteria bacterium
ATCGAACACCGCCCAGACTGTGAGCGCGGCCGGCTACGCGAAGTTCGCGCGCCGCACGCAGGTCACCGGCTTTCTGTCGATCGGCCAGCGCAGCAACAACGAGCCGCTGCTGCCGTTCACCATCAACCCCGCCGTGCCCCAGTTCGCGCTGCCACGCGCGAACACCGACGGCGAGGCGCAGATCTTCACCGCGAACCTCGGCCTGGTCTCGCGGCCGGCCGCTGACTGGCGGTTCAGCATGCGCCTGCGCCGGTACGATTTCAACAACGAGACCCCGCAGGCCGTCATCCCGCAGTTCATCAACTACGACACGTCGGTGAAGGACTCGGCGACCAACGGGCCCGAACTCTTCGCCCACGACCGCACGACGTTTGACGCCGATGCCACCTGGACCGGCCTGGGCCCTCTGGCCGTCACGGCCGGTTACACGCTCAACAGCAACGGCTACGTGCACCGCATCTTCGAGAGCAGCGACGAGCACATGTTCACGCTCAAGGCCGACGCCGTGGGCAACCAGTGGATGACCTTCCGCGCCAAGTACGAGCACGCCGAACGCACCGGCGACGGGCTCGACGAGGAAGGCCTCATCGAGATCGGCGAGCAGCCCAAGCTTCGGCACTTCGACATCGCCGACCGTACGCGCGACAAGTTCACCGGCCAGGTGGACGTCACACCGACCGAGCAGGTCACGCTCAGCGTCTCGGCCGGTCTCGGCACCGACGATTACCCGGACAGCTACTTCGGACTCCAGGAGTCGAGCTTTCGCGTGTTCACGACGGGGATCGACCTGCAGCCGGCCGGTGGATTCGCGCTGGGCGGCACCTACAGCTTCGAGCGGTACACCGGACTGCAGCAGTCGCGGTCGGCCGCTCCCACCCCGCCCGGTCAGACGATCGACCCGAGGCGTGACTGGACCACCGACAGCAGCGAACGCGTGCACTACTTCTCCGTGTACCTGGCGCCGCCACGGTTCGGCAACTCGGAGGCCCGGCTCAGTTACGACTACGCGAAGTCGACCGGGAGCTTCGTCTATGGCCTCGCGCCCAACAGCCCCCTGCCGACGCCGTCGCAACTGCCCGACGTCTTCAACAAGCTGCAGCAGCTGCGGGTCGACCTGCGCCACCGCGTGTCGTCGCACCTGCGCGCCTCCGTCTCGTATCTCTACGAGCCATTCGACGTCTACGATTTCGCGTTCGATCCCAGCGTCATCGACAGCATCGTCCAGCCGAGTTCGCTCGTGCTGGGATACGTGTATCGTCCCTACACGGCGCACTCCGCCGTGGTCGGTCTCGTCTATGCTTGGTAGTGAACAGCCGCCTCGTCAGGCGGTCTCGAACGGAGGATACATGCCGCACACACTCGTTAAGCTGACTCGATCGCTGGCGGGCGCCGCGCTCGCCCTCACCCTGGGCGCCGCACCAGCCTTGGCTGGCGACGAAGCGCTGGTCCAGCGCGGGAAGGACGTCTACACCGCGCAGAAGTGCCAGATGTGTCACCTCATCGCCGGCAAGGGCAACAAGATGAACCCGCTCGACGGGGTGGGCACGAAGCTGTCGGCCGCGGACACCAAGGCGTGGATTGTCACGCCGGCGGAGATGACGGCCACGGCGAAGTCCACCAAGAAGCCGCCGATGCCGGCCAAGTACGACAAGCTGCCGGCAGCCGACATCGACGCGCTCGTGGCGTATTTGCAGAGTCTGAAGAAATAGCAGGGGCGGGGTTACAACCCGCCCAGTATTACCCGGCGGCCCGGGCCATCCTCTCCACGCCGACCAGGCGCCACGCGTCTCCGTGGCGCCTGAAATACACATCCACCGGAGGGGTCGCACCGGCGACGCCCGTCGCCGCGATGGTGATCTTCACCATCGCCCCCTCCGCAGCCGGCAACGCCGACGGCGCCTCCAGCCCCGCCGACCCCCGCGAGCTTCCCAGCGGCCGGGCCGCATCCGTCAGGTTCTCGTAGCGGAACCACTGCCCTTCGTACGCCGTGGCTGCCGTGGCCAGGCCGGATGCGACCGCCGCATCGGCGAACGTGAGGCGGCCGCTGCCGTCGAGGGCAAAGCGCGTAAGGGAGCTGATCGGTCGCAGATAGGCGCGTGCGGTCGCGTCCCGTCGTCTGATTAGCACGTCGCCAAGCAGGCGCTCTGCCGCCGGATCCTCGTACTCGCCCTGCCTGACCGCCGCGCGAATCAGATCGTCGGAGAACGCCGCGACCCGCAGCGCCGCCCAGAACGTATCGGCGGCGTCGGCGCGCAGAAGAGCGGCCATCGGCACTCGAGGCCGCCACACGGTCGGATCGAACAGGTCGCCCTCGAAGCGCCCGATCTCTGGCAGCTCCTGATACGGAATCGTCTGCCAGGGGCGTATGAAGAAGCCGGCACTCACCAGCCGCTTCCACATCGGCGCGCCTTCGTACAGATACTCGTAGCCTTCGTCCCACTCGCGTGGCCCGAGCGCGCCGGCGCCGAAGGTCGATCCCACGTCCTGCAGGTAGTGCCGCACGAGACTCCGGCCGCCATCGTCGACGACGGTGTCGAGCGTGTTGCCCGCCTTCATGTCCACCAGGTTCGTCCACGCGCCAAAGACCTTCAGCGCGCGCAGTTCGCGGCGATGCTCGTGCGGGACGATGTCGTTGGGGTCGTCGGCACGGGTGCCGTAGTACTTGAATGGCCCGATGACACGGCCGGGCACGGCAAGCCCCGCCGTGGCGCGATAGGACCCATCGGCGTCACGCGATGCCCGCGCCAGCACGTCGTCGACGTCGTCGCGGCGCATGGGACGACGATGGCTGGCACGAGTCTCGATTGTCGTCTTCTCGTCGATCTGCAGATCGTCGGGCCGCAGGCGCACCAGGTGGGTCTCGACCTGGTTGTAGCCCAAGGCCCAGAAGAGGCGCATGGCGACGGGCACCGCACTGGTGGCGGCGCGCGGATGTCCGGCGGTGTCAAACTGCACGAACCACCGCACGCCGCGGCTGTCGCGCGCGGTGAAGCCCGGCGACACCCCGCTGGTCTTGGCGCTCACAATCGTCCACGGGCCCAACGCCGGAGGCGGCGAGCTATTAGGACCGCGGGCGATCTCGTCGGCGCTGACCGGCCGCGCGTAGATGCGGTTGGTGAACCACCCGGAGTCGGGGACTTCGTCGATGGTGTTCACGTTGCCCGCCCGCACG
>JAENWD010000388.1 GCA_016650245.1 Vicinamibacteria bacterium
GCAGATTCTCGCAGATTCTTGGTCCATCTGATAGCAGGGCTCCGCAGCCACAATCACGATGGCGCGAAGCGGATGGCGACGTCACAGCGCGCGCAAACGAATGCCGCGCAGACCTGCGCGCGTACGATACGACGCGATGCCCAGCGGGCGCGACGGGTCGACTTCCGGCCGGATACCAATCTTCCGACTCGTGATTGCGACGTCGACGATCGGCTGCTCGTCGAGCCAAGCGCGGATGTGGGTGGCGGTCACCGCGACACGCACGCGGTACCACCGCTTGTCCTCGAACCGCATCTCGCGCGTCGTCTCGTTCTCCGAGGCGTCCAGGCCGTCGATGCTCGAGAGCCCGACTGTTGTGCCTCCCCACCCGCCGAGGATCAGCGAGCAGTGCGATGCGCCGACGGGAAACGTCAGCGCGCAGAAGAAGTCGCTGCCCGCCAGCCGCACGGCCTCGAGTGCGATCTCGTAGGCCGCCGGCAACGCCTCGCCCGTCCAGGTGATGCCGGTGAGCGGATCGCCCATCTCGAGGACGATCGCGCCGTCGCGCACACCGACGGGGCCCTCGCCGCCAAACGACGTCTGCTCCCACCGACCGAGCGTCGCCCCGTCAAACAGCGGCGTCCAGTCCGGCTGCGCACGCACGTCGCGCTCAAGACCGACGCCAGCCACCATCACGGCACCCGCGCGACACAGCCATTCCCGACGCGTCATCGTGCGGGCATCCTACCACCGCCACGAAGCCACAGGCCGCCGGTCGTTGCGGTGTATGTCGCTTACGGCGACCTTCTCGATCCGGCTCCTCTACGAGTAGGATGCGAGGCGTGATCCCACACAGAACCGTGGGCGACATGTCATTGACATCGCCCCTTGTCCTCCCGACGCCGCACGACGACTTGCGCCATTTCCACGTCAGGATGGCCTATGCGTGCGCCCTGGTCGCGATCGCGGGCTTTATCCCGACCTATTGGGCACCGGTTGCCTCCCGTACGTTCGGCGGACCCCCGATCCTTCACGTGCACGGGCTACTGTTCTCGGCCTGGCCAGTGCTGTTCATCGCGCAGGCTCGGCTGGCCGCAGCGGGACGCTTCGAGCGTCATCGCGCGATCGGATTCGTGGGGATCTCGCTCGCGACAGCGATGCTCTTTGCGGGCATCGCCGCCGTGATCCACAGCCTCAAGGGAGCCAGCGCAAGCGACTTCGAGCCCCAGGCCCGCGCGTTTGCGATCGTGCCGCTGTCCATTGTGCTGTCGTTTGCGGGTCTCGTCGCCGCCGCGCTCGCCAACGTCAGGCGGCCTGAGGTGCACATGCGTCTGATGCTGGCCGCCTCGATCACGGTGCTGCCACCGGCCATTGCGCGAATCCTGTTCCTGTTCCTCGCGCCTGAGGGCAGCGCTCCGCCGGGTCAGGGCGAGCCGCCGACTGTTGCATTTGCGTTGCTGCCGAGCTTTCTGGCGAATCTGCTGCTCGTCATCGCCATGGTCCACGACTGGAGACGGCGAGGCCGGCCGCATTCTGCGTACTTGATCGCCGGCGCTTGCATCGTGACCGTTCAGATTGCCCGAATTCCGCTCAGCAGCACGACCCCCTGGCACGGCATCACGACCTGGCTTCTCGCGTTTGGAGGATAGGCACATCGCCCCGGCGGAGGATTGCGCCGTCACATCGCGATCACGGAGCCTCTCGGAAGGTATCAGTTGTCGGAGATGCGAACTCTGCGGCAATCACGCATCCAGCACGTCACGCACCTTGGCCGCTAACGTCTCGGGTGTGAACGGTTTGGACAGAAACGCGGTGCCGAGATCTAGCACGCCGCGCTGCGCGATCACGTTATCGGTGTAGCCCGACATGAACAGAGCCGGGCGCCGGAAGGCGTGCGCATGGGACGCATCAGGCTCGGCCATAATACGCCATGCCCGTCGCCGGCCACTCGCTGCTTGTCACCACCGCCGATTCGCCCGGCGTGCTCTCGAAGATCACCCAGGTCATCGCGGCGCACCCAGCCAACATCCGGTCCATCGAAAGTCTGGGACCGCGCGACGAGGGCTTCGTCGTGTATCTGGAGCTCGACCCGATCGACGACTACGACGCCCTGCGCGCGCAGTTGCTGGCGCTGCCGGTCGTGCAACGGATCGACGAGCCGCCGCCGTTGATGGCCATCTACGGCAAGCGCGTGATCATCATAGGCGGCGGCGCGCAGGTCGGGCAGGTGGCCGTCGGCGCGATCAGCGAAGCCGACCGGCATAACATCCGCGGCGAGCGCATCTCGGTGGACACGATTCCGCTGGTCGGCGAAGAGACGCTGGCGGCGGCGGTCCGCGCCGTGGCGCGCCTGCCACGCGCCCGGGTGCTCGTGCTGGCCGGCGCGTTGATGGGCGGCGCCATCACCGAGGCGGTACGCGACCTGCAGCGCGCCGGCGTGATCGTCATCAGCCTCAACATGGCCGGCAGCGTGCCCGACGCCGCCGATCTGGTGGTGACCGATCCCCTTCAGGCGGGCGTCATGGCCGTCATGGCCATCGCCGACACGGCGACATTCGACATCTCGCGCCAGCGGCAACGGCGGTACTGACCGACGTCGCAGTTCACCACTGGTAAACCATAGTGTCCGAACAGACACAGACCAAGATGTCGGCGCTTGAGCCGCCCCGGCGTCTGACGGAGAATCACCTGTCGTGACTCGTAGGGTTGTCGCTCCCCTGACCCCCAGCCCAAGCGTCGTTGCCCCTTCGTCCGCGGCGGGGTCGCTGGCCGTATCCGTCGTCGTCCCGGTGCACGCCGGCGGCGTGGCATTCGTGCGGTGCCTCGACGCGTTGGCGCGCCTGTCGCCGCCGCCGCTGGAAATCATCGTGGTCGAGGACGGCGCCTCAGGCGCCGGGTCGCCGTGCTATGCGCCCGGCGTGCGGGTCGTGCGACTGCCTCAACGGCGCGGGCCGGCCGCCGCGCGCAATCGCGGCGCGGCCATCGCGCGGGGCGACGTGCTGTTTTTCGTCGACGCCGACGTGGCCGTGCCCGAGACGGCCGTGGCCACGGTGCAGGCGTGCCTGACCGATCCTGGGCTGGCGGCGGTGATTGGCTCCTACGATCGGAGGCCGGCGGCGCCGAACTTCATCTCGCAGTTCAAGAATCTGGCGCACCGCTTCGTGCATCAGCAGGCCAACCAGGACTGCGCGACGTTCTGGGGCGCCTGCGGCGCCATCCGGCGTGCGACCTTTCTCGCGCTCGGCGGCTTCGACGAACGCTTCGACGTGCCAAGCATCGAGGACATCGAGTTGGGCCTGCGTCTCTCCCGCAGCGGCGGGCGCATCCGGGTCCGGAAGGACCTGGAAGTGACGCACTTGAAACGCTGGACGCTGACCAGCCTCGTCACGACCGATGTCTGGCAGCGGGCGCTGCCATGGAGCGCGCTGCTGCTGGCCGATGGCCACATCCCCGACCATTTGAACGTGAGCCGGCGCGCCCGACTCGCCGTCGCCCTCACGACCATCCTGCTGGCGACCTTGCTGGCCGCGCCCTTCATCCCAGAGTCCGCCCTGGCAGCGGCCACCGTCGGACTGGTGCTTTTCGTGATCGACTGGCGGCTGTGGGCCTATTTCGCCGCGGAGCGCGGTTGGTGGTTTGCGCTGCGCGCCGTGCCGATGCAGTGGCTCTACTACGCGTACGGCGGCGGCGCCTTCGCCTGGGTGTGGCTGGCCACCGATTGGCGGCGACAGCGCGCCTCCCGATTGCAGGAACCGGCTTGATCCACGTCAATCCGGTGCTCATCGCCGGCGCGGGCCCTGCCGGCCTGACGGCGGCGCTCGAGCTGTCTCGGGCCGGCGTGCCCGTTGCGGTGCACGAGGCCGAGTACTCGGTGGGCGGCATCGCGCGCACCGAAACCTATCGGGGCTATCGCTTCGACATCGGCGGCCATCGGTTCTACACGAAGGTCGCCGAGGTCGAGCGGTTGTGGCACGAGCTGCTCGGCCACGAGCTCGTCCGCGTACCTCGCCTGTCGCGCATCTTCCCACCACGCCGACGGCCGCATCCACGCCGCGACGCTCGAGTGCGGCGGCGAGCGGCAGACCATCGGTGTGTCCCACGTCATCAGCAGCATGCCCTTACCGGCCATGGCAACGACGCTGGCCCCTGCCGTAGACGCGCAGACTCTCGCGGCGGCCTCTCGCCTGCGCTTCCGCGACTTCCTCATCGTCGTGCTCATTGTCAACCGCACGGAGCTGTTCCCCGACAACTGGCTCTACATCCACTCGCCCGACGTGAAGGTCGGCCGCATCCAGAACTTCAAGAACTGGAGCGCGGCGATGGTGCCCGACTCGTCGACCACCAGTCTGGGCATGGAGTAC
>JAENWD010000389.1 GCA_016650245.1 Vicinamibacteria bacterium
GCACCGGCACGCTCCACGTCTACGAGCGCGAGCCTATCGTGGCCTCGGGCGATCCCTCATTCACCGCCGAGTGGGGCAAGCCCACGCAGACGATGACGGCTCCGAACCGGACGCTCAATTCGCTGCTGCGCGAATCCGGCATCACCCGCGTGGACTTCGTGTCGATGGATATTGAAACCGGCGAGCCCGCCGCCCTGGCTGGGTTTGCGATCGATTCGTTCAAGCCCGCGCTGGTCTGCATCGAAGCGCACTACCCCGTGCGGCAGAAAATCCTCGACTACTTCGCGCGAGCGGGCTACGTGATCGTGGGCAAGTACGCACAAGCCGACCCGCTCAATTACTACTTCGCACCGCTCGGCACAGCGCCGGCTCCCTGAGACAGGGGTCACCAGGCGACCCTTCTGGTGTGCGAGGTGAAGCCCCCGGGGCTAGCGCGCAAGTCCTGAGGCTGTCTGCGTCAGTTCCCGAGGCCCAGTTGGACTACAATCCGCCGCGCGCCGCGTACACATCGCGGCGGCCACGCGGAATACTCATCCCCAGGAGGGTTCAGTGGGTAAACCGATTCTCGGACTGATTCTCAGCGGTATCCTCGGAGCGCTCGACGGCTGGGCGGCGTCATCACCGGCTACTACGCGCGCCGCGTCCGCTCGCTTCGCGCCGGGCTGATCTTCGGGGGCGCCGTGGGGCTGTTCCTGGCGTTCCTGGTTGCGGTGTTTCCACAGCCCGATGGCTCGCATTACTCGTGGGCTACGCGACACAGGTGTACGGGAAAGGACCGACGGGCGTGCGGTGAGCCGCAACCGGTCCCTGAGTTCGGGGTAGCGCCGAGCGGCTGCACCGGACGAGTGGTTGACGATTGCGGCAGGCACCGCCAGAATCGTGGTGTCGTGAATGAGACTTGGGCCTCGGTGCCTGTCCGCACTAGAGCGACGCGTGAGTCTGCGCAGGGGCCCTTCAAGTGACCGCCCCTCGCGGATTGTTCCTGGTTGTTCTCGTTTCGTGCGCCTTCTTTGCCAGTTGGTGGAACCGCTACGTGCCGCCGACCAGCGGAGGCGAGCTGGTACTGATGGCGCGATGGGCTCACGACTACCTTCCCTATCGCGACTACTTCTTTCAGGCCCCGCCTGGCGTGCCGATGCTGCTCCAAGCGATCCAAGCGATGGCTGGGCCGTACCTCCTTGCTGCGCTGACGTTTGGGGCGCTGCTGCGAATTGCATCGGCGTGTGCCCTATACGGACTGCTTCTGCGCATTTCGCGCCCGTCGTTTGCGGCGATCGCGACCATCACGGCGCTGCTTGTTTCCTCCACGGATGTCAGCGATACAGCCTTCTACTACAACCATCTCGGCGCCGCGCTGGTTCTGATCGGCACGTACCTGGGCACAGTGGGTGCGACTGGGAAGCAGTGGACGCATCGCCTTGCCGGTGTCTGCGGGGGGGGCCTGATCACGTATGCCGTAGCGGTCAAGCAAACGATGATTCTTGGCGCGGCGGCCGCGGTGGTCGCCCTGATTGTGCTCGCCTTACCACGTCCGCGGTCAGGGTGGACGGGCTGGCTGCTGAGTCTTTCCGCCGGCGGCGCGATTTCTGTCGCGGCGGTGTGGGCGTGGCTTGCGCGCAACGGCCTGCTTGACGCGTGGCAGTATGCGATGGCGCGCGCTGCTGATGGAAAAGGGGGAATCGGGCGCTCCCTCATGCGCCCCCTCACTCTCGTCGATGATATTCAGGATGTGTTTCTGGCGAGTATCGGCGCGTGGATCGTCATAGGGATTGTCGCCGTAGTGTGGAGGAGGCACGAAAGAGGCAAGCCTGTCTCAGGTGAGGTTCTGGCGGTGTCGGTTGGGCTCGTTGCCGTGTCCATCAGGACCTTCGCCGGATTGTCACATGGACGTGGGCTGACGTTGTTTCTCACAGCGCTGGGGTGGTGGGGGAGCCTCGCATTGGCACTCCTGCACGTGCCCTACCCACGCAGGATGCCGCTCGATCCTGTCGCTCGAACCATCGTGGGTCTTGGGGTACTCTCATTCGGCATAGGCTATTCCTTCACGGTCTCCTGGCCCCTTTTCGAGAACGCCGCGTTTCCAGGCCTTGCCCTTGTTGTCGCGGCGACCCTCGAGCGCCCCCCATCAACGTCGCCCAGACGGTGGGTCGTCGCGATCCTGATACTCGCTCACCTCTCGATGGGCTTGTCGCTCTATCGGAAGTTCACGTATCCCCACTTGTGGGGCTCCTGGATCGAACCGCCGCTGTCGAGCCCCCCCGGCGCTTTCAAACACCCCTCCCTCGTGGGCCTGCGGATCTCTGCGCCCTCCTCCGACCTTTACACCTTGGTCGCCCGGATGGCAGAAGAACACTCCACACCTGACGACCGCATCTACGTGTTTCCGAACCTGCCGATTCTCTACGCCATCGCGGATCGACGGCCGGCTACCTTTGCGCTCGCCCACTGGGTGGACATCTGTCCTGACTACGTTGGAAGGGAAGACGCCGTGCGACTGCGCACATCTCCCCCAAAGATCATGATTCTCCGCGACGATCCCGTGGGCCTGGTCGGCATGGAGGAGTGGTTGTACCGCGGAGGCGAGGCGAGCAGCGTTCGCGACATCCTGGCTGCTCTCGAGGCTATCAAGCCCTCGTACGACCGGGTATCTGTGTTCAGGAGCCCGGCGTCTTGGCCGATCTCGATCTTCGTGCGCCGGGAACACACCGATGGCCAGCCTGGACGGGCGCCCTGAATGCCGGGCTAATGCCCTGCCCCACGACTGGCCATCGCTCCGACTGCGTGCGCGCGCTCTTCAAGCAGGTCTCGATCCGCGCCACCACGTCGGGATGAGACGCCGCCACGTCGCGCGTCTCACGAACGTCCTGGTCAAGATCGTACAATTCCAGCGGCGTGCAGGGCGTCAAGCGCAGCGCCTTCCCCTTCCCCATCCGGACCGCCGTCTTTAGTCTAGCGACCCGTGCGAAACACCCAGCTGGTGCCAACCGTGAGCGCCTTCCCCGAGTGCGTGTCGGTGCCGCCCATGAACTGGACGTACGACACGAAGACGTCCACGTGCGGCAGCGCGTAGGTCGTGCCCGCGCCGAGGTGCCAGGAGTTGTCGCGCAGCAGGCGATCGTGCTGCGGGAATAGCTCCGGAGTGCTCGCCTCTCCGGGCGGCGAAAACGGTACCCCCGTGATCGATCCGAAGCGCAGGCCTCCGTGTGTGCGCTGCCACGAGGCGCCGCCGCGCACTGAGAGGCGGGGCGACAGCAGGTAGCTGGCGGAGGTGGACCAGTTGCTCCGGTTGTTGGGCACATCGAGAACGTCTTCGACCACCGCGTACTGGTAGCGCGCCTGGACGGCCAGCCTCGGCGAGATCGGATCCAGGCGCACACCGCCGTCGAGTGCCAAGCGGATCTGTGTCAGTCCGTAGCCCGCCACAGCCTCGCCCTCGAACTCGTAGTTGTGGGTCGGCGCGCCAATGGACACCGACGGCGTCAGCGCGACACGGCCATCGACGACAGTGAAACGTGCCGTGGCGCCGACATCCTGCCAGGCGCCGTGCCAGCACCGGCAGGTGTCGACGGTCACGCCACCGCCCAGCGCCTCCGCCGGCGTTGGGCCTGGCCCGATATACTTCGCAAACACATACGGCAGACCCACGGATATCGACAGTCGATCGGTGAGTGCGTAGTCGAACTCCACCATCGCACTCACATCACGGCTCTTGCCGTCTTGCAGCCAGTAGCCGTCGGTCATCCGGTGCCCGGTGTTGTCGATCACTTGCGTCGAGACAGTTACGGCGCCTGTCCCGTCTGGCGCCGGCCAGGCCTGGGCAAACGCGCACGCCGGCGCCATCAGCCAGGCCATCGTCGCCGCAAGTGCGCGCGCCCACCGCGATGCCATTGTTCAGTTGCCCTTCCGCGCGTCGGACGTCGCGCGCAGGGTCCTGTCGAACAACACCTCGTCGATCGCGTCCACCACGGCGGCGGTTCGGCCAGGCTTGCGTATGACCGCGTCGTGCTCGCGCCGCGCTTGCTTCATCACGTCGCCCGGCACGTCATATGCCACCGCCATCAGCGCCGGTGGACGCCGGCCTGTGCGCTGCGCGCGCACGGCGTCGCTGTCGGCAAGGTCCACCAGCACCAGGTCCCACGTGCGCTCGCGCATGGCGCGCGCCAGGGCATCGGCCCCAACCACCGTGGTCGGGGCATAGCCGACCTTGATCAACGCGCCGGGCAACGACAACGCATCGAGGGTCGCCGCCAGCCGGCTGGCGGGGTTGGCATACAGCAGGATGGCGGCCGGCTGGCGTGCCAGGCCGGCGCGCTGGAACCGTGTGCCGCGGCTGGCCACCAGAAACTTGTCGCCGCAGGCGATGACCTCACCGCTCTGAACACAGAGCGACGCCGCAGCCAGTGCCACCAGCGCCAATCGTCCTGTCATCTCGATCCTCCTCGCGTTCAACTCAGTCCCACTCGCGCGTGCAGCGCGCGAAAGCGCGCGTCGCCCCGCACCAGATCCCAGGCGCGGTCCACGCCAAGCATCGTCAAGCCCGGCGCGCGATCGGCCACAGCCTCGTCAAACAGGCTTGCCGCCGCGTCGGCCTGCCCCAGCCGCGCGTGCTGCCGTGCGATGTCCAGCGGCGACACGTACGCGCCGGCCTTCGCCCGCACCGCGAACAGCGCCAGCTGGGAGAGCGCGCTTTTGGCATCGATCCGATCCAGCTCCTCGACGGCGGTTGCCGAAAACGGACCCTCCGCCACTTCTGGCTCCCCCGCTGCCACATGCGCGCGGCGGCGCTGGACCAACGCGTCCTCGAAACGTCCCAACCGCCGATACACGTCGGCCAGCCCAAACAGCGCGCGCGTGTCGTCTGGCCGGATGGCCAGCACCTGCAGATACAGCGTAGCCGCCGCATCGAGGTCTCCGCGATGCAGCAGGAAATCCGCTTCGCGAACGATGAAGACCGGAGACACCGGATCCACACGGCGCGCTTGCCGCACCAGTGAGAGCGCGTCGTCGATCCGACCCAGCGCCCAGCGTTGCAGCGCGCGTGCGGTGTAGAGATCAGGGTGCAACTCGCCTCCACCGAACCGCATCGCGAGGCGCCACTCGTCTTCCGCACCGTCCCAGTTCCAGTTGAAGAAGAACTCCTGCGAGGCAGCCGACGCGTGCGCGTCGGCCAGGTCTGGGTCCGCGCTCAGGGCACGGCGCACGTGGCGGCTCGATTCGGGCCAGGCCTCGGTCGGACGCTCGAGGCCATCAATCGCCATCACGGCATAAGTCGTCGCCATCTGGGTGTGCCCGGCGCCGAACTGCGGGTCGCGCGCCAGTGCGTCACGAAGCAGGTCCCGCGCGTCGAGGTACGAGGCCTCGGCCTCCTGCTGGCACAGGTACACTGCCTCCAGATACAACTCGTAGGCCACCGGGTCCGAGGTGGGCCGACGCTGCAGGCGGCGACGCTGTTCGACGCTCAACTTCAGGCGCACGCCTTCATCGACGATCGCCTGCGCAATTTGTTCTTCCACCAGCAGGAGCTCACCGACGCGGCGGTCGTAGCTCTCCGACCACACCGTACGGCCGGTGGCGACGTCATCGAGGTGCGCCGACACCTGCAGCCGATCGCCGGCGCGTCCCACCGTGCCACCCAGCACGAAGGCTGCGCCGAGTTGACGGCCGATCTCGGGCGCACCACCGGCCGCGCTCTTGAAGTTGAAGACCAGACTCCGCGGCAGCACCGCCAGCGAGGGCATCAGCGCCAGCCGCTCGATCAGGGTCGCCGTGAGGCCATCGGCCAGGTAGTCGGCGTCTGCGTCGCCCGACGTGTTGCGGAACGGCACCACGGCCAGCGTGCGCCGCCTCGTGGACCACGGGCCGACCTGCCACGCCCAGGCGCCGGCAGCCGCCACAGCCACGGCCGCTGCGCCGGCCTGCAACGCTCGACGACGGGTCAGGCCCGCGCGAGGCGGGTGCGCGCGCGCCGCGCGAAGCGCGGCAGCGAGATCGTCGGTCGACGCGAAGCGGTCGTCGGGACGCTTGGCGAGGCACCGCGCGACCACCGCCGACAGTGCCGGCGAGACGTCGAGGACAACCGCGTGGATCGGGTCTGACGCAGACGGGAGACGCCCCGCCAGCATTTCATGGAGGATCACGCCGAACGAGAACTGGTCCGACGCCGCGCGAGCCGGCTGCCCGTCAGCTTGCTCGGGCGACATGTAGCCGGCCGTGCCCCCGATTGGCGATTCGTCGGCGCCCGCGTGCTCGCGGCCGGCGATGCCGAAGTCGAGCACCTTGAGCAGGCCAGACGGCGTCACCATGACGTTCTCCGGTTTCAGGTCGCGGTGGACGATTCCTTCCGCGTGCGCCGCCGCAAGCGCGTCGGCCATTTGCTGCGCCAGCACCGCAGCCTCATCCACCGTGAGCGGCCCCGCCATCAACCGCCCGCGCAGCGTCTGCCCCTGCACCAGCTCCATCGCGATGAAGCCCAACCCGTCGGCCTCTCCCACCGCATGGACCGTCACGATGTTCGGGTGATTGAGGCGCGAGGCCGCCCGGGCCTCCATCGCCACCCGGGCGCGATCGGCCGGTCGATCGGCCGGCCAGTGCACCAGCACCTTCAGCGCGACGTCACGATCCAGCGGCACATCGCGCGCACGGTACACGTCGCCCATCCCGCCGACGCCGATGAGGGCGTCGATGCGATAGCCGCCCACGTGCTGCCCCACCAGCGACGTGGGCTCCATCTCGTCGTGCAGGGCTCGGGCGGCCTCATCGAGGGCCGACCGCTCCAGGAAGAGTTGCGCCGTGTCGTCCAGCGCCAGCAACGTCTCCACCTCTCGCCGTAGCTCGAGGTCAGCGCCACACGCCCCCTCGAGAAACGCCGCGCGCGCCGCGCCCTCCAGGCCGAGCGCCTCGAATATGAGAGGCTCGACACGCGCCCAACTCGTGCTGGTCACGCCGGTCCTCCGGCTCCGAGTTGGCGCAACAGCCAGAGCTTGGCGAGCCGCCAGTCCCGCATTACTGTGTCCATCGACACCGACAATGCCTCGGCCGTCTCGGCCACGCTGAGGCCGCCGAAGAAGCGCATCTCGACGACCTGTGCTTTGCGAGGGTCGACCGTCGCCAGCGTCTCGAGCGCGTCGTCGAGCGCCACCAGGTCGGCTCCACGTTCGTTTGCGACGCCGAGTGCCTCGTCGAGCGGGACGGGGCACACGCCGCTTCCCCGCTTCTGGTACCGGCGCGATCGCGCGTGGTCCACCAGGATGCGCCGCATCAACCGCGCCGCCATGGCGAAGAAATGTCCGCGGTCCTGCCAGCGCACGCGGCTCAGATCCACCAGCCGCATGTACGCCTCGTTGACCAGCGCCGTCGTCTGCAGAGTGTGGCCGTCGCGCTCGCGGCTCATCTGACGACGGGCCAGACGGCGCAGCTCGGCGTGAACCAGCGGCATCAGCCGCTCGAGCGCGGACGAATCGCCATCGCGCCACGCGACCAGCAGGTCGGTCACGTGACGCGGCGGTTCCGGCCTGACGACTTCGTCTGGCGGGCACATGGAGGTGGCGCTGATTCTACCCTCCGCGCGGAAAGGCAGACGCCACGTCGCCGCAAGGGCCATTACAGGTCTAGGCGCGATTTCCCGCCTCTAGCTGTAACGGGCCTCGCTAGGCCGGCCGGATCATCCTCATCTCAAGGAGTTGTCATGCCCCGTTTCCCCCTATTTTTCGCCGCGGCCGCAGTGGCGTGGTCGGTTACGTCGGCGACTGCGCAGCCTGCCACCTCGACCGTAGCCACTGGGTTGAACGACCCCCGCGGCCTTGCGTTTGCACCCGACGGCGACCTGTACATCGCGGAGGCATTGACGGCGCCGGGCATCCTCACCACCCACGACTGTTATCAATCGGTGATCGGGCCTTTCACTGCCGGATTCACGTCGCGCATCGTCCGCGTGGCGAAAGGCGGCACGGCAACCGTGGTCCACGCCGAAGGATTCGCGTCGAGCACCGCCGCCGTCGGCGACAACTTCGGCGTGTCCGACCTGGAGTTCGTCGGCACGCATCTGCTGGCGCTCAGCGGCGGCGGCGGCTGCTCGAAGGGCCATCCCGAGGCGGTCAACGAGGTGCTTGCCGTCAACGACGATGGGTCACGGACGAGGCAGGCGGACTTGAGCGCCTGGATCCTCGCCAACCCCGGACAGAAGGGCCTGGAGCAGTTCGAGAGCCCCGACTACGAGCCTGACGGCACGTGGTACTCGCTGACCTTCGATCATGGCCGGCTGCTCGCGCTCGAGCCAAACCACGGCCTGCTGGTCGAAGTGCGTCGGCCGAATGGCACGGTGACGCTGGTGAAAGACCTGTACCTCGCATTCGGCGACAACACCTACACCAGCCTGGCTGTCGATCGCGGCGATCTGTACATCGGCACCTACGGTCGCTTCGACAACGCGTTTTCCGGCGGCGTCTATCGGCTCGCGAAGAGCGGGGCCGCGACACAGGTGGCCGGAGGCCTCACGTCGGTGCTTGGTATCGCCTTCGACCGACAGCATCGGCTGTACGCGTTGCAGGCGCCTATCTTCGACGGTGGCGGCGCTGGGCTCGGCTCGCTGGTGCGCATCAACGCCGACGGCAGCCGCACGGCGATCCTCGAAGACCTGGCGTCGCCCGGCTCGCTGACGCTCGGCCCAGACGGCGCACTGTATTTCCCGCAATGCAGCTTCCACTGCGCACCGGGATCGGGATGGGTGACTCGATTGAGGATTGACGATTGACGTTGGACCACGAGGAAGATGGAGGCGGTGACGCGAACCAGCCCAACGGTGCTCGGTCTCGGGCTGCTGGTCGGCGCGGCGTGTGGCGGCGGCAGCGCGCCATCAGGCTATCGCCGATCGTGGGCCATCGATCAACCTGGAGGCCGCAACTTTAAGGGGCGCAACTGTAATTGCGCACGTTGCCAAGGATGACGCACATGAAATGGATCACGATCGCCGTGTCGCTCATCGCCGCTGTTGCATGCAACGGGACGGGCCCGACTCCAGGTCCGACCCCGGTGTCCATTCCGCAATCCACGCCCCCGGTCCCAGAGGCACCGCCGCCGCCCTCACCTCCCAGCGCCATCACACAGGTGCGCATCGTGTCTGGCTGGGACGACGCGCCGGTGACCAACGCGACGGTGAGGATCGACGGAGTCGCCCGACCCGACGCCGCCGACGGCACCGTCACTGACGTCGCGGATCTGACGGGGCGGGACATCGAGATCGAGACGCGCGGCTTCCTGCCGCGCAAGACACGGATCATCTCGGACACCGTGACGCTCTGGCCCGCTGCCGGCGCTCGGGAGGCCGAGGCGATCAAGCAGTTACTGTTCTACAGGCCCGATGACGGCGGGACGCCGTCGCTGGTGTCGCTCAATATACGGGCCGTGCTCAGCCTCGACGCCGTGCTCAGCATGGACGAACGTGTCGCGTTCGAACAGGCCGCCGATCGGCTCAACGAGCTCATTGGCGAACAACGCTTTGCCATCGCCGGCGCCACCGGTCTTCCCCCGCCCATTCCCAACGCCGGCGATTGGCGCGTGCTGGTCGGCGACACGAACAACTGCATTCTGGGCAGCAGCCCGGCGTTCGGTTTCTGCCTGCCGTATCTGTGGTTCCGAGGGGCCCCTGGCGAAATTCAAGCGCTGGGCGTCACTCGCGAAGCGATGAATCGGCCCGGCACGCCGCTGCGCTTGCTGGCCATGGCGAACATCGTCGGCTCGAATCCGCTGCGGGGCCTGTTGACCGCGGCGCACGGCGGGGAAACCGAGTTGTCGTTGCTCGAGCAACAGGCGTTGCGAATGCTGAGCCAACGCAAATCCTGCACGAAGTTTCCCGACGACGACCGCATCAGCGGCTGCTGAGTAAACACGAAAAAGCTGGCAGTCCGCGGATTCTGACTGCCAAATCAGGAGGGCGCGGAGACCCGACGCAATCGGCGGATTTTCTCAACCTCAATCTGCAATCGGCAATCTGCAATTGCTAGAGCTCCACGTGCATCCCCAATTCGACGACGCGCTCTGGCGGAATCCGGAAGAACGCCGTCGCGCGCATCGCGTTTTTCGACATCAGCGAGAACAGCCCCTCGCGCCAGGTCGCCATGCCGCCTGTGGCTGTGGCCAGCAGGGTCTCGCGGCCAAGGAAATACGTGATGTCGTCTTTGTCGATCGGCAACCCGCGGCCGCGCGCCAGCGCGATCGCCGCCGGCACGTCGGGCTCTTCGACAAACCCGTAGCGCAGCGTCACGCGGAAGAACCCCAGACCCAGCGGCTCGATGTCCACGCGCCGCGCGTCGGGCACTTCGGGAATCTCCTCGGTGATGACCGTGAGCAGCACGACGTTGGCGTGCAGCACTTTGTTGTGCCGCAGGTTGTGCAGCAGCGTCGGCGGCACGCCGGCGCCGCTGCCGGTCATGAAGATCGCCGAGCCCGCCACGCGATCCGGATGGCTGCGCGGCAACTCTTTGAGGAACTGGTCGAGCGGGTACGCCTTCTCCCGCAGCCGCGCGCCCAGGATCTGCCGGCCCGTCTTCCACGTGGACATCAGCAGGTAGACAAACGCGGCCATCGCCAGCGGCACCCAGCCGCCTTGCAGCACCTTGAGCAGGTTGGCGCCGAAAAATGCCACGTCGATGACGATGAAGACGGCGGTCACCGCGCCTGCGGTCCATCGGCTCCAGCCCCAGATCTGCCGCGCGACGACATACGCCAGGACCGTCGTGACGGCCATCGTCGCTGTGACGGCAACTCCGTAGGCGGCCGCCAGCGCACTTGACGACCGGAACAGCAGCACCAGCGCGATGGTGGCCACCATCAGCGCCCAGTTCACGGTCGGAATGTAGATCTGCCCGATCGTGGTCTCGGACGTGTGCCGGATCTCGACACGCGGGCTGTAGCCCAGCTGCACGGCCTGACGCGTGAGCGAGAACACCGCCGAGATCAGCGCTTGACTGGCGATGCACGCCGCCGCCGTGGCCAGGCCGACCAGCGGCACCACCAGCGCCGGCGGCGCCAGCCGGTAGAACGGCTGAACAGCCGCGTCGGGGTGCTGCAGCAACAGCGCGCCCTGCCCCATGTAGTTCAACAGCAAGGCGGGAAAGACCAGGCCGAACCACGCGAGGCGAATCGGCCCGGCGCCGAAGTGGCCCATGTCGGCGTACAGCGCCTCCCCGCCCGTGACCACGAGAAACACCGAGCCCAGAACGACGAAGCCGTGATAGCCGTTCGCCGCAAAGAAACGCACCGCGTGCACCGGGTTCACCGCGGTCAGGACGTGCGGCTCGAATCCGATCCACCGCACGCCCATCCCGGCAATCACCACGAACCACACGATCATCACGGGGCCAAACATCGCGCCGACACTGGCGGTCCCGCGGTACTGCAGCAGGAAGATCCCAAAAATGATCGTCACCGAGATGGGCACGATGTACGGCGTGAAGGCAGGCGTCGCCGTGCTGAGCCCCTCCACCGCGCCAAGCACCGAGACAGCCGGAGTGATCACGCCATCGCCATACAGCAGTGCCGCGCCGAACAGCCCTAATCCCAGCAGCACGCCGCGGCTCTGCGGCCCGCGATAGGTCGGCGGAATCAAGGCCATCAGGGCCAGGATGCCGCCCTCTCCGTGATTGGAGGCGCGCATCACGTGGCTGACATACTTCACCGAGATCACCAGCACCAGCGCCCAGAAGATCAGCGAGAGCACCCCCAGGACGTTGGCCGGAGTCGGCGCGATGCCGTGCGGGCCGTGAAAACACTCGCGCAGGGCGTACAGCGGGCTGGTGCCGATGTCGCCAAAGACGACGCCGAGTGCCGCAAGGGTGAGGGCAGCTCGGGAGGCGGACGGCTGGGACATGAACCGCAGAATCTTAACAGGTTGATCAGGTTCGGTCGGGTTGGGCCAGGTTCGGTCAGGTTGAAGTCGGTTGGTCAGGTTGGCACGGTCCGGCGGACACGCGAAACCCGGTCAACCAGCACCAACCTGACCCAACCCGACCGAACCTGACCTAACCCGACCAACCTCTCGATCTGCTGAGTGTTGTCGAGTCTGTGCAAGTTCTGCAGATCTTCGTCGTCATTCTGCGAAAACAAGGTCGAGATACGGCTGCAGCGAGTAAATTCCTTGCCGAGCGCTAATGGATCCGTGATAATTCGCTGTCCGGCCGAGTTGGCCCCTGGGCGCCCCTCATTTCACAACGGAAAGGACCACCGATGGGATCAGCAGCA
>JAENWD010000390.1 GCA_016650245.1 Vicinamibacteria bacterium
AGACGACCTCCAATCCGCCGAGTTGATCCGCGTGCAGCTCGAAGCGGAGGGCTTCACGGTCCTGCACGCCGCCTCTGGCGGGGACGCGCTGGTAATGGCCGCGCAGCAGCCGTTGTCGCTCATCACCTTGGACATCATGTTGCCCGACATGGATGGCTGGGAATTCCTCAGTCGCCTCAAGCAGGTGCCGGACCTGAAGCGCATCCCGGTTGTGATCATCTCGATCATGGCCGACCCCAGCAAGGGCTTCTCGCTCGGCGCGGCGGCGGTGTTGCAAAAGCCGATCTCCCGGCAGCAGCTGTACGAGTCGCTCGTCGATCTCGGCCTGTTGTCTGTCTCGCCGAGGCAGACGCTCACGGTGCTCGTGGTCGATGACGATCCCACCGCGGTGGAGCTCATCGCCGTCCACACCACGGGACTTGCCAGTACCGTGCTGCGCGCGTACGGCGGCCGCGAGGCGATCGACACGGCGCGGAGGGAACTGCCGGATGTCATCGTGCTCGATCTGATGATGCCCGAGGTGAACGGCTTCGACGTCGTGGCGGCACTCGACCAACGCCCCGACACGGCCCGTATTCCGATCGTCGTGGTCACCGCCAGGCAGATCACCGCTGAGGATCGCGCCAGGCTGAGTGGCCACGTGACGGCAATCATGGACAAGGCCGAATTCGACCCCGGTCGTTTTAGGAGCGAAGTCCGACGCGCCATGTCGGGACGCCAATCGGTCGCGTGATATGGCAACAGTGCTGGTCGTCGAGGACAACCCCGCCAACATGACGTTGGCCGTGTTCCTGCTGCAGTCGGCGGGCCATACGGTGCTCAGCGCGACGGATGCCGAGGCCGGACTGACGATGGCGCGCGACGAGCAACCCCACTTGATCCTGATGGATATCCAGCTTCCAGGCATGGACGGCCTCGAAGCCACCGTGCTGCTCAAGCGCGACGACGCGACGCGTGCCATTCCGGTGATCGCGCTCACCGCCCTGGCCATGAAGGGCGACGAGGCACGCATTCGCGCCGCGGGGTGCGATGGCTACGTCGCCAAGCCGATGCGTTACCAGGAGTTTCTGGCGACCATCGCGAGCCACCTGGCACGACGCTGAACCCTGGACAGGAAGGCTGGGCATGGCGACCATCCTGATCGTTGACGACCTCCCGGCCAACCGGACCTTCCTGGTAACGCTCCTGCGTCATCACGGACACCGGCTGATCGAGGCGGCCGATGGCAGCCAGGGGCTTGCCGCCGTCCGGGCCGAACATCCCGATCTTGTGATTACCGACGTGCTCATGCCGGTGATGGACGGCTACGAGTTCGTCAAGCACCTTCGTCTCGATCCGGCGACCAGCGGGATTCCCGTGGTGTTCTCGACCGCGCACTACGGCGAGCGGGAAGCCAGGGCGCTGGCGCTGTCGAGCGGCGTGGCCTGGGTCCTGACAAAGCCCGCCGAGTCCGAGGAAGTGCTGGCGATCGTCGGCCGCGTGCTCTCTGGCGAATCCGAGGCCGGGACGTCGGCAGCCGCCCGTCCGCTCTCGACGGAATTCGATCGCGAGCACCTTCGGCTGCTCACGGACAAACTGTCGGAGAAGGCTGGCGATCTGAGAGCCACCAACACGCGGTTGAAGGCGCTGATCAATATCGGGCTGGAGCTCGCCTCCGAGAAAGACCCCGGCCGGCTGCTTCAGAGCGTCTGCGCGGCCGCGCGCGAACTGTTTAGCGCGACCTACGTCACGGTCGGTCTCCTCGATCCGAATGACCGAACGGTGCAACGGCTCCTCTGCCTGGGAGCAGACGCTCCAGGCTGGGTCGCGGCCGGCGACTCGCTCCCCGGGATCCTCGCGACGGCCGTCACCGAGCGACGGACGCTCCGTGGCGACAATCCTGGTGGCGATCCGGCGAGGCTGCTGCTCCCGGCGCTCCATCCGGAGATTCAGGCATTTCTGGCCGCACCTTTCGCGTCCCCGGTTCATGTCTACGGATGGATCTGTCTGGTCGGCAACGAGGGGAACGCCTTCACGGAAGACGATGAACAACTGGTGACGGCTCTGGCCGGGCAAGTCGGCCGGGTCTACGAGAGCATCGCCCTCTGTGCCGCCGCGCAGCACCGGGCCGACGATCTCCAACATGAGGTCCTCGAGCGCAAGCAAGCGGAGACGGCCCTGGCGGCTGCGGGTGTCGGTATCTGGGACATGGACTGCACCGCCAGGCTGGTTCGATGGTCCAGAACTCTGGAAGCCCAGTACGGTCTCAGGCCCGGAGCGTTCGGCGGGACCGTCGAGGCATTTGTCGCGCTCGTTCATCCCGACGATCGAGAGTCCGCGCTCGAGGTGATTGGGAAAGCCATGAAGTCCGGCGACGAGTTCTCGCTCCAGAGCCGAGCGGTCCGGGTTGACGGCACGGTGCGGTGGCTGCACGGCGTGGGTCGTTTCCAACTCGGGCAAGACGGCGAACCTGTGCGCGGCGCGGGTATTTCCGTGGACATCACCGAGCGTCGCGCGTTGGAGGCGCAGTATCAGCAGGCGCAGAAGATGGAAGCTATCGGACGGCTGGCGGGTGGCGTGGCGCACGACTTCAACAATTCGATGACGGCGATTCTGGGGTACTGCGAGCTGTTGCAGGCCGATCTCGACCCGGGCGATCCGCGCCAGGCAGACATCGCAGAAATTCAGAAAGCGGGGATCAGTGCCGTGGGGCTGACCCGGCAGTTACTGGCGTTCAGCCGTAAGGAGATCATCGAGCCGACACTGCTCGACCTGGGCGTGGTCGTGTCCGACATGCGGGCGATGCTCAGCCGCCTCATCGGGGAAGACGTGAAGGTCGTGCTGGGCCTTGCGCCCGGGCTCGCGCTCGTGAAGGTCGACCGCAGCCAGATGGACCAGGTCATCATGAACCTCGCGTTGAACGCGCGGGACGCCATGCCGGGAGGCGGTACACTGACGATCGAGACCGCTAACGTCGAGCTCGACGAAAACTTCCCGAGGACGCACCTCGACGTGAAACCGGGGCACTACGTCGTGCTCACGGTGGCGGATACGGGAACCGGCATGACGCCGCAAGCGCAGGCTCACCTGTTCGAGCCGTTTTTCACGACCAAGGCGCCCGGCAAAGGCACCGGCCTCGGCCTTGCGACCGTGCACGGCATCATCGCGCGAAGCGGCGGAAGCGTCAGCGTCTACAGTGAAATTGGACGGGGCACATCGATCAAGGTGTATTTCCCAGCGGTCGATGGCGGGGAGATGCTGGCCGAGGCACCGCCGCGGGTTGTTCGGTCGCCTGGCGGGGCGGAGACAGTGCTCGTGGTTGAGGACGCGGAAGGGCTTCGCGAGCTATGCCAACGACTGCTGCAGCGAGAGGGCTACACCGTGCTGGTCGCCGCCAACGCGGACGACGCGCTTCGACTGTTTGATGAGCACGCGTCCATCGACGTGCTCCTCACCGATGTGGTCATGCCGGGTGCCAGCGGGCCGGACTTGGCCCGGCAGCTGGTCCAGCGGCGGCCTGCGCTGAAGGTGATCTACATGTCCGGGTACACCGATGACGCCATCACCCACCACGGGATCGTCGATCCCGGGATCGCGTTTGTGCAGAAACCCTTCACGTCCGCAACGCTCGGGCTGAAGATCCGCGAGGTGCTGGATCGGTAGGTCGACGGCTCACGGTCTCAAGACATGAGTAGTGAAGCGACCTACGTACGCGGTTAGGCCCGCTGCCTAGCGGCCGATGGCCACCAGTTGCTTCTCGGTGCGCACGATCAAGAGCGACCCGGCGATCGCCGGCGTGGCCATGACGGGCTCGTTCATCGGGTTCTTCGCCAACAGCTCGAAGGTGGGGCCCGCCTTGACGACGAAGACGTCGCCGTCCTCGCTCGACAGGAACAGGCGCCCGTCAGAGGCGACGGGCGACGCGCTGAAGCCGCTGCCGCCGTGCGGCAGGCGCTGGCGGTAGATCTCGGTGCCGCCGGCGATCGTGTACGCGTCGAACAGGCCCTGATTGGCCAGCGTGTAGAGGTGGTCGCCGTAGGCCAGCGGCGTCGGCATGTACGGCCCGCGCTGCGTCTTGCTCCACGCAATCGCCTCGCTGGTCGTCTGGCCCACGGGCAGCGTGAGGTCGCCGCGGCTGCCAGGGCGGATCGCGAAGATGGGTCGCTCCGGCGCGCGGCCCGAGGCGACGATCACCACATCGCGCGCGAGGATGGGCGTGGGCGCGGTGATCTTCGAGCTGCCGCCCAGTTGCCAGAGCTGCTGGCCCGTGGCCGGGTCGTAGCCCCGAATGAAGTTCGGCCCGTTGGTGACCAGCTCCTTGCCGCGCGGGCCGGCGACGACGGTCGGTGTGGCCCACGACGGCAGCTCGGTACGAGCGGTCTTCCACAGGCTGCGTCCGGTCTTCACGTCGAAGGCCTGCACGAACGAGCCGCCGTGCACGTCGCACTGCACGATCACGCGCCCGTCGTCGATGATGGGCGAGCTGGCGTTGCCCCATTCGTACTCCGGCAGGTCGTAGGCGCCGGCGTTGAGGACGCCCACGTCCCGCTTCCACTGCAGCGCGCCCTTCAGGTCGTACGCGTACAGGCCCTGCGAGCCGAAGAACGCGACGACGGTCTCGCCGTCAGTGGCCGGCGTCTGGTTCGCGTACGTGGACTTGATGTGCCGCTTCTCACGAGGCACTCCGCGATAGGCGGTCTGCGTCCAGCGGACCTTGCCAGTGGCGCGATCGAGCGCGATCACCTGCCACTGATGCTCGGACCGATCTGGCGACGCATCGCCGTCCCCATAGAGACCCTTGCGAAAGGTCGCGTTGGGATTGCTGCTCACGGCGGTCGTCACGAACACGAGGTCGTCCCATACGATGGGGCTGGAGTGGGCCAGGCCGGGCAGCGGCGTGCGCCACGTGATGTTGGTGCCTGCGGCCAGGTCCCACCGATCGGGCAACTGCGCGCCGTCGGCGACGCCGGAAGCGAGCACGCCGCGAAACGACGGCCATCGCACAGGAGCGGTCGCCTGCGGCGACGCGATGTGTGCCGCGATCAGCAGGGCAGCGGCAATGGCCAACCATCGAGGATGCATGGCCGTACCATACCCGATTCACCGGAGGGCCAGATACGGATCGATGGGCGTGCCCTTCCACCAGCGGCCCGGCTCGGTGAGCCGGAAGATCGCGAAGTGCAGATGCGGCGTGTCCGGTGGCGCGTTGCCGGTCGTGCCGACGTAGCCGATCAGATCGCCGGCGCCGACGGCCTGTCCTTCGCGCAGGCCCTCGGCGTAGCGATCCAGGTGGGCGTAGTAGTAGCAGAACATCCCGCTCGGGTCGTACTGATACACCGTGAGCCCGCCGCGCACGCTGGTGAACAGCTTGCCGACGACGCCGGCGCCCACGGCGTGAACCGGCGTCCCGCGCGTCGCCAGGATGTCGATCGCCTCGTGACGGCCCGTGCCGCGTGTCTGATCGAAGCTTGGCTGCAGGGCCGCGTGGAGCGTGCCGTCGATCGGAATCCGCAGCCGCTTCTGCTGCAGGATCTCGAGGTCCGTGCCGGCCAGCGTGGACGCCGCCGGTGCGTCCGGCACGGTGGTCGTGGGTCCGATGGCGGGCGCGGTCGTGACGACCTCGGCCTCGGTGGGCTCGGCGACATCCGACAGCGTGGGCCCCGGCACCATGGCCGGCGGGGCTGAAGCCCCGCCGCCACGTGCCGAATCAGCCCCGCCGCCACGTACCGCACCAAGTATGTCGCGACGCCAGAAGAGATAGGTCGTGGCTAGCGCGCCGAGGCAGAAGCCGATGGCGAGCATCGCCACCAACCGCTCGCGCGCGCGGGCTTGACGCGGGCGCGTCACGGACGGAACAGCACCGGCGTGCCAGGCCCGACCAGCGCCGCCACCTGCAACGCGTCCCAGTTGGTGAGCCGCACGCAGCCATGTGACTCGGTGTGGCCGATACGCGACGGCTCGGGCGTGCCATGCAGGCCGTAGTGCGGCCGCGACAGATCGACCCAGACGACGCCGACCGGGTTGTTGGGGCCGGCCGGGATCTTCGCCTTGGCGTGGGACGGGTCGGCGTCCCAGAACAGGTCCGGGTTGTAGTGAAAGATCGGGTTGCGCTGCACGCCGGTGACCTTCCAGTCGCCGATCGGCAAGGGGTCGTTGCTGCTGCCGACGGTGACCGGAGCGTACAACAGGACGCGGCCCGACTCGTCGACGACAGTGAGCGCGCGCTCGTACTTCAAGACGGTGACCGTGACAGAGGCGGCGGGTTTGGCGCCTTTGGCTGGCGGCTCCGCCAGCGCGCGCACGTGCGGCACGCGCAGCGTCTCGCCAGCCGCGGTGAACTGCGAGCCGGGATTGAGCGCACGCAATACGGCGGGATTGGCGTGAAACCGCTCGCCCAACCCCTCGAGGGCCGAGGTGTAGTGGAGAGCCGGCAACGCCGCGCGTTCCATCATGTCGGCCGGGATCAGCTCGGTGAACGGACCCGCGACATCCTCGGCAGTGACCTGATACGAGACAACCGTGTCACCAGGGGCCGCCTCTGCCAGGGCCGCCAGCGTCGCGGCGTCGGCGCGCCCGGTGGCCCGAAGCTTCCGCGACTGCTGGAACGCGGCGACGGCCTTGCGGGTCACCATGCCGGGCCGACCGTCGATCTCGCCGGGCGAAAAGCCGGCCCGATCAAGGCGGACCTGCAGATCGAGGCCGGGTGACGCCTCTGCCGCCATCGGCGCGGGCCGGGCAGGCGGTTGCGCCGGCGCGGCAATCGCCGCGAGAAGGACAAAAATGATGGACACGATGGCTCCAGGCGGTCTCAGGCCCGGGAGAGAGCCCTGCGAGAACCGTGCCGCGGACGGTGATAGCCTGAGGTGGTCATGATTCAGGACGCGACGTCGTCACCCTACGACCTCATCGTGGTGGGCTCCGGCGCCACCGGAGGCTGGGTCGCCAAGCGCGCCGCGGACGCCGGCCTGCGCGTCGCGCTGGTGGAGGCCGGTCGCAGGTCCGACGACACGGACTACCGCGAACACGTCGCGGCCTCGGCGCTGCCGTATCGGGGCCGCACGGATCGCCCGCTCACGCGTCTGCAACCGCAGCAATCGCAGTCCTACGCGTGCGACGAGTGGAATTCGCACTTCTTCGTCAACGACCTCCAGGAGCCCTACGTCACCGGCAACGAGCCGTTCCCGTGGGTGGGGCGCACGCGGCTGGTGGGCGGACGCACCAACGTCTGGGGCCGTCAGAGCTACCGGTTCAGCGATCTCGACTTCAAAGCCGCGTCGCACGACGGGGTCGGCGTGAACTGGCCGATCGGGTATGCCGACCTGGCGCCGTACTACGAGATCGTCGAGCGCTACGTCGGCATCTCGGGTCAGGCCGAAGGATTCCCAGTGTTGCCCGACGGCGTGTATCTGCCGCCGATGCCGATGACGTGTGCCGAGCGCGCGCTGCGCGATCGCGTGAAGACGCGCTTCAACCGGCTCGTCACGATCGGCCGCACCGCCAACCTCACCACGGCGCTCAACGGACGCGCCAGTTGTCACTACTGCGGCCCCTGCGAGCGCGGGTGCGTCACGCACTCCTATTTCAACGCGACATTCACCACGGTCGCCGACGCGGTGAAGACGGGCAGGTGCACGCTGGTCGCCGATGCGATGGTCCATCAGGTGATGATGGATCCCGAGCGGCACCGCGCCACCGGCATCCGCTACATCGACCGCAACACCCGTCAGCTCCACGAGCTCCAGGCCCGCGCCGTGGTCGTCTGCGCGCAGATGTTCGAGTCGATGCGGATTCTCTTCAACTCCGCGACGCGGCAAGATCCCAACGGGCTGGGCAACTCGAGCGGCCTGCTCGGCAAGTTCCTGATGGTGCACTTCACCGACGCCGGCGCCACGGCGGAGTTTCCGGAGTTTACGGACACGGCGACGCTGGGCGGGCCGCGTCGGCCGACCGGGATCTTCGTGCCGCGGTTCCGCAACCTCCCGGGAGAGGCCAGGCAGTCCTACCTGCGCGGCTTCGGCTACCAGGGTGGGTCCAGCGTCTCGTTCAGCATGGACGCGACCGGGTACGGCGACAGCTACAAGCGCGCGGTCAAGACAAGCGTCACGCGCATCAACCTGCAAGGCTTCGGCGAGCACCTGCCCGACCAGCGCAACTTCGTCGCGCTGGACCCGCAGGTCGTGGATGCCTGGGGCATCCCGGCGCTGCGGATCAACATCGGCTTTCGCGACAACGAGAAGGCGATGCTGCAGGACATGGCGAATGCCGCGGCGGAGATGCTCGAGGCCTCGGGCGGCACGAACATCAAGACACGCGTCAACCCGCGATGGGCCAGCCACGAGGTGGGGTGCGCGCGCATGGGCGAGGACCCGAAGACCTCGGTCCTCACGCCGTTTCAGCGCCTGCACGACGTCGGCAACGTCTTCGTGATGGACGGCTCTGGCTTCGCCTCTGGGGGCTACGCGAACCCGACGTTGACGATGATGGCGCTGGCAGTGCGGTCGACGGATCATCTGCTCGAGGTGATGAGGCGGGGGGAGCTGTAGTGACTCGGGTTGGGGCAGGTTGGGGCAGGTTGGGTCGGGTTGGGGCGCGTTGGGGCGGGTTGGAGTTGGTTGATCGGGTTAATCGGGTTGGTCGGGTTGGTCTGCGGATAAGGTTAGAGACTCGATCGCAGCGTGAACCCGTCCTCACCAACCAACGCGGAGCACCTCAATGTGGAGTCGGAGCGTCGCATCAATCCTCGTCGTCGCGGCCACCTCGATCCCTGTGGCCGCACAGGAGTGGCGCAAGCAGGTCGTTCAGGGCCTTGACGCCAGGGCCGACCAGTACGGCCAGCTCTCGCGCGCGATCTGGGAGGCTGCCGAAGTCGGCTACAAGGAGACGAAGAGCTCCGCGCTGCTGCGCGACGAGTTGAAGGCCGCTGGCTTCCGCATCGACGACGGCGTGGCGGGAATGCCGACGGGGTTTGTCGCCACGTGGGGCAGCGGCAAGCCGGTCATCGGGATCATGGGGGAGTTCGACGCGCTGCCGGGGCTGTCGCAGGAGGCCGTGCCCGAGCAGAAGGCGCGCGTCAGTGGCGCTCCGGGCCACGGGTGCGGCCACAACCTGCTCGGCGTGGCATCGATGGCCGCCGCGATGGCCGTCAAGGCGCAGCTGGAGTCGCGCAAGCTGCCGGGCACGATCCGGTACTACGGCACGCCGGCCGAAGAAGGCGGCAACGGCAAGGTCTACATGGTTCGGGCCGGCCTGTTCAAGGACGCCGACGTCGTGCTGCACTGGCACCCGAACGACCGCAACATCGCCGCGCGCGTCAGCACCCTCGCGGTGATCTCCGCGAAGTTCCGCTTCAAGGGCATCGCCAGCCACGCCGCCAGCGCGCCGGACAAGGGCCGCTCGGCGCTCGACGCGGTGATGGTGATGACCCACGCCGTCGACCTGCTGCGCGAGCACATCCCGCAGGAGTCACGGCTCCACTACATCATCACCAAGGGCGGCGTCGCGCCCAATATCGTCCCCGAGTCGGCCGAGATCTACCTGTACGCACGCCACCCGCAGATCGGCGTGCTCGACGGCATCTGGAACCGCATCGTCAAGACCGCCGAAGCCGGCGCGCTCGCCACGGGCACGACGATGGAGATGGAGCTGGTGGGGAGCACGCCGGAACTGCTGCCCAACGACGCGATGACGACGCTGTTTGACAGGAACCTGCGCGAGGTGGGCGGAGTGACCTACACGGCCGACGAACGTGCATTTGCCGCGACCCTGCAGACCTCATTCATGCCCGGCACCGGGCGGGAGATCGAGGAAGCCGCAACGGTTCGGCCGCTCGACGAGCCGCTGATCCTCGGCTCCACCGACGCCGCCGACGTCAGTTGGGTCGTGCCCAGCGGGTGGATGATGGCCGCTACCTACGTGCCAGGCACCCCGGGCCACAGCTGGCAGGCCACGTCGTGCACCGGCGGCAGCATCGGCCGCAAGGGCATGATGGTCGCCGCCAAGACGCTGGCCCTCACTGCGATGGATCTGCTGACCGACCCGGCGAGAGTCGCCGCCGCGCGCGTCAGCTTCGAGAAGACCAAAGGCTCCCGCGTGTACGAGTCGCGCGTGCCCGCAGACGCACCGCCGCCGCTGGGCTATCGGGACAACAAGTAGGCTCCGGACTACGGACTACGAAACCATCGCAGTAGTCCGGCTGTCATATCAGGCGGAGGAGGAGACGTGGTGTTCAGCGCTTCAAAACTTCGCATGCCGACCCCGGCCGAGGCTCTGCCGGGCCGGGCCGCCCCGATGCCCGTGCCCGAGCGGCATTTCGTGAACGGCGCGCCCCTGGTGGGGCCGTTTGCAGGACTCGAGACGGCGATCTTCGGCCTGGGATGCTTCTGGGGCGCCGAGAAGAGCTTCTGGCAGGTCCCCGGTGTGGTCTCGACAGCGGTCGGCTACGCCGGCGGGCACACGCCGAATGCGACGTATCGCGAGGTGTGCTCGGGCCTGACGGGCCACAACGAAGTGGTGCTCGTCGTGTTCGATCCCGCGAAGGTGACCTACGACGACCTGTTGCAGGTGTTCTGGGAAGGGCACGACCCGACGCAGGGCATGCGGCAGGGGGGCGATGTCGGCACGCAGTACCGATCGGGCGTCTACTATTTCGACGACGGGCAGCGCGGGGCGGCGGAGCATTCGCGCGACCGGTATCAGCTCGCCCTGTCAGGTGCCGGCTACGGCCGCATCACCACCGAGATCCTCCAGGCGCCGGAGTTCTATTACGCCGAGGACTATCATCAGCAGTACCTGGCAAAGAACCCCGACGGCTACTGCGGCCACGGCGGGACGGGCGTCAGCTGTCCGGTTGGGCTGAGGACCTGACGCATTGCCGATTGACGATTGCCGATTGCAGAAACAAGGGGTGTCGCTGATGGCGGTGACGTTGTCCGAGGACGCCAGGAAGGAAGGGCTGGCGTCAATCCGGCGCTATTGCGGCGAGCAGCTCGACGTCGACATCGGCGATCTCCAGGCCGGCGCGTTGCTCGACTACTTCCTCAAGGAGCTTGCGCCGTCGGTGTACAACGCCGCCATCGCCGACGCGCAGACCTACTTCACCGCCCGGCTCGCGGACCTCGAGGGCACGTGCTACGAAGCCGAGTTCGGCTATTGGCCGAAGTCCTCGTCGGTGCGGCGCAAGTGATTGCACGGAGGAACAGGATGCGTCCCGACCCCACAGACCAGTTCGACGTGGCCGACCAGATCGTCGCCTTCAAGCGGTCGCTGGCCCCGCGCCGCGCCGTGCTGCGGCGCGCCTATGTCGAGGTGAAGAACCACATCAGCAGGGCCGCCGAGGCGATCCTGGCGGACTCGGCGGCCGGCCGGCCGATCGTGCCCGAGGTGGACTATCGCCACATCAAGGACGGCCACGTGTCCGACGCGACCCGCGCGGCGATTCGGAAGACCGGCTGCGTGGTGGTTCGCGGGGTCTTCCCGGCGTCGGTCGCGAGCGCGTGGTTTGACGAGCTCGGCGAGTACCTCGACACAAACCGCTACGAGGCGCGTGAGGTCGAGAAGCGGGGCCTCGACAAGTACTTCGCCGCGCTGAAGGCCGGCAGGCCGCAGATCTTCAACGTCTACTGGTCCAAGCCGCAGGTGCGTGCGCGGCAGGATGCCAAGCTCGCCGAGACGCGCGGCTTTCTCAACCACCTGTGGCGACACGCAGGCCTGTTCGATCCGGATCGCGAATGCACGTATGCCGACCGTGTGCGCCGGCGCCAGCCCGGGGACGAGACGCTCGGCCTTTCTCCGCACATGGACGCGGGCACGGTCGAGCGCTGGATCGATCCCGGCTACCAGCGTGTCTATCGTCACGTCTTCGCTGGCGACTGGCGTGCCTACGATCCGTTTGACGGAACCCATCGCCTGGACACGCGCGAGATTCCGTCGCCGGCGGTGTGCAGCATGTTCCGCACGTATCAGAGCTGGACCGCCCTCACGCGTCAGGGACCCGGCGACGGCACGCTGCGGCTCATCCCCATCGCCGCGGGCATCTGCTACGTGCTTCTCCGCGCGCTGGAGGACGATGTGCCGGAGACTGATCTGTGCGGCGCCGCTCCGGGACGCGCGCTTGGCGTCAGCGCCGAGTGGCACCAGGAGATGATGGCGGGCCTGGTCTCGATTCCGGAGGTGCAGCCGGGCGACACGGTGTTCTGGCACACCGACATCTGCCACGCCGTCGGCGACAAGCACGCGGGCCGGGACTACGCGAGCGTCATCTACATCGGCTCGGCGCCAGACTGTCCGAAGAACCGCGCGTACCTGCCCAGGCAGAAGGAGGCGTTTGTTGCCGGGCGCTCCGCTCCGGACTTCGCCGCGATGGACTTCGAGGTCGACTTCGCGGGGAGGGCCACGACAGGGGACCTGACACCGCTCGGCCTGGCGCAGATGGGGTTCTGAGATCGACCGTCACATGACACAACCTGTCCGCCCCATCACACTGGCCGAGATACGGGACGCGCGCCAGCGCATCGCCGACACCGTCGTGCGCACGCCGCTGGTCCGCCTGGAACTGGGACCGGGCTACCCGGACATCCGGCTCAAGCTCGAGAACCTGCAGCCGATCAACGCCTACAAGCTGCGCGGCGCCGCCAATGCCGTGGCGATGCTGCCGGAGTCCGAGCGCGCGCGGGGCGTGTGGACGATCAGCGCGGGCAACGCAGGGCAAGGCGTCGCCTACGCGGCCAGGAAGGCGGGCGTGCCGTGCACGGTCGTGGCGATCGAGACGGCGCCAGCCTCGAAGATCGAGCGGATGAAAGCGCTCGGCGCGACGCTGGTCCCTGTGTCGTACACGGCGGCGTGGAAGGCACTCGAGGAGCGGTCGTATCCCGGCGTGGACGGGACGTTCGTGCACCCGTTCGACGACCACAATTTCATCGCCGGTCACGCGACGATGGGCCTGGAGATCCTCGAGGACGCGCCCGACGCGGCCGCGGTGATTGCCGGCATCGGCGGCGGCGGGCTCATCGTGGGCGTCGGCAGCGCCGTCAAGGCGCTCAAACCGGAGATTCAGGTGTGGGGTGCGGAACCGGAGACGGCCGCGCCCGCGGCGCTTTCCTTTGCGAAGGGATCGCCGCAGGTGTTTAGGGACTGGACGCCGTCGTTTGTGGACGGGGCCGGAGGCCAGAGCCTGTTCCCGCGGATGTGGGAGCGCATGCGACCGCTGGTGGACGGCTGCATCGTGGTCAGCCTGGAGGAGACCAGGCGCGCGATGCGGCTGATGGCCGAGAAGGCGCGCGTCATCTCCGAAGGCGCGGGCGCGCTGCCGCTGGCGGCCGCGTTGACGGGCAAAGCCGGGCAGGGCCCGATCGTCGCCATCGTCTCCGGCGGCAACATCGATCTGAAGACGTTCTGCGAGCTGATCGACGCCGTTTAGGGTCTCACGATAGCCCGCCCGACCAGCTGCCGGTCGAGCAACGCGATCGCAGTCGGCACGACCTGGTCGAGGCCGATCTCCTTGGTGACGAAACGCTCGATGTCGGCGACGTTGAGGTCGTCGCCGAGCCGGCGCCAGATCTCGCGGCGCAGCGGCATCGGGCTGTTGGCGGAGCTGGCGCCCAGCAGGCTCACGCCGCGCAGGATGAACGGATAGACCGACGTGGCGAACTCCGCGCCACCGGCCAGGCCCACCGACGCGACGTTGCCCCATTCGACGATGTGCGGCAGCAGTTGCGCCAGCAGCGTGCCACCGACGTTGTCGATGGCGCCGCCAAAGCGCGTGCGTTCCAGGGGCTTGTCGCCAAGCCCGAGTTGCTCGACCGTGCGCACGTCGCTGGCGCCGAGGTCTCGCAGCCAGGCGTGGTGCTCGGGGCGTCCTGACACGGCGATCACCTGATAGCCCCGCGCCGCGAGCAGGCGCACCGCGATCGACCCGACGCCGCCGGTGGCGCCGGTGACGACGATCGGCCCCATGTCGTGGCGCTGGCCGTTGATCTCCATCCGGTGCACGCAGAGCGCGGCGGTGTAGCCTGCCGTGCCAAACGCCATCGCGCTTCGCAGCGTGAGCGTACCGGCCAGCGGCATCAGCCAGTCGCCGGGTAGTCGCGCGAACTCCGCGAACCCTCCGTCGTGCGCCTCGCCCAGTCCCATGCCGTTGGCGATCACGCGCATGCCCGGCGTGAACCGCGGATCGGCCGATGACTCGACGACGCCGGCGAGATCGATGCCGGCGTTGAGCGGCGTGCGCCGCATGATGGGGCGTCCCTGCCCGGTCACGGCGCGCGCGTCCTTGTAGTTCAGGCTCGAGTACGCCACACGCACGACGACGTCGCCCGCCGAGAGCTCGTCGAGGTTCATCGTGGTCACGCGCGCCTCGACCGAGGCGCCGTGCGCGAAGACGCGGCATGCGCGAAAGGACATTGGCGGTTACCTGGACTCCGTCGATGGGGTGGCTGCCGCCAACACCATCCCCCCACGCCGAATCGCCATGCCGGGAATTATGCATAATTCAGAGGTGACTCGTCCCGCGATCGGCACCGCTGAGGCTCGCCCCGTCAATGCCATGGCCCTGACGCTCGCCCTTGGTCTGGCAGTCAGTGCAGTCATGGGCGTCGGGCTCGCGGTGAGCGCCCGACAGGCGTCGCTGATGCTGGTGGGGCTGCTGGCCGGCGTCACGCTCTATCACGCGGCCTTCGGCTTCACGACCGCGTTTCGCCTGTTCGCCGTCGAGGGTCGCGGCGCCGGCGTACGCGCCCAGATGCTGATGCTCGGCCTCACCGCGCTGGTGTTCATCCCGCTGATCGGCGCAGGGCAGCCCGTGCTGGGACAGTCGTTGCGCGGCGCCGTGGCGCCGCTGGGCGTTGCGCTGCTCATCGGCGCCTTCCTGTTCGGCGTCGGCATGCAGTTGGGGGGCGGCTGCGCGTCGGGCACGCTGTATTCAGCCGGCGGCGGCAACGTGCGGATGGGCGTGACGCTTGCCGGCTTCATCGCCGGCTCGCTCATCGGCACGGCACACGCGCCCTGGTGGGAACGCGTGCCGTCGATGCCCGGCGTGTCGATGATCGCGACGACCGGCATCGTCGGGGCGCTGGCGATCACGGCCTTCTTGCTGGGCGGAGTGGTCCTGGCATCGCGCGCGATCGAACGGCGCAGGCACGGCGATCTGATCGACGACCAGTGGCGGCGCACGCACGGCCGGCGCTGGTGGCTGCAGGGACCCTGGCCGTTGGTCTTGGGCGCGGTGGGCCTGGCGCTGGTCAACATCGCGACGCTGGTCATCGCCGGCCGCCCGTGGGGTGTGACCGGAGCCTTCGCGCTCTGGGGCGCGAAGGCCGCACTTGCACTGGGCGTCGACGTCGCGGCCTGGCCCTTCTGGCAGGCGCCCGCGCGGGCCGCCACGCTTGCCGCGCCGGTGGTCGCCGACGTCACCTCGGTGATGAACGTCGGCATCATCATGGGCGCCTGGATCGCCGCGGCGCTGGCCGGCCGGTTCGCGCCCGGCTGGCGCACGCCGCTGCCCTCGCTGGCGGCTGCGGTGATTGGCGGTCTGCTGCTTGGCTACGGCGCGCGCTTGGCCTCGGGGTGCAACATCGGCGCCTACTTCAGCGGCGTCGCCTCGGCCAGCCTGCACGGCTACGTGTGGTTCCTTGCCGCACTCGGCGGCACCGTCGTCGGTGCCAGGCTTCGGCCGTTGTTCGGGCTCGGGGTCTGACCCCAACGGCACGAAATCCGTGCCATTGGGGCCAGGCCCCATATTGACACCAGATATATCTATATGAGATATAGCTGTGGCCATGTCATCAAGGTCCGATCCCTCGCCCGACGATCAGCTGCCGCTGCCAGCGGCCACCTTCCACATCCTCGTCGCGCTGTCTGACGCCGACCGGCACGGCTACGCGATCATGCTTGAAGTGGCCGAGCGTACCGGCGGGCGCACGAAGCTCAATCCCGGCACGCTCTACACCACCATCCATCGCCTGCTCGAGCAGGGGCTGATCGTCGAGCTCGACGCGCGGCCGGCGGGCGACGACGACCAGCGGCGGCGCTATTACCGGTTGACGCCGTGTGGCCGCCAGGTCGCCAAGCGCGAGCTGGCGCGGCTGTCTGAGCTGGTAGCGCTTGGCCGGCACGCCGGACTGGCCCCGAAGCGGAGCTGACGACCGTGCCGAATCACGTGCCGCGGCGGAGCCTGCTCGAACGCGCGCACTCGTGGCTCGTGCGCCTCTACCCGTCGGCCTTCCGCGAGGAGTACGAGCGCGAGCTCGGCGCGGCGTTCGAGGATCAGCTCTCTGACGCCGGTGCGCGTCGCCGGCGCGTGGCGACCAGCGCGCTGACCGACGTGCTGCTGACCGCTCCTGGCGTCCACCTGGACCTGCTTCGGCAGGACCTGCGCTATGCCTGGCGCACGCTCACCTCGCGTGCGCAGCGATCGTTTGCCGTGGCCGCCATCCTCACCCTTGCGCTCGGCGTCGGCGCCGCCACGGCGATCTTCAGCGTCGTTCATGCCGTGATGCTCGCGCCGCTGCCGTTTCATGCCGCGGATCGGCTGGTGCGGATCTACGAGACGAACCAGGCGCGCAACATCGCCGAGTTCTCCGTCTCGGTGCCCAACCTCGACTCGTGGCAACGGCGCGTGACGCTGCTGTCGCTGGCGGCTGCCAGGGACGCGCCCGCCAACCTCACCGACGGCGGGCCGCCCGAGCACGTGCTGGGCCTGGCCGTGTCCGCGGGGTTTCTGCCGACGCTTGGCCTGTCGCCCGTCGCCGGCCGACACTTTCATGCCGCCGAGGACCGGCCCGGCGGCGCGCGGGTGGCGATGGTGAGCGAAGGGTTATGGCAGCGCCGCTACGGCGGCGCGCCCGGCGTGATCGGCCGATCGATTGCCATCGACGGCGTGTCGCACACCGTCGTGGGCATCGTGCCGCAGGACGCGGGCTTTTCGACCGACATCGACCTGTGGGTCCCGATGGCCGCCAACCTCGCGGCCGAGGACCGCAACGACCGCAGGCTCGCCGTGGTGGGCCGTCTAGCCGACGGCGCGACGCTCGATCAGGCGCAAGCCGAGCTGAACACGGTGGCCGCCGCACTGGAACGCGAGTTCCCGCCGTCCAATGGCGGCTGGCGCACGCGCCTGGTGCCCGCGTTGGACTGGATCGTCGGCGACGAGCTGCAGCAGCGGCTCAAGATCCTGCTCGTCGCCGTCGGCCTCCTGTTGGCGGTGGCGTGCGCCAATGTCGCGAACCTGCAAATGGCCCGCGCCGCCAGCCGGACCGGCGAGATCGGCGTGCGGCTGGCGCTTGGCGCGAGCCGCGCGCGCCTGGTGCGCCAGACGCTCACCGAAAGCCTTCTGCTTGCGGGCACCGGTGGCGCGCTCGGTCTGGCACTGGCGTGGGCGATGATGCGAGGCAGCAGGGCCCTGCTGCCGGACTCGATCCCAAGACTCGCGAGCCTGTCGCTCAACGGGCCGGTCCTGGCCGCCGCGCTGGTGGCTACCGTGCTCGTCGCGATCGTCGCTGGTCTGCTGCCGGCGCTCCTCGCGGGGAAGACCGACATCCGCGACGCCGTGCAGCACGCCTCGCGCCCCGGCGCCTCACGTACGCCCGTGCGGAACGCGCTCGTGGCGCTTCAGCTCGCGCTTTCCACGTGCCTGGTCGTCGGCGCCGCGCTGTTGTTGCAGAGCACGTGGAATCTTCAGCGGCTGCCGCTGGGTTTCTCCCAGCCGGATCACCTGCTCACCGCCAACATCACGCGCCCGCAGTCGACAACCTGGGACATGGATCGCGACGTCGCGTTCTACGACAGCGTGCTCCGCGAGGCCGCCGCGCTGCCGGGCGTGACCGCGGTGGGTCTTACCAGCGGCGTGCCGCTGGGAGAGGGCAACACCGCGATGGAAGTCTCGACCACGCCCCGTCCGGAAGGGCAACCCATGAAGGGCGTCCAGGCCTCGTGGCGCATCGTCTCGGGCGGCTACTTCCGCGTGATGGACGTGCCCGTCGCCCGCGGGCGCGTGTTCGATCCCCGCAAGGACCCGTCCCGCTCGCTCGTGCTGAGTGAGGGGTTGGCAAAGCGCCTGTGGCCAGGCGGGGAAGGCCCGGTCGGTCGCGCGGTGTTTCTCGGCAACGGCCAGCAGTTCACAGTGCTCGGCGTCGTCGGCGACGTGCGCCTGACAAGCATCGCCCGGGACCCGGCGCCGGCGATGTATTTCCCGACGTCGTGGTACTTGTGGCCGACGATGACGATGGTGATGCGGACCGACGGCGACCCGACGGCGCTGACGCAGCCGCTGCGAGCCGCTGTCGCGCGCGTCGATGCCGCGCAGCCGATTTTCGACATCCGCTCGATGCGGGCGATCGTCCGGACACGGCTGGCAGAACCGTGGCTCAACGCGACGCTGCTGGCGATCTTTGCGGCGCTTGCGCTCGCACTTGCGGCCGTCGGCGTGGCCGGCGTGATGGCGTTTGCCGTCGCCCGACGCACGTCCGAGCTGGCGGTGCGGCAGGCGCTGGGCGCGTCGCCTCGACAGGCGATGGCGGTCGTGCTGTCGGGCGGGCTCAAGATGTGCGTGGCCGGGATCGCCGCGGGGACGGTGTCGGCGCTGATGCTCGGGCAGGTGCTGGCCGGGCTGTTGTTCGGCGTCACGCCGTACGACGTGCCGACGCTGGCTGCGACCGGCGCGGCGATGTTTGCCGTCGCGGCGCTGGCGTGCTGGCTGCCCGCGCGCCGCGCCACGCGCATCAGCCCCACGCTTGCGCTGCGCGAGCAGTAGGGATGGCGGAACTAAAGTTCCGCCCTACGTACTGCAACAGGCGGCACGTAGGCCCGAACTTCAGTTCGGGCATCTCCCGACTCACGGGAACAGACTCTTCAATTCTTCGATCGACGCCTGCCGGCCGTACTGACCCAACTGAAACGCCTCGGCGTACTTGACCGTGCGGCCGCGCTGCTCGCCGTAAATCGCCACCAGCCGGTCGCGATACTGATCGGCCACAGCAGCGCTGCGCTGTTTCGCGAGGTTCAGCAGATACGCGGGCCGCTCGGCATCGCTTTGCGGGACGTCGGGGCGCGTGCGGCCCTGCCACGAGTCCTTGTCGCCAAACTGCGAGGGCATCGCCGAAATGCACTGCCACTTCTTCTCTGCCGCGGCGTCGATGTCCACCACCATCGTCGGGACGAACCTGGCGGGGTGCTCGAAGCCGTCGGAGTAATAGAAGAAGAGCGGGTTGCGCGGCGTCGGCATCGTATCGGGCACGAAAAACGGTGCGACGACGACGACGGCGGCGTCGTCCATCAGCACGCCGGTGTAGCGGTGATCGGGATGGTAGTCGTACGGCCGGTGCCCCATCACGATGTCGGCCTGCCAGTCGCGGATCAGGCGGGCGACCGTGCGGCGGTTCTCGAGCGACGGCATCAGCTCGCCGTCGTGGATGTCGAGCACGTCGGTGGTGATGCCAAGGATGCGCGCGCACTCCTGGACTTCCTTGTAGCGGCGCTGGGCCAGCGGTCCGCCCGCCTGGCCGAAGTGGCCGACGTCGCCGTTGGTCATCGCGACAAACTTCACCTTGTGGCCCCTGGCGGCCCAGAGCGCAGCGACGCCAGCCGCCTTGAGCTCCGCGTCGTCGGGGTGGGCGCCAAAACTGATGATGCGGAGAGGGCGGGGCGCCTGGGACTGCAGGTGGACCGGGACCGACGCGGCCACCACCGCGAGCACGAGTATCGGCAGGGTCTTCGTCATACCCGGATTATGAGCGATCGCGTGGCGGTCCCGCGTTCCTACGTTTCACACCGTCGCTTGGTTCCCACCAGCGTCTTGCGCAACGCCTCGCGCGCGCCGCTGCGGACCTTGTAGCGCACCAGGGGCCCGAACAGCCCCGTGAGCCCGTCGGGCCGCGCGACGTTGAGGACCATCATGTAGTGCCCGCGGCCGCCCTGCGCCCCGTCGTCCACCAGCAGCCGCACCTCCAGCGCGTTCTGGAAGTAGTGGCTTGCATAGATCTGCCGGTTGGCCAGCGCCCAGCGCGCCGGGCCGGCGCCGGGCATCGGATACAGCACGACGTGGTTCAACCGGAGCACGGTCTTCAGGCCGAACTCCACGAACGACCAGTAGAAGTACTCCTCGAGGCCGTTGGGACGCGGTGCATTCGGGTAGCGCACCAGGTAGTCGGCCAGGCCCGGCATCGACGCCTTCAGCCACGGCATGGCCGCGAGCATCTGATCGAATTCGGCGGCCACCTGGCGCGGCAGGCGCTCGTCGAGGGTGACGTCGAGGGCCGCGGTCCCGCTGTTCCTGTACGCCTCGACCGATTCGAGCGCCATGCGGCGCATGAATTGCTGCACCCGCGCATCGGCGTCCCTGGCTTCTCGATCGATCGCTGCGAGCTGCTCGAAGGCACGCGTGCCCAGCTTGACGTCGCAGTCGCCGGGCCGGCAGCGTCGCAGGTCGGCGACGTCTTCGGCCGGCAGCGCCAGCGCCGCGAAATCGGAGGCGCGCGGCGGGTTGCTGATGCGCACGGTCTTCAGGAAGCCGCCGCCGCTTTCGAATTTCTGGATGTCGCGCACTACCTCGAGGAGCCGCTCGGCCGGCGCATCGATACGCACGGCCCCGGCCGCGACCATCTCGCGGTCGAGCGATCCCGGCAGTGACACGCTGACGGCGCGTCCGCGCTGAACCTCCATTACCTGCGCGGTGGTGAAATGGAAGTGCGATCGCAGCAGGGCGTCGATACCGGACGTCTGGGCCGTCACCGACGGCCACAGAAAGGTCAGGCCGACCAGGGCGACGGCCAGGGCCAGGCCCGGACAAAGTGTGCGGTGAGTCACGTGTGGTGTCCGCAGGCGCGTCAGTTCACATGCCCGTGCGACGGGTCGTGCTGGTGCGCCTGGTAGTGCTGACGCAGCAGGTCCTTGCCGTAATCGTTGCCGTTGGGCGTGCGGATCACGACGTGCACGTGCTGCTGCACCGGCCGATTCGCCGGGTAGAGGTGGCGCAGACCGGCCGGTTGCTGATGATCGAACTCGATCAGGATCACCGGGCTGTGAATCCGGTAGTAGAACACGCCGCTGTCCCCGGTGCTGCCGATCCAGGAAAAGTAGGTGTCGTCCAGGTGCGCCTGCACTTCAGTCATCTTCACCCGCGCATGCCCGTCGTCCATATTGCCGACGTAGGTGTCTGCGAGCGCCAGCAGATCCGCGCGCTGCGCGGGTGACAGCTCGGTTGCGCGCACACCCGCGTACCCGAGCACGACGTTGTCCTTGAACGCCTCGCCGATGTTGTTGTTGCCGTCCTTGGACACCGCGACGATGGCCTTGGCGCGCTGGGCGTCGGTGAGGCTGCGGAGAAACGCCAGGCCCTGTCGCTGCTCGCCTTGCAGGATCGCCGTGCCCTTGTATTTGCCCGACTCGGCGATGACCGGTTCGGACCCGACAAAGGTCGGCGTCATCACGACCTGGTCGCCGAGGACGAAGTAGTTGATGATCGCGTGGTGCCCGTCGAGCTGCCAACCCCACGGCTCGGTGGCCGAGGGCGTCCCCATCACGGTGATGAAGTAGAGCCACTCGCCGTACTGCTCGAAGTCGTTGTTGTTGAGCTCGCCCAGCGTGTGGTTCAACCTCATGATGTCGCGCGTGAGGGTGAGGCCTTTCGCGCTCAGTGACGCCCGCAGCAGGCCGAAGGCCGCGCCACGCTGGCTGTCGGTCATCTCGTCGAAGCTCACTCCCTGCCGCACGTAGAAGTGCTGGTTCATCCACTTGCGCCACTCGGGGTCGTCGATCCCGAACGAGGTCTTCGTGCGCTGGTCGGCGGCGAGCGAGGCTAGCCACGTCTGGGCCGCGAGGCGGACCGGCTCGGTGGAGACGCCCGTGGCGCGAACGGCAAACAGGCCCGGCATGGGCGTCCCCGCCGTCGTGATGCCCTTGAACGGATCGGCGAGCCCACGAGCCTCGGCATCGGCCGACATCTTGAGAAAGCGCTCGGCCCGTGTCGGCAGCGCGGCGTTCTGCGCATGCGAGAGCCACACGGCGCCAAGCGCGGCGAGCATCACCGCCGAGAGCGCTGGTATGAGGCGACGGACAGGCACCATCGTTTCAAGCGGCGGACAGCCGCGCAACGCGGAGGGTCTTGCGATTCTGTTCGGCATGCCAGAGGTCATACTGCACCTGCTGGTTCATCCAACTCTCTGACGTCGTGTTGAAGGCCAGCGACAGCCGGACCGCCATCTCCGGGCTGATCCCCGCCCGGCCGTTCAGGATGCTCGAGAGGGTCTTGCGGCTGACCCCAAGCGAACGTGCTGCCTTCGTGACCGTGAGACCGAGGGGCGTCAAGCACAGCCCTCGGAGTACCTCGCCGGGATGGGGCGGATTGTGCATCTTCATGGCTCAGCCTCGGTGGTAGTCCTGAAATCGACACGGTCGACGTCCTTGCCGTCAAAGCCGAAGGTGACGCGCCAGTTGCCGCTGACCTTGAGCGCCCACGTCCCTTGCCGACCGCCTTTCAACGCCTGCAGGTCCAGGCCAGGCAGGCTCATGTCGCGCGGGTCGGTCGCCGCATTCAGCCGGCCGAGGAAGAGTCGCAGCCGGTCGGCATGTTTCGCGTGAATGCCACCCTTGCGGCCCGTGGCGAAGAAGCGTTCAAAACCCCTGTGCCGAAACGTCTTGATCGCCACCACCACAAGTGTAACCTGTATGGTTACGGACCGCAAGCGTCCGGGCACGCAGATCGTAAAGGTGGAGCGAGGGGAGTTGAGTCCTACCTCATCAAGCCGCATGCGCGCAGGTCGGCTCAATTGTGCTCGACGGGCACGTCGCTTGCACATGACGCCAGGGGGAAGGAGGGGTCACGTGGAACAGAACATCGGCACATGGCAGCGCGTCGGGTCGGTCGCCGGAGGTCTGGCGCTTCTGTATGTGGGCACGCGGCGTCCGCGAGTGGCGGGGTTGACGCGAGCCACAGGCGTCGGCCTGGTGCTGCGGGGAATGGCGGGCTATTGTCCTGTCACCGCCGCGACCACACGCGACTCCGCGCGCACGGCTCAGGCGCTGTCGGGCCCGCGCGGCATTCACGTGAAGGAAACCGTCACGATCGATCGTCCCCGAATGGCGGTCTATCGCTTCTGGCGGCAGCTGTCGAACCTGCCGCGGTTCATGACGCACCTCGAGCGCGTGGATCTGCTCGACGGCCAGCGCTCGCACTGGGTGGCCGCCGGCCCGCTCGGGCATCGGGTCGAGTGGGACGCCGAGATCATCCACGAAGTCGACGGATACATGCTGGCGTGGCAATCGCTGCCGGGCTCCGAGGTGACCAGCGCCGGCTCGGTGCGGTTCCGCGACCTGCCCCACGATGCCACCGAGCTCACGGTGCACCTCCAGTACCAGCCGCCTGCGGGCCGTCTGGGCGCCTGGGCCGCCTGGGTGGCTGGCCAGGAGCCGGCTGAGCGGATCCACCAGGACCTTCGAGCCGTGAAAGACCACCTCGAAACCGGGCTGATCCTGGCCGCCAATTGATACACGCCGCGTAGGCAATTCACACCGGGACCTGCGCGTTCCCCGCACGGTGCGCCGTGCTAGGCTGCAGGCCAGACGCGGCGTCTGCCGCGGCGTAGGGCCTGGAGGGTCGCAGATGGCGAAGTGTACGAGCGTCGTGGTGATGGCGTGGCTGTTGGGCGCGTGCGTGATGGCCGAGGCGCCGCCGCCGATTCGGAACTTCGTCCGCGTCAACGACCAGTTCTGCACCGGCGGCCAGCCGCGGCTCGAGCACTTCGCGCAGTTGAAGGCCGAGGGCGTCAAGGCCGTGATCAACCTCCGGACGCCAGGCGAGCACGCCGCCGCCGAGGAAGAGGCCGCCGTCAAGGCGCTGGGGATGCGCTACTTCAACATCCCCGTCGTCTTCCGCAATCCGACCGACGAGCAGGCCACCGAGTTCCTGCGGCTCACCGACGACCCGGCCAACCGCCCGGCGTTCATCCACTGCACGGCGGCGATCCGCGTCGGGGCGTTCTGGATGATCCGCCGCGCGCTGCGCGACGGCTTCACGATCGAGGCCGCCGAGAAGGACGCCGAGACGGTGGGCCTGCACGACAGCCCGCACCTGAATCAGTTTGCCCGCGACTACATCGCCAAGGTCCAGGCCGCGAAGTAGCCGCCCGCGTGCGGCGTAAGCGCATACGCGCCGCGTAAATCCGCGAACAGTCGATCCCGCGAAATGCTGAGGATGCTGCCTGCATGCTCCTGGGCACCGGCCTTGCAGCAGCGGGCTCTGCTCTCGACGACCCGATCGTCTGGGGGCGGATCGAATCAAGGCCTGCCCGAGGCGGGCCGACATCTACGAGGAGCGGATCATGACGCGAGCGGGACTACTACGGCTGTCGACGGCGTTTGTGGCAAGTGTGTGTCTGAGCGGCCTGGTGGCCTCGGCGCAGAGCCAGGGCAACAGGTATTCGGCGACGCTGGTGCCAGGACAAGAGAACCCGGCGCTGTCCACGCCGGCCTGGGGCACGATCACGCTCAACATCAATGAGGCCGCCGGCGAGATCGACTACGAGCTGTCGTACACCGGCCTGGTCGATGTGCGTCAGGCGCACATCCACTTCGAAAAGCCGGCCCTCAACGGCGGCATCATGCTGTGGTTGTGCAAGACCGCGACGAATCAGGGCCCGACGCCCGGCACGACTCCTGATTGCCCGGTCGGCAGCGGCTCGGCCAGTGGCACGCTGCTGGCGTCAAATGTGCTGGGGATCGCAACGCAGCGGCTCGCCGCCGGCGACTTTGTGGCCGCGGTGGCGCAGATTCGCAATGGCCTGGCCTACGCCAACGTGCACACCGCGGTGAGCCCGGGCGGCGAGATCCGCGGTCAGATCACGCAGGGCGGCGGCCACAAGTAACGGCTCTTGGGGCCGGACGACGAGGGTCCGCCGTCGCGCGTTGCGCTTCGGCGGACGTCCTTCCGCGCTCTCCTCGCACGAATTCCCACACTACACCTCTCACCGCGCGCTGGCGGGCCAGCGCGATCTGCGGTTTCGCTAGGCTTGCAATTCGCGTGTGCCTGCGCCTACGCTGCGGCACCATGACTTGGGCGCCCTTCGCACTGACGGTGACGGTGGTTCTTTCCGCCGGCGTGGCGACACCAGCCGAGGCGCGGCAGCGCGATGCCGATCCCCGTAAGGTGATCGTCGACGCCGACCCGGGGATCGACGACGCCATGGCGATTCTGTTCGCGCTCCGGTCGCCGGCCTTGGAAGTGCTGGGCATCACGACGGTGTTCGGCAATGCCCACATCGACATGGGGACGGCAAACGCCCTGCGGCTGGTGGAGCTCGCCGGCCGCGACGTGCCCGTGGCCCGTGGGGCCGCTCACCCGCTGATCCTGCCGCTGGCGCCACCACCCGAATTCGTGCACGGGACCGATGGTCTGGGCAACATCGCCCAATCGGAGCCGACACGACAGCCGATTGAGGCGAGCGCAGCCGAGTTCATCGTGTCCACGGCGCGCCGGTACCCCGGCGAGGTCACGCTACTCGCGATCGGTCGCCTGACGAATCTGGCCCTCGCGCTGGCACTCGAACCGCGCCTGCCGGCCCTCGTGCGGGAGGTGGTGCTCATGGGAGGTTCGGCTTCGGCCGGCGGCAACGTGACACCCGTGGCCGAGGCGAACATCTGGGGCGACCCTCATGCCGCCGACATCGTGCTTGGCGCCTCATGGAAGGTGACGATGGTCGGCCTCGACGTCACCACCAGCGTGCGGCTGGGCGACGACCGTCTCGAACGCATGGCGGCACGGGACCCGAGGGTCGGCGGGTTCGTCTACCGAATCACTCGTTTCTACAAGCAGTTCCACGACTCGATGGGCGTGACGGGAGGGTTCTACGTTCACGACCCATCGGCGGTGGCCTACCTCATCGATCCAGGCATCTTCTCGACCGACAAGGCTCGAGTGCGTGTCGTCACCGAAGGCATCGCCATGGGGCAGACGATTGCCGATTCGGCGACGCGGGCCCAACGATGGGATGCTTTCAAGGGGCGGCCCGAGGTCACGGTGTGCCGGGACGTGGACGGCGACCGGCTGCTGCGGTTGTTCGAGACGACCCTCACGCCTTGAGGCGCTGTTCTGACGCACACGTCCCACCGCGGAAGACCCGGACGTCCAAGTTCCCCGTGTAACGGTGCCCCGGCATCGAGCAGTAAAGGGCCGCGGAACACCTGAGCAACTCCTCGAATCGATCGTTGACGGCATCAACACGGGCAATCTTGAAGTCCGGCTCAGGCCGCGCGTTTGCCAAGCGACACTTCGGGCCGAACTAGGCGACGCACCGTCATCGAAGTTCCCTGCCTCCCCGCTCGCGACGCGATGGAGCCGCTACGGCTCGGCGTCCCAGAGCTTGCTGACGATCGACCAGCGCTCGCCCACCTTCAACAAATGAAAGTGGTCGATCACCACACCGTGATGATCGCGTTCGCGCACCCTCGCCGTGGCGACGCGTCCGGTCATTTCGATGCCGAGGGTCTCGCACGAGAACGGGTCGCCCGTAGCGGCCGGGGAAGGATTCGCCGCCACCCAGTTATAGAGCTCGGCGATGGGGCCGGCGATGAGGTCGTCGCCCAGATAGCCGCATAGGATCGCCTGCTCGTGGAAGCCGCGCTTCAGCGTCTCCACATCGCCCGTCCGCATTCCCTCCACGTAGAACGTAATAGCCTCTCGAATACCCTGTTCGTCGAATGACGTCGTCATGTCTCTCCTCGTGTGCATGAATTACGTTCACACCGGTTTCGGCAGGCGCATGCGGTCGAGCAGCGTTCTGACTCTTGGTTCGCCAGCCAGTTGCCGCAGCGGGTCGTCGGCGGCAGCACCGGCGATCTCTTGTTCGAGGAACACCATCTCCCCGTTGCGTTCGGCGAAGGCGGCCTCGAGCCACTCGATCGCCGTCGTGGTGTTCCCGAGCCGGCTGTAGACGCGCGCCAGGCAGATGGCTGGCACGTAGTGCTGCCGCCGCAGGTCCACGAGCCGGTCGAGGATGGCCGTGGCCTCGCCGGTGGCGCCAGCCAGGCTGCAGGCCGACGCCAGGTCGGCCACCACCACCTGATGACCGCCGAGCGACACGGCGCTCCGCAGCTGGCCGACAGCCGCGTGGTGCTCGCCTGCGCTCAGATGAATGGCGCCCTGCAGCCAGTAGGCGCCGTAGAAATCCGGATCGCTCTCGATCATCTTCGCGGCCTGCTGCGACGCCTCGGCTGTCCGTCCGGCGGTGAAGTAGGTCCAGCCGACGTTCATGTTGATGAGCGGCGCGAGTGGGTCGAGCGCCAGCGCCCTCCGGCTGACCGCCATGGCCTCGTCCACGCGCCCGTCGAAGACGAGAAACAACGCGTAGTACGACAGGACCTCGCCGTTGTTCGGGTTGAGCTCGATCGACCGGATGAACGCCCGCTCGGCGCCGCGCCAGTCCCAGTCGTAGAAGAACGTGATCATCGACAGCGTGAGATATGCCTCGGCAAGGCCGTCGTCGATGGCCAGCGCTTACGCGCTGCCCGCCTTGCACTGCGGGATCACTCGCTCGGCGGGCAGGATGCCGAAAAACCACTGGCAGCCGCGTGCCGCCGCGATGCCGGCGTGGGCCAGCGCGTAGTCTGGTTGGAGCGCGATCGCTTTCTCGAAGAACTCGATCGCGCGTTGCCAGCCCTGCGCGGTGTACTTGTGGGAGTGGTGGCGGCCCTTCAGGAACAGTTCGTAGGCCTCGGCGTTGTCGGTGTAGCGCTTCAGCACCGCGGCACGTTCATCGCCGAACAGCTTCAGCTTCAGGGCCGCGACGACAGCCAGGGTGATCTCGTCCTGCAGCTCGAAGACATCGCGCATCTCCCGGTCGTAGCGCTCCGACCACACCTGGTAGCCATCGGCGGCGTTGACGAGTTGCACGGAGATCCGCAGGCGATTGCCGGAGCGCCGGATGCTGCCGTCGAGCACGCTGGTGACGCCGAGCGTCCTCGCGATGGTGCCGACATCGACGGTCTTGCCCTTGAACGAGAATGCGGACGTGCGCGCCGCCACCTTCAGCGCGTCGATCTTCGACAGTGCGTTCAGCAGCTCCTCGGCCAGGCCGTCGCAGAAGTGCTCGTTGTCAACGTCCGCGCTCATGTTGGCGAACGGCAGCACCGCAAGCGACGTCATGGCGCGCGGCGTGGCCGTTGACCCAGTCGTCGCGAGCAGCGCCTGTTTCGCGTTGGTGAGGTCGAGCAGCAGCTCCGTCGCCGAGCCGTACCGCTGCGCGCGGTCCTTCTGCAGCGCCCGGCTGACGATAGCGGCCACCTCCGGCGGCACCTCCGTCAGCGGCGGCGGTTCGCGCGTCAGTACCGCGACGATGATGTCCGTGGCGATGCCGGCAGCAAACGGCGACGTGCCCGACAGCAGTTCGTACAGGAGCGCGCCAAAGCTGAAGAGGTCCGTCTGCTGATCGACGTCCAGGCCACGTGCCTGCTCGGGCGACATGTACTGCGGCGTGCCGATCACCATGCCGCTGAGGGTCTGGCCAGGCATCGCCGTCACCGTCGTGACATCCGTCTCGACGGGCCTCGACAGGCGGGCGATGCCGAAGTCGAGCAACTTGACGAGCCCGGTCGCCCGGATCATCACGTTGTCGGGCTTGAGGTCGCGATGGACGATGCCGGCGCGATGAGCGTCGGCCAGCGCCGACGCCACCTGGATGCCGATGTCGATCGCCGTCGCGGCGTCGAGGGGAGCGCTTCGTGCGACGTCGCGGAGCGTCCTGCCGTCCACGAACTCATAGGCGATGAAGTGCGTGCCCGCCGCGTCGCCGATGTCGTGAATCGTGATGATGTTCGGGTGATTCAGCGCCGAGGCCGCTCTGGCTTCGCGGATGAACCGGGCCATGCTGTCCTGGTCGTCAGCACATGCGGCCGGCAGCACTTTCAGCGCGACCTTGCGGCCGAGGCGGACGTCCTGAGCAAGACTTCGTAGTGTCCGAGTCGTGTGCCCTGATCCAGCCTCATGTGGTCCGGATCGCCGGAGCGACGCCGGTCAGTGACCGCGTCGCGTGACGGAGCCGGCCAGACGGCACGATGAGCGTCACCGGCTTGCCAGCCGCGGTCATGCGCCATTCTCGCACGTCGGTGGTGTCGCTCGCCGATGAGGCGCAGCTCTCGGCAGCCCCACTTCGAACACCGCGCCGTGGTCGTTCCGGGCGCAGACCGCTTTCCCGCATGGATGGACGGGCGAACGCAGCCCGTGGTAGGTTACATGTAACCGTCATGGCTACCTCGACCTCCACGAAGTCCACCTCTCGCGACAAGGTTCGCGCGCACCGCGAGCGCCTCCGTCGCCGGGGCCTCCGCCCGATCCAGATCTGGGTGCCTGACGTGAGCTCCCGGACATTCGCTCGGGAGGCCCGACGGCAATCCCGGCTCGTTGCCACCAGCCCGTCCGAGCACGACGAGCAGGCATTCATCGACGCGATCTCCGACTGGAACACTGAGTGAAGCGGGCGGAAATCTGGACGGTCGCCGGTGGACCGGACTACGCCGGCAAGCCACGTCCGGTGGCTATCGTTCAGGACAACGCCTTCCAGGCAATGGCATCCATCACCGTGTGCCCCTTCACCACACACCTCTTGGACGCGCCGCTCATCCGACTTCCGATCGAACCCACGAAACAGAACGGCCTGCGTACCACCAGCCACCTGATGGTCGACAAGGTTACGACCGTCGCCAAAGCGAAGCTGCAAGAGCGTGTGGGGAACCTTGCGGACGAAGACATGGTTCGTCTCAATCGTGCCGTCCTGGTGTTCCTGGGACTGGCCGCACGCCAGGACTGAATAGCGCGACGCGTGCGAGGGCTCGTGGGGAGCTACTCGTAGAGAGGCTCTGGCTAGCACAGGTCGTCGTAGCGCACTGCGACGATCTCGAGGCGCTCGGGTCCACGCGGCGCGCGGAGCGTCACCGTGTCTCCGGCCCTTGCCGTCAGCAGCGCCTTGGCCAGCGGAGAGCGCCAGGACACGCGGGCGTCGCCGGAATCGAGCTCGTCCACACCCACGATGGTGACCTCGCGCTCGTCGCCGGTCTCGTAGACGATCGTGACGGTCGCGCCGAAACGCACCCGCTCGTGCGCCGTGCCTGAGTTGTCCACCACCACGGCCCGTTCGAGACTCTTCGACAGATAGCGGAGACGTCGGTCAATTTCGCGTAGCTTCCGCTTCCCGTAGATGTAGTCGCCATTCTCCGAGCGATCGCCGTTGCCCGCGGCCCACGCCACGGTCGTGACCAGCGACGGCCGCTCCACCTTCCACAGGCGTGCGAGCTCCTCCTGGAGTCGTCGGTAACCGCCCGGCGTGATGTAGTTCTTGACCTCGTCAGCCACACGCTATCATCTGCCAGCACACTGAGCCGTTCAAAGGAATCTCACTGTGACCCGCCGCCGTGCCCCTGCCGTGGTCGTCGCGATCGCCCGTGGATTGCGACTGCGCCAGCGACACCAGGAGCTGTTCCGCTCAGCGGTCTCTGCCGCCGCGTTTTTCTTCCTCCCTCTCGTACATCGCATCGCCCAACGCTCGGCCGTGGAGAGTCAACGACAGCGTCTGAGCGTGGTCGCCGCTTGCGTCGAACCGGACGGAAAACTCGGGATTTCGAACCGATGTGAAGACGCCGCTTCCTCGATGAGCGAAGGTG
>JAENWD010000391.1 GCA_016650245.1 Vicinamibacteria bacterium
CCGGCGTACATCTACGACTGGAAGCCCATCCGGGAGATCGTCATCTTCGGCGAGTTGCTGGCCCTGAGCGCCATCATCATGTGTCTGCTCTTCGTGCTGGTGGACGTTGGCCGTCCGGACCGGCTCTGGCACCTCATTCCACCGTGGGGTTACATCAACTTCCCTGACTCGATCCTTGGCTGGGACGCCATCGTGCTCAATCTCTATTTCCTCGTGAACTTCGTCGTCGTGACCCACATTATCTACCGCTCGTTCTGCGGCCGTCCGTACTCGAAGCGCCTGGTGGTGCCGCTGGTGCTGTTTTCGATCCCGTTGGCAATCGGCATCCACACCGTCACGGCCTTCCTCTACAACGGGCTCGCGGCGCGGCCGTACTGGAATTCCTCCATCCTCGCGCCGCAGTTCCTGGCGTCGGCGTTCTCTTCCGGTCCGGCGATCCTGCTCATCGTGCTCCAGTTGCTGCGCCGCTTCACACGGTTCGAGATCCAGGACCAGGCCATTTGGAAAATCGCCGAACTGATGGCGTACGCGATGTTCCTCAACCTGTTCCTGCACGGCGCCGAAGCCTTCAAGGAGTACTACTCCAACACCGAGCACCTGCTCTACACGCGGTACTGGTTTCAGGGGCTCGGGGACCATCGGACGCTCGTGCCGTTTGCCTGGTCGGCGGTGGCCTTGAACGTGACCGCCTTCCTCCTCTTCATTATGCCGGCCACCAGGCAGAACCCGATCACTCTCAACATCGGGTGCCTGGCGACGTATGCCGGCGGTTACATCGAAAAGGGCATGGGGCTCATCATTCCAGGATTCACGCCCGACACACTGGGAGAGATCTACGAGTACTACCCGACGATGACGGAATTGCGAGTCTCCGCCGGGGTGTTCGCACTGGGGTTCCTGGTCTTCACGCTGATGCTCAAGGTCGCCGTGCCCATTGCCCTCGGCGAGCTCCGGGGCGAGCCACGTGTTGGCACCGCAACCTGGACGTGACGTTGAGGCGCCCACTCTTACCGGCTCACACGATGGCTGGTAGCGCCGAACGCTCCGGTCCAAAAGAGAGTTGACCCGATGCGCGTCCTGGTTGTCGAAGACCAACGTCGTGTCGCGCTCCACATCGCCCAGGCGCTCGCCGAGGAGAGCGTCGCGGTGGACCTGGCGCCCGGACGGCGAAGGCGCGCGCGCAGTGCCATCCACTCTGTGACAGCCAGCGCCCCGGGCTGGACCTCACCCGTGCACCTGGACTTGACGATCCGGTGGCCGTCATCACGGCCATTCCGGGCCTGACGCCTATCCCCTGGCGAAATCCGCGAGTCTTACCCGAACGCTGAGCCAAGTACGCGTCGCCGCGGGAGTCCTTGCGGTCGGATTCCTCGTCGCAGCACGCGCATCGACGGCGTGTGGGGGTGCGGGCATGGGTCACACGAGTGTGGTACCTTCCCCAGCTCGATGCGTAGCGCCAGACAGCTCATTCGGTTAACGCCAGTCCTGGCGCTGCTGTGGCTCGGCCCGCTGGCCGCGACAGGCGCTGTGGGCCAACAGGCCGAGTTGGTCCCGGCGGCTGCCCGCGTGGATCAGTACACAGCCCGTGCGCGGGTCGTCGTGATGACCGACATCGCCAACGAGCCCGACGACCAGATGTCGTTGGTGCGGTTCCTCGTCTACGCAAACCAGTTCGACGTCGAGGGGTTCATCGCCACGACCTCCACCTGGATGAAGACTCGCGTGCGGCCAGACGTGATTCTCACGCTGCTGGACGCCTACGAGCGCGTTCAACCCAACCTCGAGGCGCATCAGCCGGGATTCCCGTCGGCCGGGGCCTTACGCGCCGTGGTCGTCGCCGGGCAACCGGCGTACGGGATGGCCGCGGTCGGCGCGGACCGGATGTCGGCCGGCTCGGAGCTGATCGTCCGCGCAGCCGACCGCGCCGACAACCGGCCGCTGTGGGTGCTCGCGTGGGGCGGCGCCAACACGCTGGCGCAGGCACTGCTGCACGTGCGGGCCACGCGGACGCCAGCGCAGGTGGAGGCCCTGATCACGAAGCTTCGCGTCTACGCGATCTCGGATCAAGACGACGCCGGCCCGTGGCTGCGCCGCGAGTTTCCGGCGCTGCACTACATCGCGATGCCGTCCACGCAGGACGGCGAGGAGTACGCGGCAGCGACATGGACGGGCATCAGCGGCGACCGTTTCTACAAGAACGCACCCGGTGCCGACTTCGCGACGTTCACCGACGAGTGGGTCAACACAAATGTCCGGGCGAAGGGTCCGTTGGGCGCGCTCTATCCGTATCCGTGCTGCATTCACGAGGGTGACACGCCGTCGTTCATGAACCTGATCGACAACGGCCTGGCGGCCGCGATGAGCCCGGCCTACGGCGGTTGGGGCGGCCGCTACATGTGGCGCCAGCCGTCAGGTGAGCCCCGTGCCTTCTGGACGCAGGGCGGCGACTCGTATCCCGGTCGTGACAACTCGCGCGACACGGTGGTCGGCCACGATAAGCAGGCGTATACCTCCGACCAGGCCACCATCTGGCGCTGGCGCCGGGTGTTCCAACACGACTTCGCCGCACGAATGGCGTGGACGATCTCGCGGCCCACCGAGGCTAATCACCACCCCGAGGTGGTCGTGAACGGCCAGTCGGGTCGTGGGCCGGTTGAGGTCGATGCGGTCGTCGACACGCCGATCGCACTCGACGCGGCCGGCACGCGTGACCCCGATGGGCAGGCGGTCCGCTATCAGTGGTTCTTCTACCCTGAAGCTGGCGCCGGCATTCCCGGTGCGCCGCTGGTGACGCCGGGCGCTCGGCCGCCGGAACTTCCGCCGCGCGTGGGGATCGGCAATGCCGACGCGCCGCTTGCGACGGTCACGCCTCGCGTCGCCGGCATCGCGCACGTCATCCTTGCCGTCGAGGATTCCGGCACGCCGAGCCTCACCTCCTACCGTCGCGTGATCCTGCGCATCGCGCCGCGGCGCTGACCCAGGTAGGGGCGGGTTTCAAACCCGCCCACCCAGCAAAGAGGCCACCGCCGCCTCGATCACTCCGCGCGAGGCGGCCAGCGCCGCGGCGGCGTCTTGCCGCGACCGGCCCGTCTTGGACATCACCAGCGCCGTTGGCAGGTCGCCGCCAGCCGCCTCGAGCGCGGCTGCCGCGGAGGACTCGTCGATTCCGACCTCGGCCATGACAATGCGCGCCGAGCGTGCGTGCAGTTTGCTGTTGCGCGCGCGCAGGTTCGTCATCCGGTTGCCGGTGACATACCCGAGGCGAATCATCGCCGCCGTCGACAGCATGTTCAGCACGAGCTTCTGCGCGGTCCCCGCCTTCATTCGCGTGGACCCCGCGAGCACCTCCGGACCCACGACCGGGGCGATCGCGATGTCGACCACCTGCGTGATGGCCGAGCCGGGGACGCAGGTCACGGCCGCGGTGAACGCGCCAAGATGACGTGCGTGTTCCAGCGCGCCGATGGTGTAGGGCGTGCGGCCCGACGCGGCGATGCCGACCACCGCGTCTCGCCCGGTGACGCCGCGGTTGCCCAGATCGCGTCCCCCGGCGGCGCGGTCGTCCTCCGACGCTTCGACCGCGCGATGGCACGCCTCGTACCCGCCGGCGACGATGCCCTGGACGAGATCAGCGGACACGCCGAAGGTCGGCGGGCATTCGGAGGCGTCGAGCACGCCGAGCCGACCCGACGTGCCGGTGCCGACGTAGAACAGCCGCCCCTCACGCTCCAGTCGCGCGACGATGCCTTCGATCGCGGCGACGACCTGCGGCAGTTCTTTCCGAACGGCCAGGGCCACCAGCGCATCCTCGTCGTTGATCAGGCCGACGATGTCGGCAATCGAGCGCGTGCTGATGTCTCGTGTGCGCGGGTTCTCTTGCTCGGTAAGCGGCAGGTCGTCTGAAGTGGCCACGTACCGAGGAGCTTCGCACATTCCGGCTCCGCCGTGTGAATCCGGGCCGGAAAGGGCAGTAGAGCCCGTGGCGTCACCGAATACCCGGTAGTCGAGTATACTAGGTAGGTGATTCAATCGTTCGGAGACTCGACGACCGAACACATCTTCTACGACGAAGACACGAAGCAGGCGCGAGCGATCCAGAAGGTGATCTGGCCAATCGTGCACCGCAAGCTGTCCTATGTGCATGCGGCGACCACCCTGGCCGACCTTCGGATCCCAGCTGGCAATCGGTTGGAAGCGCTCAAGGGCTCGCTCGCGGGTCGGCACAGCATCCGTGTCAACGACCAGTATCGGATCACGTTCCGCTTCGAATCCGGCCATGCATGGGAGGTGCGCTGTGAGGACTACCACTCGTAAGGGGACTGGCCGTGCCGTCGATCTGCGGCGGATGCGGCGACCCCCAACTCATCCTGGCGAGATGCTTCTCGAGGAATTCCTCAAACCGCTCGGCCTTAGTCAGGCTGAAGCCGCAGCACTCATGCAGATGACCGCGAACCGCCTGAACGAGATTGTCAAGGGGAAGCGTGGCGTCACGGCCGACACGGCGTGGCGGTTGTCGACCCTGCTGGGCACGTCTCCAGAGGTCTGGATGAACCTGCAGATGCACTGGGATCTGTGGCACGCCGCACAGGCGCGACGCACCGCCTGAGGTCGGAAGGCCGTATCCTCGTTAGCCGCTCGCGAATTACTGGAGTGGTTTGCCCGGAGCACTGCACACACCGGTTCCGGCATCCCTGAACGGCGAGCCCGGCATCGGGACGAACTCCCAGGCGTAGCGTCCAGGGCTCAGCGTCAGCTTCAGCACGCCGTAGGTCGAGTTGTCGCGCACCTCGCTGTTGGCGGCGATCCTTCCAATCCTGTACACGCCGCCCCCGCCGGTGCCGACGATGAACTGTCGGATACCGGCGGCATCCGGCTTCCCTCTGTCATCCTGCGGCGCGAACCGCTCGTAGATGTGATCGTGCCCGTTCAGCACGACATCCGCGCCCGCCTTGTACAAGATCGACCACAGCTCGCGCATCGTCTTCTCCGGGGTGTGGGGCCCCGAGCTGTAGACGGGCTCGTGCCAGTAGGCCAGGACGCAGTCAACCGGATGCGCCGCGAGATCGGCGCGCAGCCACTTCGCCTGCGCCGACACGCCCTCCGGCACGGAGCTGTTCAACGAGATGATGTGCCAGGCACCGAGGTCGAAGCTGTAGTAGCCCAGCTTGGGGGATCCGGCGTTTGCGCCAAAATAGTCGAAATACGGACGGCCGCGATCGGTCAGGTAGTCGTGATTGCCAGGCGTCGGGCGCGTGCGCGCCTTGTGCCGTCCCCAGGTCGGCCCGTAGCACTGCCTGAACTCCGAGTTGGTCCCGCTCTCGTACGCGTGATCGCCCAGTGTAAAGATGGTCCCCTCGATGCCATCCAGCAGCGCGGCGGTCGCACGAGCACCGCCGAGCAGATCGCACTTGGCAATATCGCCGGCGCCGACGAACACGACGTCCTCGGAGACAGCGGGCAATTGATTGCGGCCGATGGAGAAACCCTGCGCCGCGACCAGTACCAGCGCCAGCAGTATCGTGGTCGTCCTGGACTTGAGAGGCATGCGCGGTCAAGACTACTTCAGTCCCCCGTCAGCAACGAAACCAGCGCCGAGGAGCGCGCCGGTGCGCCACGCGCTGACGCGGGACATCGCGTCGAAGCGTCGAAGGATCTCGAGGCGTCGCCCCCTCTAACTCAGCGCACGTTGCGACCGTGACTCGTAGGCTGCCCGGCGGCCGTTGATTCCGCAATGTGCTCTTACTGCTTCAAGGGGGCAACCAATGTCCGCTCATCGTGTTCAACCCATGCGCCTGCTCAGGCTCCTCGCCATCCCGCTGGCGCTGGGGAGTCTCGCCGCGGCACTCTCCGCCCGTCAGGGGCCGAGCCACCAGCAATTTTCCGTCGCCGAGCTGTTCTTCGAGCTCAACGACACCGACGGCGATCTCGGGATCCACGCCGCGATCGACGGAGGCACCTGGACGAGCCTTGAAGTCGATGGGCCCCGCGACCGCCAATTGCTCGCCATCATCAGCAAGGGCACGCTTCGCAGCCAGGGGCTGACCCAGCTGGCGTTCGAGAGCGCCGAACCGACGTTCGACGAGCTGGATCCTGCCGACTTCTTCCGGCGGTTTCCGGAGGGCGTGTACGAAATCAGCGCCGTGGCCCAAGAGGGAGGCACCTTCGAGAGCAGGGTCCGACTCTCGCACGTCCTGGCCGCCCCGCCGGAGGCCGCGGTGAACGGAGTGCCGGCGCCGAAAGCTACGACGCGCCGCTGCCCGAGGTTGTCGGCCCGGTCGTCGTCGATTGGGATCCGGTCACCCAGTCACACCCGGAGATCGGCAAGGCGGGCCCGGTCACGATCTCCCGCTACCAGTTCTTCGTGGAGCAGGGCGCCACCAAGTTGAGTCTCGACCTGCCGCCAACAGCGACGGAATTCGAGATTCCCACGAGCATCACCGACGCCGGAGGCGTCTTCAAGTTCGAGATCATCGCGCGCACGTCCACGGGGAACAACACGGCGATCGAGAGCTGCTTCCGCGTGCCGTAGCGCTCCCACAACGCCGCCTCAACTCGAAACCCGGGCCGCGGCGGCCCTTGCCGCCGCGGTAGAGGTATTCAACGCTAACCTAGACAGGCATGCAACTCGATCCGCGTTTCGATGGCCAGGTCACCCGCATCGCCGGCGAGCAGGCGGCGGCGCTGGTTGAATCTGGCGCCACCGTGCTCGATGTCCGGACGCCCGACGAGTTCACCGCGCTCGGGCACATCACCGGCGCGCGGCTGCTGCCGGTGCACCTGTCGGCCAGCGCGCCCGCGGTGATCGACGACATGGATCAGCCGTTGCTGGTGTGCTGCGAGCACGCCGTGCGCAGCCGCTTTACCTCGCGCCTGCTGGCACAGGCGGGCTTCTCGGCGGTGTACGAGCTGGAGGAGGGCATGGCCGGGTGGCGCGGTCCACGCGCGTTCGACCAGGCGCCACTGTCAGGGCCCGCTCCGTGGCTGGTCGACAACGTCGACCTGCTGCCGGCGTCGGGCCGCGTGCTCGACGTGGCTTGCGGGCGAGGCCGCCACGCCCTGTTGCTGGCGGCAGCGGGCTTTGCCGTCACCGCCGTTGATCGTGATGCCGGCGCCCTCGGCCGACTGCGCCAGCAGGCCGTCCGCCTCGAGCTCGACGTGCGCGTCGAGGAAATGGACCTTGAAGCGCCTGGCGTCGATCTCGGCGCCGGCAGGTTCGACCTCATCGTCGTCACCCGCTATCTGCACCGGCCGATCTTCCCGCAGCTGGTCAACGCGCTGGCGCCCGGCGGGGCCCTGGTCTACGAGACATTCCTCATCAGCCAGGCCGAGCGGGGCCACCCGACAAACCCCGAGTTCCTGTTGCAGCCTGGAGAGCTTCCATCGCTTCTGCGCCCGCTCGAGATCCTGCGATCGCGCGAGGGCGACTTCGACGGCGCGATGGTGGCGTCGGTGGTCGCGCGGGCGAGCGTAGGACGACGCGCCGCATCAGCGCTGAGCCCTGAGCAGATCGTCGACCTCCCGGTAGCCTGACGGGCGCGAGACGCTGCTTGTCGATGCACCTGCGCGAATCAGCGCCTCTACCGATGCGGGCGAGCGGCGGTCGCTCCAGTACGAGTCCACGCAGGCTTTCACGGCAAGCGCCAGCGGCGTGCGACCCTGCCCGTCTGGCACATCCACCGACGCGCCGCGTGCGATGAGCAGCGTGACGACGTTGGGCCACGCCTTCCACGCCGCCACGTGCAGCGCCGTGCTGTCTTTCGCGATGTCGAAGTAGCCATCGCCCTCGTACCTCGCTCCGACATCCACGCCGAGGTCGAGCAGGTGGCCGACGCCTTCGGCGTTTGCCGTTCCGGCAAACTCTGCGAGCAGGCGGCCTCCTTCCGCCAGAACCTCGCGAACCAGCGAGGGCTCGCGAGCGGCGATCGCACCAACGGTCGTGGCGTCGTTCCGGGCGCAGGCGGCGACCAGGGCCTCGACGCCCGAGAACTCCAGGCGCACTCCGCGCTGCTCGAACAGCTCCAGCACGTCACCGCGGCCTCGCCTCGCCGCGATCGACGCAGCCGACACGCTGCCCAGGCGGCTCTTCAGGAGGGGATCGGCGCCGTAGTCGAGAAGTGCGTCGATGTTCCTCCGGGCGTTGTCGCGACGCAGGGCCTGATGGAGCGCTGTGTATCCCCAGCGGGTCATGCGGTTGGGGTCCGCGCCGTGCTCGAGCAGGTACGTGATGCCGTCGTGGTCGTGCCAGTCGGCCTTCCGCAGCAGCATGGTGGACAGGTTGTCTGAGGTGAGCCTGCCGCTTTCGACCAGGACTCTCAGCGCGTCGTTGTCGCGCGTTTCCGGCGCGTGATACGGTACCTCGTCGTCGTTCGGATCGGCGCCGCGCTCGAGCAACAGGCGCGTCAGTCCCGCATGGTGCGCGACGCCGGCGGCACCGTAGAGCGCACTGTCCCACTCGGGCATCGGCTGGTGATCCGTCTCGAAAAAGCCGGTTTTCGCGTTTGCGCCGGCGTCGAGCAGCGCCGTGGCGGCACGCACGAAGCCGTCGGACCGCGCTTTGTCGAGGCGCAGATACTTCGAGAAGCACAGATGGGTGAGCGCGTCCCACCTCAGGGGGCCGCTCTTCAGGGTGGCGCTGGCGCCATCGAGCGCCAGGAAATACCGCACGCCCACATCGTCGCCGAGGATCGCCGCGGTGTGGATGTCGCTGTTGCCGACCTCGGGGTGCGCGGCCAGGATCGCGTCGGCCCGATCCAGCGAGCCGTGCCACACGCTCGCCTCGATGAACACGTCTCTGGGCCTGGGATCAGACATGGCGCGGTGCCTAGTTTACGCCCTCAGGAACGCGAGCAGATCGGCGTTGAGCATCGACGTCGCGAGTGCTTGACTTCCGGCTTGGGCCGATGGCAGTATTCAAACATACATTTGAGCATTTGAACAGTGGCTGACTCTACCCGCTTCACGACCGCGATCTACGAGCAGATCGCCCGCATCGGCAAGGCCACGGCAAGCGCAGTCCGGCTCGAGATCCTCGACCTGCTCGCGCAGGGGCCTCGCACGGTCGAAGTCGTGGCCGGTCAAGTCGGCCAGAGCGTCGCGAACACCTCGCATCACTTGCAGTTGTTGCGCGGCGCCCGTTTGGTCGAGGCGGAGAAGACAGGTGTGTACGTCACCTATCGGCTCGCGGATCCCCAGGTCGAGGATTTCGTTCTGCAGCTGAGAACACTCGCGCACGCCCGTCTGACCGAGATCGAGCGAGTGAGCCGCGACTACCTGCGGCGCCGTGGCGCCATGGAAGCCGTCAGCGACGACGAGCTGCTCCGACGCGTGAAGTCCGGCCAGGTCACCGTGATCGACGTCCGCCCGAGCGAGGAGTTTCTGGCCGGCCACATCCCGAACGCCCTCTCGGTGCCGTTGCCAGAGATCAGGAAGCGTCTTCGCACACTGCCGAAAAGCCGCGAGATCGTCGCCTACTGCCGCGGCCCGTACTGCGTGATGGCGCTCGACGCGGTCGACGTGCTGCGCGGAAAGGGCTTCCGCGCACATCGCATGGAGCACGGTGTCGTCGAATGGCGCGCGCAGGGCGGACGAGTGGAAACCGGCCACACGCCTGGACGTCAGCCATGAGCGATGCGCCAGCACGCCCGCCGGTCGCCTCCGTTCGACTCGGCCTCCGAGAGAACCTCTCGCAATTCGCGATGCTCGTCGTGGTCAACGCGTTTGTTGGCGCAATGGTCGGGATGGAGCGCAGCATCCTGCCCGCTATCGCGGAGCAGGAGTTCCATCTCGCCGCGCGCGCGGCCATCCTCTCGTTCATCGTCGTCTTCGGCGTCGCCAAGGCGCTCACCAACTATGGCGCTGGGCGTTGGTCGGACCGGGTGGGGCGCAAGCGGATCCTCGTGTTCGGGTGGCTGGTCGCGGCACCGGTGCCGTTCCTGCTCATGTGGGCGCCGACCTGGAACTGGGTGTTGTTCGCGAACCTGCTGCTCGGCATCAGTCAGGGACTCACCTGGTCGACGACGGTGATCATGAAGATCGACCTGGTGGGACCCAAACAGCGTGGGCTCGCGATGGGTCTCAACGAGTTCGCGGGGTATCTCGCTGTGGCGGCAAGCGCCCTGGCCACAGGATGGATTGCCGCGGTCCATGGCCTCAGACCAGAGCCGTTCTATCTCGGCGTGGTGTTCGTCGTCGTTGGGCTGGCGCTGTCCGTGCTGGTCATTCGCGACACCACGCATCACGTGGCGCACGAGTCCGCCTCGCTGGGCGGCCCGCCCCCGGAGCGCCTGCCGACGCCCCGCGAGGTGTTCTGGCGCACGACCCTGCGCGACCGGAATCTCTCGAGCGTCAGCCAGGCGGGCATGGTCAACAACCTGAACGACGGCATGGCGTGGGGTCTGTTTCCGCTCGTGTTTGCCTCGGCGGGACTGAGTCTCCAGACGATCGGCGTGCTCGCGGCCATCTATCCAGCAACGTGGGGCGTTGGGCAACTGGCCACGGGCGCGCTCTCCGACCGCACGGGCCGAAAGCCTCTCATCGTCTTGGGTATGTGGGTGCAGGCCGCCGGCATCGCCGCTATCGCGTTGTCATTCACGTTTGCCGGCTTCGCGCTGGGCGCCGTGCTGCTCGGCCTCGGGACGGCGATGGTCTACCCGACGCTGCTCGCGGCCGTCGGAGATGTGGCGCACCCGGCGTGGCGGGCATCAGCGGTGGGAGTCTACCGGCTCTGGCGCGACCTCGGGTACGCCCTCGGGGCGCTCCTGGCGGGGTTCATCGCGGACGCGTTCGGGCTTGGTGTGGCGATGTGGGCGATCGCGGCGCTCACGTTCGCATCCGGCCTGGTCGCGGCCGCGCGCATGACGGAGACACTGCACTCGCAGACGGAGCAGCGACATGGCGAAAACGCTCTTCATCCTCAACGACCCGCCGTACGGCACCGAGCGCAGCTTTAACGCCCTCAGGCTTGCCGGCTCGCTGTCGAAGCGCGACGGCGAACAGGTGAAGGTCTTTCTCATCGGTGACGCGGCGAGCTGCGCCAAGAAGAACCAGAAGGTGCCGCAGGGCTACTACAACCTGGAGATCATGCTGCGAAACGTGGGGCGACACGGCGGCGAGATTGGCGTCTGCGCCACGTGCATGGACGCACGAGGAATCACGGACGCCGAATTGACGGACACGACGCACCGGAGTTCGCTCGAGGATCTCACGAACTGGGTGCAGTGGTCGGACCGCACGCTGGTGTTCTAGCTCCGTGGTGGACGTGAAGAGGGGAGGACCCGGTGCCTGATCCCAAGACGATTCTCATTCTCGGCGGTGGCATCGGCGGCGTCGCGACCGCGCGCGCCCTCCGCAAACGCGTGCCGCGTGCGCATCGCATCGTGCTCGTCGACCGCGATCGAGGGCACGTATTTGCCCCGTCTCTGCTCTGGCTCATGGTCGGCCAGCGGACGGCCGATGCCATTCAGCGGCCCCTGGCGCGGCTCGCCCGCAAGGGGATCGACGTGCGGCTGGGCGAGGTCCAGCGCATCGATCCCGAACAGCGGCGTGTCACGGTCGGAGGCGATGTGCTCTCCGCCGACTATCTTGTGATCTCTCTGGGCGCCGAACTCGATCCGGCATCGATTCCCGGACTGGCCGACTCGGGCCACAACTTCTACACACTCCGTGGCGCACAAACCCTCTGGGGCGCCTTGCAGCGCTTTCGCGCAGGCCGGATCGTGGTCATGACTGCCGCCCCGGCGTACAAGTGCCCCGCAGCGCCGTACGAAGGGGCGATGCTGATCGACGCGTGGTGCCGCAAGCAGGGTCTTCGCGACGCCGTGCAGATCGACGTCTATGCAGCGGAGGCGGCGCCGATGGGTGTGGCCGGTCCCGAGGTGTCAGGCGCGGTCAAGCAGTTACTCGCGATGAAAGGCATCTCGTATCACCCTGAACACCAGGTGACGACGGTTGACGCGGAGAAGAAGCGTCTGACGTTTTCGAATGGCGCACAGGTCGATTTCGATCTCCTCGCGTACGTGCCACCCCATCGTCCGCCCAGCGTGATCCGGGAGAGCGGCCTGGTCGATCAGAGCGGGTGGATGTCGGTTGATCGCCACACACTGCTGACGCGATGGCCGAACGTCTACGCCATTGGCGATGTCGTCTCTATTCCGTTGGCGCTCGGTAAGCCGCTCCCCAAGGCCGGCGTCTTCGCCCACCGCGAAGGGGTGGTTGTTGCCCGAAGCATCGCGCACGCGATCACCGGCCAGGGCACATTGACTCGCTTCGACGGAAACGGTGAGTGCTTCATCGAAATCGGCAACGGCAGGGCTGGCTTCGGCGGCGGCGACTTCTACGCCGAGCCGAAGCCAGCCGTGACGTTGCGCACGCCAAGCTGGCGCTGGCATTTCGCCAAAGTGTGGTTCGAGAAGTCGTGGCTGTACACGCAGCTCTAGGAGGCGGCAAGGGGGGCGGGACGATGAAGGCGACCGACGTGGACACGCTGCGCGAATGGTTGGAAGAGAACCGCCCCGTGACGGTGCTCGACATCAGAACAGACGAAGACCGAGGCCAGTGGGCCATCCCTGGAAGCATCCACCTGAATGCCTATGAAGCCTTGCGAGTCGGAGAAGCCGGCGCAAACCGCTGCGCCGTCACGTGACGTGGAGACTCCGGAGCAAATGTCCTCCGACCGTACTCCGCTGGCCACGCTGTCACCGGTTCGTCGAGGACTAGTCTCGACGACCGATGCGCCATATCGTCAGGAGGGGCCGCCTTCCGGCGCTCAGGCATCGGCCTGGTTCACAGGGCTCTCGCGTCCCGCTCGCCCGAGCGGATCCTGACCGCGTGCTCCACTGGAAGCACGAAGATCTTGCCGTCGCCGCGCTGGCCGGTGTGCGCGGTGCGTTCGATGATCTGGACCACATCCTGCGCGACCGCGGCAGGCACGACAATCTCTACCTTCGTCATTTCGACCTCGTCAAACGTCGGCGTTGAGTCGTCGTGTGGATGGCGCCTACCGAACCCACGAACGGTGGAAACGGTTACACCGGGAAGGCCGGGCACGGTGTGGAGCGCGCGCAAGACGTCGGAAAGCCGGTCCGACTTGATGATCGCTTTGATTTCGTTCATCACAGCTCTACCTCCTCCCGCTCGCTCGCAAACAGTTGATACAGGACTGGAAGAACAAGCAGTGTCAGCGCCGTCGAGGAGAGAATGCCGCCGACGACGACGGTCGCCAGCGGCCGCTGCACTTCCGCACCGCGTCCCGTGGCGAGCATCATCGGCAAGAAGCCCAGCGACGCCACCAGCGCCGTCATCAGCACTGGGGGAAGCCGCGCGACCGCGCCGTGCATGACGGCGTTCTCGAGCGATTGCCCCTGTTCACGCAAGCGATCGATGAACGTGATCATGACGAGCCCGTTGAGCACCGCCACTCCAGACAGGGCGATGAATCCCACGGCGGCCGAAATCGAAAAGGGAATGTCACGCATCCACAGGAACAACACGCCTCCCGTCAGCGCGAGCGGCACGCCGGTGAACACGAGCAGCGCCTCGCGCACCGTCCCGAATGTGGCAAAGAGCAGGCCGAAAATCAGGAGCAGCGCCACCGGCACGACAACCTGAAGCCGCTGCCGCGCGGACAGCAACTGTTCGAACTGCCCTCCCCACGCGGTCCAGTATCCCGGCGGAATCTCCACCGCCTCCCGGATGCGCTGCTCGGCCTCGGCCACGAACGACCCGATGTCGCGGCCCCGCACGTTGGCGGTGACGACGACACGGCGCTTGCCGTTCTCGCGACTTACTTGATTCGGTCCTGGCGCGATCTCGACCTCCGCAACCGAGCCGAGGGGCACGAACGCAAGTTCGTCGCCACGGCGCTCGCCTCGAGGCAGAGGCACAGGGAGGCGAACCATCTCGTCCAGGTTCGTCCGTAACCGCTCCGGCAGTCGCACGACGATGTCGAACCTGCGGTCGCCCTCGAAGACCTCGCCGATGACCTTTCCGCCGAACGCGACCTCAATCACGTCCTGCACATCCGCCACGTTGAGGCCGAGGCGGGCCATCTCGTCTCTCTTGAGGTTGATCGTCAGCATCGGCATGCCCGTCGTCTGCTCCACCTTCGTGTCCGCGGCGCCAGGGACGGCCGCCAGCACCGACTCGATGCGGGTGCCGACGTCGGCTAACACATCCATGTCGTCCCCGAAGACCTTGACGGCCACGTCGCTCCTGACGCCCGCGATCAATTCGTTGAACCGCATCTGAATCGGCTGGATGAACTCGTAGTTGTTCCCGGGCATGAACTGCAGCTCCCGCTGGAGCTGGTCCACCAGCTCGTTCTTCGGCCTGCGTGGATCGGGCCAGCGTTCACGCGATTTCAGCATCACGTACGTGTCCGCGACGCTGGGCGGCATGGGGTCGCTGGCAATCTCTGCGGTGCCAATCTTGGAGAAGACGTAGTCCACTTCGGGATAGGTCTTGAACTTGCGCTCCAACGCGTGTTGCATATCGACCGCCGTGGACAGGCTCGTCCCGGGTATACGGAGCGCGTGGACAAGAAGATCGCCTTCATCCAGGCTGGGAAGAAACTCGCTGCCAAGGCGCATGGCCATCGCTCCAGTCACCAGCATGAGGACCAGGGCGGCCGCCACGGTGACACTCCGATTGCGCATCGCCATGGTGAGCGCCGGCACGTAGGCACTGGTCGCCCAGCGCACAGGCAGGCTCTCGTTCTCCGACACTCGATCGGTGACGAAGACCGCCACCGCGGCAGGCACAAAGGTGACCGACAGAATCATCGCGCCGAACAACGCGGCGAGCACCGTGAAGGCCATTGGGTAGAACATCTTGCCCTCGATGCCGGTCAGAGTGAGGATCGGCAGGTACACGATCATGATGATGAGCTGCCCGAACATCGTGGGCCGTCGAACTTCACGTGACGCATCGAAGACCACCTCGAATCGCTCCGCGCGCGTCAGCAGGCGTCCCAGTTCGTGCTGCCGGGCCGCCAGGCGCCGCATGCAGTTTTCGACCATCACGACAGCGCCGTCGACGATGATGCCGAAATCGAGCGCGCCCAGACTCAGCAGATTGCCACTGACGCCCCGCTCCACCATGCCGGCGATCGCGAAGAGCATCGACAGGGGAATGACGCAGGCCGTGATGATGGCGGCCCGGACGTTGCCCAGAAACCAGAACAGGATTGCGATCACGAGGAGGGCGCCGATAGCGAGGTTGTGCTGGACCGTCTCGATCGTGGCGTCGACCAGCGTCGTGCGGTCGTAGACGGTCCTGGCGATGACCCCGGCGGGCAACGTGCGGCCGACCTCCTCCATCTTGGCTGCGACACGCCGCGAGACAATGCGACTGTTCTCCCCCATCAGCATGAGGACGGTACCGACGACGATCTCCTTGCCGTCTTCGGTTGCGGCGCCGGTTCGCAGCTCGTTTCCCAGCAGGACGTCCGCGATATCGTCGAGATGAATCGGCGTGCCTTGATGATTGCTCACGACGATTCGCCGGATGTCGCCGAGCTCCTTCACCTGTCCTGGCGCACGGATCAAATACTGTTCGCCGCGCCGCTCGATATAGCCGGCGCCGACATTTGCGTTGTTGCGTGCCAGCGCGTCGAGCACGTCGCGAAATGTGAGCCCGTAGGCCATGAGCTTGTCGGGGTACGGCGTGACGTGGAATTGCTTCGTGTAGCCCCCGATGCTGTTGACGTCAGCCACGCCAGGGACTGTCTTGAGCTGCGGGCGGACGATCCAGTCCTGAATCGTCCGGAGGTCCATTCCGGAATACGGCTGTCCCTCCGGAGTGGTGGCGCCGGGCTGAGCCTCCACGGACCACAGGAAGATTTCGCCCAGCCCCGTGGCGATCGGCCCCATCGTCGGTTCAATCCCAGGCGGGAGCTTGCCCTTGACCTCCTGGACCCGTTCGTTGATGAGCTGTCGAGCGAAGTAGATGTCGGTTCCATCCTCGAAAACCACGGTGACTTGCGACAGACCGTATCGCGAGATCGAGCGCGTCTCGTCCAGGTGAGGCAGGCCGGCCATCGCCGTTTCGACGATGAAGGTCACGCGCTGTTCCGCTTCGAGCGGCGAGTAGCCGGGCGCCTCTGTGTTGATCTGCACCTGGACGTTGGTGATGTCCGGCACCGCGTCGATCGGCAACTGCGTGTAGCTGTAGACGCCGAACACCGCCATGGCGAGCGTGGCGAGGAGCACGACCCACCGCTGGCGGATCGAGAAGTGGAGGATGCGTTCAATCATGGAGTTGGCGGTGCCTCAGTGATCGTGGGTCGCGCCGAGTTTGCCGATTTCGGCCTTCACGGCGAAGCTGTTGGCGGCGGCGTACTGTTCGCCAGGTGACAAGCCCTTCAGGACTTCGACCCATTGGCCGTCATTGCGGCCAAGCTCCAGGGGACGCGCTTCAAACGCGTCTTCGTATCGGACAAACACGACCTGCCAGTCGCGGAACGTCTGGATGGCTTCGGCAGAGACAGCCAACGGCACCGTGGTCGCCTCGCGAACGAGACGGACGTTGACGAACAGGCCCGGCCGCCAGCGACCTTCACGGTTCGGCAACACGATGCGCGCCGTGGCCGCTCGTGTCTGCTCCCCCACGAGCGGCCCGACGTAGCTGACGCGTCCCTGGACCTCGATCCCCAGATCTGTGGATGTCACCGTCGCTGCTTGCCCCTCGTGCACAGCGCCGAGGTCTTTTGCGTACACCGTGATGTCAACCCAGATCGACGAGAGATCGGCAACGACGAAGATGCCCTCCTCAGCGGTCACGGCTTCCCCCACAGTGACGTGTCGTTCGGTGACCGTCCCGTTCAGAGGCGATCGGATCTCGTACCTGGCCATGGTCTCGGCCGGCGCCGACGCCAGGCGGGACAATGCGTCCGACGGCACCCCCAGCACCACCAGCATCTGCCCCGCAAGCTTACGGCTCAGCGCGGCCCGGTCGTACGCGCGCCTGGCCTCGAGGTAGTCCTGCTCCGCCGAGATCTTCTTTTTCCAGAGGGATTCCTCTCGTTCGACGGTGACGCGCGTGAAGTCGAGCTGCTGCGTGGCGGCAAGATAGGCGCTTTTCGCGTCCGCAAGCTCACGGCTGTTGAGGACCGCCATCAGCTCGCCCTTGCGCACCCGATCGCCTTCCTTCTTGAGCACATCTGTGATCACGCCCTGCAGGCGCGGCACGACCTGTGCGACGCGCGTCTGGTCAGCCGTGATCTCGCCGGGCAGGTCGAGCGTGGTGACCATCTCGCGTGGGCCGACGGTGTTGATCGAGATACCTGCGCTCTTCACCTGGTCCGGTCCAAGCGTCACCTTGCCTTCAATCTGGGAGTACGAAAACTGGTGCGACCGACCAGCGTGACGCGCGGTGAGCCTCACATCGAAGGAATGCGGTTCCTCGACCACGGCGGTGCCCCTCAGGTAATCCGCCTCGGGCTGAAAGTCGATGCGATCGACGCGTCCACCGAGGCGATGCAGCTCGATTTGCAGCGCGACGTCCTTCGGAGGTAGCGGCTTCAGAGTCGCGTCAAACGGATAGACGCGAAACTGCGGCGCGACACCCGCCTCGTAGATCGTGACCTCGAGCTGAAGGGGGCCATTGGACAGCAATCGAGCACCGTGGGGACCACGCGGGTACTCCAGGGCCCCGACTTCGGCGGCGCCCTCGCCGGCCGCCGTCCTGGTCGGCTCGGTCCGAAGGATGAGCAGGGTGAGCGCTACGCCGATGAGGACAATCGTCGCGATGATGGCAATCGTTCTTCTGTGCATGATGGCGTTCACTCCTGACCGGATGTTGCGGGCGGAGTCGTCATTGCTGTGAGCGGCTCGCCGATGAGCCGCTCGACCTCGGCGGCGGCCTTGTGAAAGTCCGCCAACGCCCGCAAGTACTGACCACCCGCACTCACCAAGGTGCGCTGCGCGTCGAGCACGTCCAGGTAGCCGAACTTGCCGAGACGATAGCCCTCCCCCACCGCCTCGAATGCCGAGCGCGCTCCTGGCAGCACGTTCGAGGCGAGGGCGGAGACTTCGTCACTGGCGCTCGACAGCGAACGGTACGCCTCGGCCAGCATCGCAGTCACGCGCACATGGGCCGCCCGTTGCTCTTCATGCGCCTTGCTCAGGCGATCGCGCGCTTCCTGAATGCCGCCGCGATTTCGGTCGAACAGCGGGAGCTCGACCGACGCGCCGATCACGAAGCCGTTGCTGTCGATCTCCGGGTAGCGACGATACCCCCCGCTCACGGACACGTCTGGCACACGCTTCGAGCGCTCGACGGCCAGCGCCGCGTCCCGCTGGGCGATCTCCGCGGCCCAGCGCGCCACGTCAGGATTCTGCGAAAGACGATGCTGCAGATCATCAAACGCCGGCACGGGACGCACGGTCGTCAGATCGCCGACGGCTGATTGAAATCTCGGCGAGGTGCTTCCCCAGAGCGCGGCGAGTCGTCGTCGATCCGCTTCCAGGATCCGCCGCGCTCGGTCGGATTCAATGCGGACGGCGGCAAGCGCCACGTCAGCCTTTGTCTGCTCGATGGGGGACACCACCCCCGCGGCGACCCTGAGACCGACGGCCCTCTGGACCTGTTCGACAAGACCCGCCGTCTCCTGGGTGAGCGTGACCAGCTGTTGACTGGCCAGCACGTCGAGATACGCGCCGGTGACGCGGGTGAGCACGTCCATCCGGGCCGTCTCGAAATCCCAGGCCGCAAGGTCGCGGTTGAGGGCCGCGACTCTTTGGCGGGCGGCACGTTTACCCCCAAGCTCGACGAGCTGGCTGAGCTCGATCGTGGTTTGCGATTGAATCGGGTCCGCGGCGCCGGTGAACCCAGTGCTGCCCCCAAGATCCTGGACCGCCGTGGTGACCACCGGATTGGGCGGTCGCCCGGCCTGCAGCAATCTCGCCTCGCGGGCCCGGATCTCCCAGGCAAAGGTCGCCAGCTCCGGGCTCTGCATGAGCGCCAGACCCAACGCGTCGCGGAGGCTGATGGAACCTGCCGGGTCCTCGATGGTCGGCACGCCGGGCGTCAATCGCCGATCGTCAGGCGGCCGGTAGACGGGCAAGTCGCTCCCGAGCGGCCGCGGCGCGACAGGCTGGGCCCTCGCCGCGCTGGCAGAGCTGAGCAGCAGCGCTGTGGCGATCCAGACGATCGCCAGGCATGGGTCAATGTGACAACGCAGGACCAGACAGGCAGCGAAAGACATAGGTCTCCGGCCAGATAAACGACGACAGCATTGGTACTGACGAACCGGGTGAAACCCGGCGTAGCCCGGACTAGCGGCTAGATGGCAACGGGCGGGGCGCGAGAGGACAGGAGGGCGCGAGGCGGGCCGTGGTCGAGGCGGGAACAATCCAATTCGTGCCGTCGCAGGGAGGGGCCGCCCGAGAGGATCGCAACGACGTCACTGCTGACCAATGGCTGGCTAATGGTGGAGTGGCGACCAGCGTCGAAGAACGGGTCCAGGACTCGGACGCCCGCGTGATCGCCATCGTCTCCGTGATCCAACGACAGATCGGCGCGGGTTGTCTGACCAGCCAGGGCGTGCCGATGAACCACCGTCTGCGCGGACGAATGCTCGTCATGCACATGCAGCGCGGGCAGCAACGGCAGCGCCCAGACGCCGACGATGGCGCAGGCCGCAATGACGAATCGGACCCGTCTTGAGTGAAACACGGAGCCGTCAGTATTTGTTGCCGGTTACGGCAAAGTCAAGGCGGCAGACGACCCTTACCGCACCACAACGGCGCCCTTCAGCATGCCCAGGCCGCACACGAACGCGATGTCGCCAGCCTTGGAGGGCGTGAATTCGATGACAACGGGCTCGTTGAGTGGCAGCACCCGCTTGATGTTCAGGGACGGAAATGCCACCTCGGTGCCGCAGGTGGTGGCTGAGGTGCGGACGAACGTGAGGCGGGCGGGGACACCAGCGCGCAGGCTGACCTTCTCCGGATGGTAGTCCTGGTCTCCGACAGTGATCCTGGCGGTCTGCGTTGCCGCCGGCGCCGCGGGCGATTGCCGTAGCCCGAGGCGCTCGCGCTCGGCACGCACGAAGAAGCTGCCTTTCCCGACGACCACATCGCCGGCCTGAACCCCGGCCAGGACCGACACCAGGTCACCGGCTGGTGCGCCAAGGCGCACGTCGCGTTCGATGAACGACCCCGGCCTCCTCGGGTCCACCAGATAGACCACCGTGCGATCCGCGATGTTCTGCACCGCGCTTTGCGGAACCATCGGCGTCGCTGCGCCAGCGGCGCCGGCAAACGTCGCGTCCGTATACATGCCGAGGCGCAGGTGGTTGCCCACATTGGGCACTTCGATCCGCACCTTCGCCGTCCGCGTCGCCGTGCTCAGCTGCGGATCGATGTAGCTGACCCGTCCGCGCAGCACGAGATCCGGGTAAGCGGTTGTCGTGATCGTGGCCGCGCTGCCGAGAGGGACGCGTCCAAAGTCCTTCTCGTACAGCTCCGTCACGACCCAGACGGTCGCCAGGTCCACCACCGTGAAGAGCTTGGTGGCCAGATCGACGTTCAGGCCGATGTTTGCGAGGCGTTCGGTCACCACGCCCGCGATCGGTGCGTGCACGTTGGTCGTCGCGCCCACCGTTTTGCCGGGACCGAGCTGCTCGATGGCCTCCGCCGACAGCCCCAGCAGCTGAAGGCGCGAGGCCGCCGCCTGGAGATCGGCGCGCTGCGCCGTGTGCTCGGCGTGAATGCGCTCGAGCTCCTGAGCGCTTGCCGCCCCGATCTGCACCAGCCTTTCGGTTCGAGCCAGCTCGCGTTCGTGCGCGCCCAGCTCCGCTTCGATCGAGATATAGCGGGTCTGCGCCTCGGCCAGTTCAGGGCTGAAGACCTGCGCGATCACCTGCCCCCGCCGCACGTGCTGCCCCAGGTCGGCGGTCACGCGCGTGATCCGGCCGCTCACCAGCGGCGTCACCGCCACGACCTTGTACGCATTGGGCTCTACCACGCCGGGGGCGCGCAGGTCTCCCGTCGGTGTCCCGGCTGTCACCGGCGTCACCGTGATGCCGGCACGCTCGACCGCCTCGGTGCTGAGCGTCACCACCACATCCGGCAGCGCGCTGGATGTCGTCGGGGTGACGGGCGGGGTCTCGGACCCACCGACCGCCGAGGCGTGCGCCTCCTCGCGCGGTGAACCGGTCGAACGCAAACCCAGATAGGCCGCACCCGCCCCGGCGGCAAGCAGCACCATCGCTGCCACCCCCAGGACCGGCCAACTGACGCTGACGCGTGACTCCGAGTTCATCTCGTCTCTCCCAGCGCGCGCTTCAAGGCGGCGCGCGCCTCCCAGGCCTCTCGTAATGCGAACGTGTACGCCTGCTCGATGTCCAGGACGCGGCGTTGCTCCGCCAGCACGTCGGAGACCGTCGCCCGTCCGAGCTCGAAGGTCTGCCGCACGACGTCCAGGTTCTTCCGCGCGAGCGCGCGCAGACCGCCGATGTAGACGGCCACCGCCTGCCGGGCCCGCCCGTCGCGCGCCCGCGCCCCGGCCAGCTCCGCGTGCGCCGCCAGTTCTGCCGCGTCGCGGCGCGCCTCGGCGCCAGTCTGCTCGGCCTGCGCGGCGCCGACCTGTCCCTGGTTCCGATTGAACACAGGCAGTGTGAAGGTGGCGCCGGCGGCGATGTAGTCGAACCGGCCGCGGACCCGTTCGAGCCCACCCGCCGTATTGAACCCCTGCTGAGGAAACCCCGCGTCCATCCGCATGTAGCTCCCGAACAGGGTGACGTCAATGCGACCCTCACGCCGCGCCTGATCGACACGGGCGCCGGCCAGGGCAACGCGCGCGACGGCCTCGCGCACGTCGGCGCGTTCAGCAATCGCCTTCGCGGCGCGGTCGGTCTCTGCGCCTGGCGCGCTGGAGGTCACAAGGCTCTCGAGGGTCTGCCGCAGCACCAGCGGCTCGTCTGGCCCCATTCCGAGCAGTTGCTTGAGCTGCACCATCGCCACGTCGGCGCGGCCAGCCGCCAGCGCGCGCTCGGCGTCGAGCCGGCGCAACTCGACGTCCATCAGGTCGCGTTCGAGCGGCGGCGTGACGCCTTCGTCCACACGCCCCCGCAGCACGTCCAGCTGGCGTTGCACCGTGTCCGCCTGCTCGTCGGCGACCGCAACGTCGCGCACCGCCGCGGCGGCCGCCCCGTACTGCCTGCGCACCTCGGCGGCCAGCAGCCGCTCGCGATCGGCCACCGCCAGGCGCGTCGCGTCCAGCGCTCGCTCGGCCACCTGCACGCGTCCCCGCCGGCGGAAGAGATCCAGCGGCCATTCCACGCCGATGCTGGTCTGATTGTCCGTGCCGGCCGGCTCGTCGCGACGCTCGACGTTCAGCATGGGACTCGGGAGCAGGCCTGCCTGCAGTCGCTGCCCTTGTGCCACGTCGATGTCGGCACGCACGGCGCGCAGCGACGGTTCCCGCTGCAGCGCGCGTGCGATCGCGGCGTCTAGCCCCATGCCTGCACGCTCATCGATGTAGGGCGCGGCCAGAGCCGGAGTACGCGCCGCCTCCTGCCCGCGCGCCGGAACCGGCAACAGCGTGGCTGCGACCATCACGCCCGTGATCCGTTGAAACGCCGTCATTGCACCGTCCCCTGGAAGTTGACCGAGCCTCGGCCCGCCGGACCGTCCCAGTCCACGCTCATCGGCCACGACCCGGCCATACCAAACTCGGCGGTCGCCGCATACCGTCCCGGCACTCCGGTCGGCCTCACCTGGAAGTTGCCGGACATGGCCATGCCCGGCATGCTCATGTTCGCGGCCGCGCGCACTGTGCCCACGTCCACCAGATCGCCAGACAACCTCCGGAACTCGACCGTGAAGGTATTACGGCCGGTTCCAAGAGTGCCCGTCGGAGAGAGCAGCACGATGGCGAGGTCCCCGGAGCGCACGGTCTGGACAACGCTGCCGCCTGGCCCGCTGGAGCCGGCGTCGGTCGCCGGCGCACGACTGAGCCACCACGCGGCGAACGTCACGCCCAGCGCGGTCGCGACCACGACCGATACGCGCAGACTGCGCCGGATCGGGAAGGCACGTCTCGAGAGGGCCGGCATCGGCTGATGCTGCAGTCCCAGACGCCGCTCACGGATCCAGAAGAAGATGACCGGCGTGACGATCAGCACGTGGATCAGCGACGAGACCATGCCGCCCAGCACCGGCGTGGCCAGCGGTTTCATCACCTCCGCGCCCACCCTGGTGCTCCACATGAGGGGCAGCAGCCCCGCGACGACGGTGGAGACCGTCATCACCTTCGGGCGCAGTCGCAGCAGCGCGCCCTCCATGACCGCGTCTCGTAGAGCCGCGCGAGTCAGCGTGCCTCCCAGTTCCTGCCGCTTGCGCTCGACGGCCTCCTCCAGGTAGATGACCATCACGACGCCCGTCTGCACCGCGGTGCCAAACAGCGCGATGAAGCCCACCCACACCGCGACGGAGAAGTTGTAGCCGAGCAGCCATAACAGGTACACGCCTCCGGTGAGAGCAAACGGAACAGCCAGCAGGACATGGGCGGCGTCCACAAGCGATCCGTACGTGAAGTAGAGCAGTATGAAGATGACCGCCAGCACGATCGGGATCACGAGCTGCAACCTTTGGCGTGCCCGCTCCTGGTTCTCCCAGCGCCCGCTCCAGCCGATGTAGTAGCCCGCGGGCAGTACCACCGCCCGGGCCACCGTCGCACGCGCCTCCTGCACGAAGCCGCCGACATCGCGGCCCTGCACGTTGAGCAGCACGGTGGCCAGCAGCAGACCGTTCTCGGACGAGATCATCGCCGGTCCCCGCTGGTGCTCGATGCGCGCGAGCTGCCCCATTGGGATCTGTTCGCCTCCCGGCGCGCTCACGAGCACCTGGGCCAGCGCCTGCGGGTCGGCGCGCGCGTCGGGCCGGTACCGCACTCGAACGGGAAATCGCGATCGGCCTTCGATCGTGGTCGTCAGCACGGTCTCGCCAACGGCGACCTCGATGACCTGCTGCACGTCGCCGACGCCGATGCCGTACCGCGCGGCCTCGGCGCGATCGACGGTGATGTTCACGTACTGGCCGCTGGTGACCTGCTCCGGGTACACGTTGCTGGACCCAGGGACGGTCCGTATCGCCTCCGCCACCTCGCGTGCAAGAGCCTCGAGCCTCGACAGGTCCGTGCCGAACACCTTCACGCCCACTTCCGACCGGATGCCGGTGGTCAGCATGTCGATCCGGTTGATGATCGGCATCGTCCAGATGTTCGATACACCGGGCATCTGCACGGCGCGCCCCATCTCGGCGCGAAGCCGATCGATGGTCATGCCCGGGCGCCACTGGTCGCGCGGCTTGAGGTGCACGACCGTCTCGGTCATGTTCAGCGGCGACGGATCCGTGGACGTGTCGGCGCGCGCGACCTTGGCCACGGCGAAGGCGACCTCGGGGAACGACTGCAGGACCTTGTTCTGCCTGGCCGCGATCCTGGTGTTCTCTTCAAGGGAGATGCTGGGATCGGCAATCGGCATGAACAGCAGGTCGCCCTCGTTGAGCGACGGCATGAACTCGCTGCCGATCCCGCGCGCCACAACCAGCGCGCCGACAAACAACGACGCCGCCACCGCGACGGTGATCACCGGACGCGCCAGCGCGGTCTCGAGCGCGGGACGGTACAGCCATCGCAGCCCGCGCATCACCGGGTTGTCCTCTTCACGGTGGACCTTGCCGCCGAGTAGCAGGCTGCAGAGCACCGGCACCAGCGTCACCGCGACGACGGCGGCCGCCAGTACTGCGAACGTCTTGGTAAACGCCAGCGGATGGAACAGCTTGCCTTCCTGCCCCGTGAGCGCGAACACGGGAATGAAGGCCAGCAGGATGATCGCCATCGAGAAGAACACCGGGCGACCGACCAGCCGTGTGGACTCCAGGACCGTCCTCCACACCAGCGGCCGGTCGTTGGGATCGATGTTGCGCTGTTCCAGGAACCGGAAGGCGTTCTCGGTGACGACGATGCCGGCATCCACCAGGACTCCGATCGCGATGGCGATGCCCGCCAGGCTCATGATGTTCGACGAGATGCCGGCGTAGTACATCCCGAGAAACGAGATCAGCACCGCCAGCGGCAACGGGATCGTCACGATGAGGATCGACCTGAAGTGCAGCAGGAAGACGACGTGCGCCAGCGTGACGAGCGCGATCTCTTCGACCAACGCGTGACGCAACGTGTCGACGACCTGCTCGATCAGCGTCGATCGGTCATAGAAGGGGACGATCGTCACCCCTTGTGGGAGGCCAGGCGCGATCTGCGCGATGCGCGCCTTCACTGCGTCGATGAGGGCCTTGGTGTTGACGCCCGTGCGCGCGACGACCACGCCGCCAACCGCTTCGTTGGCACCCTTGACCAGCGAGGCGACCCGGAAGGCATTGCCCAACTGTACGTCGGCGACCTGTTTGACAAACACTGGCACGCCGTTTGATGACGCGACGACGATCTTCTTGACGTCGTCGACCGAGCCAATCAGGCCAACGCCACGCACGATCAGCCACGCGCCGTTGGACTCCAGGACGTTGCCGCCGACGTTCAGGTTGCTGTCACGTACGGCGGCGACGACGGCACTCAGCGACAGCTTGTACAGGCGAAGGCGATTGGGGTCGACATCGATCTGATACTGCTGGACGTGCCCGCCGACCGACGCCACTTCGGCGACGCCCGGCACGGCGTTGAGCTGATAGCGGATGAACCAGTCCTGCAGGGTCCGCAGGTCTCGGAGCGAGTGCGTGGGGCTCTCGACGGTGTACCAGAAGACATGCCCGACCCCGGTGGCATCGGGCCCCAGCACTGGCGTGACGCCCTGGGGAAGGCTCTTGGTGACCAGGCTGAGACGCTCGAGCACGCGCGCCCGAGCGAAGTACAGATCGATGTCGTCCTCGAAGACCGCGTAGACCATCGAGAACCCGAACGCGGACTGCGATCGAACCACGCGCACGCCAGCCAACCCTTGAAGGTTGACCGTCAGGGGGTACGTCACCTGGTCTTCGACTTCCTGCGGGCTGTGACCCGGCCAGTCCGTGAAGACAATGACCTGGTTGTCCGACAGGTCGGGAATCGCGTCGATCGGCGTCGCCCTCAGCGCCCACCAGCCCCAACCGCCAAGGCTGAGATACACCGCGACGACCAGGAATCGATTCCGGAGCGACAGTTCAATGAGACGGTTGATCATGAGGCACGACACTTCCCGCGCATGTGGGCGTACCAACACGTACGCCAGACCGCCAGGCCGGGGGCCAGGCAGGCACACGAAGCTCGGTCAGTGGCTAGACGAGGAAAACTGAGAGGAGAAGATACCTGGCTACCTGTCGCCAGGGGAGGGGACCCGGCGGGTGCGAACGCTCGGGCGCGACTTCCACGGGTGCGAGAATCGCCGGGACCGGGCTTACAACCGGCGCCAGCGGCGCCGCAGTAATCAACGTCGGCGGCGACTGGTCCTGTTCGGACACCGCGCAGCAGCTGTCCGCATCAGATTGGGCAACCGCCCCGAGTGCTCCAGCCTGCGCCGAGTCGTGCATCTGGCAATGCCGGCCGTCGACGCAGCAGGCCATCCGCTGCCCAGCCGTTGCAGCCCACCCCGCACAAAGACCAACGCCCGGAGAGGCCAGGAACACACTGAGCGCCAATGCCGCGATGTGCCGGGCGCGAGCCATCACACCTCCAGCATGAGCGCGCAATTGACACGTGTCAACATGCGCCCGAGGGAGACGGTCGCCGGGGGTCCCCCGAGGGGACCCCGGCGGCGCGTTCTACGCCACAGTCTTCGCCATCTGGTCAGCCTAGTGGATCTCGACGGCCTTGGGCGCCGCCTTGTGTTGCACGGGCAGCGGGATGCTGACTTCGAGCACGCCATCGGCAAAGGTCGCCTTCACGTCCTCGAACCTGGCGCCCTCGGGCAGCGGCACTGTCCTGAAGAAGCTGCCGTACTCGCGTTCGCATCGGAACATGTGTTCCTTCTTCTCCTCGAACTCCCGTTTCCGCTCACCCGAGATCGTCAGGTTCCCGTCGGTCACCTCGACCTTGACGTCTTGCTTCTTCATGCCGGGCAGGTCGACGCGTGTGACCAGACGCTTGTCCTTTTCGAACACGTCGATCGTCGGCGACCACTCCACCGGCTCCTGCGGCGCAAGCACACGCAGCGGCGCCAGAAACGGCGTGGTCCACATGCGGTCGAGGTCGGTGGTCATCTGACGCAGCGTCGCCCACGGATCGCGGAAGGTACCGGGACGCGCGAGGCTGGTTTCAGTGCGGGCTGGCATCGTACACCTCCAAATGTTGGCAGCCAGAGCAAGCCTGCCAAAGCGGAGTAACGCAATGACCGTGCCTCGGGCCGCTCGCGGTTTGCCGCCGCTGCGGCGCGCGACGGCGGCGCCATGCCAGCCGGCGGCGGGAACCTTTCCCAGTGGGCGCGCAATTCTTCGTGACCTGGATCGCCCCCTACCTGGCGCGCGGGCTCTTTTCCCGGCTGGCGGCTTTCGCCTGTTCGAGCACACGGAGCCGTGATCCGCGGTCCTTCATCACGCGGCGTCCGGTAGTCGCCATCGGGCGCTCGGCGCCACGGCCGAGCAGTTCCAGCAGGTCGATCGCGGTGATGATGCCCTTCAGCGACTCTCCCTCGACGACCGGCAGACAGGCGATGTGCTGGCCGCGCATCAGGTTGGCTGCCTCACGCACGGTCATGTCGGGCTCGACGACGGTCACCGGCTCGGTCATCAGATCCACCACCTGTCGGCCGGCGCGGACGGCCTCGCCGTGACGGCCCCCGAGATCGCCAGCCGAAATCACCCCGACGACCTGCCCTCTGTGTCCCGTGACGACCAGGTGGTGCGTGCGGTACAACCGCATCTGCTCCCACGCAAGACTGGCGGGCTCATCGCCGGGGATCACACGAACCGGCTTGCTCATGACTTCAGCGACACGCATGATGCCCTCCGCGACATGTGAGGTCGACAGGCCGACGTCACTCTCCCGTATTGGTGCAGGAGGCACGCCAGACGCTGCGGCTGCGATTTGGCGTCAAACCTGAGGGGCAGGTGTTCGAGTGATCCCGGAGGCGCGGACTATCCCGCACGAAGAAACCAGCGATCCAGCACGACGTGCCGGGTAAATGTCCCCGATCCGAGCAGCACGCGGCCGATGGCCGCCGATGCGGCCCGCAACGGCGCGGGGGTCGGCGACACGCGCGGGTGCAGGCGCCGGAGCGCGGCGTCGTAGGGCAGCAGGTCGTCGATGGACTGTCGCCCACGCGCAGCGACCAGGGTCTGGGCCGCCAGGCGCCCGGACTCGATCGCGGGCCGGATGCCCTCGCCGCTTTCCGGATATGCCAGCCCGGCGGCATCGCCAACCATCAGGGCGCCAGGAGCCACGAGCGGACGCACGCCGGCGCCAGAGGCGAGGTAGGCGTGGCCGCGCCACTCGAGCGGGGCGCCAGCAACGACAGCCCCGCGCCGCTCGAGCCAGGCGATGAAACCGCGGACGTGGTCGCCGAAGTCGCCTCGATCGCGCCGGCCGATGCCGACGTTGAGATAGTCGCCTTTGGGCACGCACCACCCGTAGCCTTCGAGGTCCCGGCAGAAGTACAGCTCGGGCGCACGGCAATCCGGGCGCGCGTGCCCGTCCATGCGAAACTCCGCTTCCTTCGCGACCACCGGCGTCGCGGTGTCTCCGCCGCCGCGCAGGTGCCGCGCGACCGGACAGAAGTGCCCCCCCGCACCGACGATGAAGGGCGCCTCGATCGTGTCGTTGGCAATCCAGGTGGCGCCCGTCCATCGGAGGCGCTCGATCGGCATCTCTTCGAACACGCGCACCTGGGCGCGTCGGAGCAGGAACGTGTCGAACTCGCAGCGGCGGATCGCGTAGCTGACCACTCGCGGGTATCGGGTTTCGAGCAGCGAGGCGCCGATGACGCCGGTGCGGAAGGCCGCGATCTCCTGCAGCGTCAACCCGGCGGCGCGGTACTCGGACGGGTCGAGATCGAGCAGTTGGAACACGTCGGGCGTCAGCCACCCGGCGCACACCTTGTCGCGTGGGAACCGGGCTCTGTCAGCAACGACGACATCCCATCCGGCCTGACCGAGCGCCCGCGCGCACGTGGACCCTGCGGGACCGCCGCCGACGACCAGCACATCGCAACGGGTCATGCGGCCGCCTCGACGTGCGGCAGCGGCTCGGCGCGGGTCCAGGACGGCGGCGGCGACTCGCGCGGCGCGAACACCACCTGGAAGAGCTGCATCCACCCGGTGGCAAACGCGGCCTGCGAGCCAGCCAGGTACAGCTCCCACGTCCGGCGGAACTGCTCGCCGTAGGTCGAGCGGATCTCGTCGGTGGCGGCGGCAAAGCCGGCGCTCCACAGCTCGAGCGTGCGCGCGTAGTGCAGGCGCAGATTCTCCACGTCGATGACCGACATCCCGGCCGGCGCGAGCACGCGCGAGGTGACCTCGGCGAGTGTCGGCGGGTACGCGCCAGGAAACACGCGCCGCCGGATCCAGGTATTGAGCGGGCGCGGGACGTCGCGGCCGATGAAGTGCAGGAGACCGCGACCGCCGTGGCGGCGCACGGTTCGGCCCAGCACGGCGGCGAGGCTGTGGAAGTGGCGCAGCCCGACGTGCTCCAGCATCCCGACCGAGACGAACACGTCGCACTCCCCCTGCACGTTGCGATAGTCGTCGTCGATGAACTCGACCTGACCCATGAGCCCGTCGCGGGCCGCCCGCGCGCGAGCGAAGCCGAGCTGCTCGCGCGACACGTTGAACGCCTTGACCGTCACGCCGTAGTGGCGCGCCATGTGAAGCGCGAGGGCCCCCCAGCCGCACCCGGCCTCGACGACCGTGTCGCCGGGCCGCAACCGCAGTTTGCGGCACACGAGGTCGAGCTTGGCCCTCTGTGCCGCGGCGAGCGACATCGCCGGGTCAGCGAAGTACGCGCACGTGTACACGAGGTCTGGATCGAGCCACAACTGATAGAAGTCGTTGCCGAGATCGTAGTGGTGGATGTTGCGGCGGGCGTCGCGCAAGGTGTTGGGCGCGGCCAGGGCGGCCATGATGCGGGCGCGCCATGAGGTCGCCGGACCGGAGAGGCGCGACAAGGCCTCGACCACGGGCTCGACCGCGCCCCGGATGGCGAGCCTGCCGGCCGCGTAGGTCTCGCCGAACCACAGCTCCGGGTTCACGACCAGGCCAAGCAGGGTGCGCCGGTCGCGCACGACCAGGTCGCCCACGGGTGGGCGGCGGGCCGCAAACGGCGAACTGCCGTCCCACAGTTCCAACCGGACTGCCACGGGCTCGACGAGCCGCTGCACGCGCTCCGCGAGCCAGCGATCGAGAATGCCGACGCGGACCATGACGCCTCCCTGTGGGTGCCTATCCTACTGGAGTCACGCGGGTCTTGACGAAGCCCCGCTGCTCGCGCGCGAAATCCTACACCTGGCGCCGCGCGATGTCGAAGGCCTCACGGATGGCGACGCTCCCGTGGGGGTTGGTGGCGGCCACAGCGATGGGATCGCCACCCCGAACTGCGATCTCGATCTGGACCCCGAGCTGCCCCCCGTCCCGGCGGTGCCGATGCGGCACTTCGAGGCGGACGTGGCAGGCTGTGATGCCGTCGTAGAACTGCTGCAGCCACGCGACGCGCTCTCGAACCTCGGCACGCGATTGGTTACGGAGAAGTCCCCTGTCCCACTGGGGAATAGTCCGTGAGAAGCCGCGGCCTTGCGTTGCTCGGGTATGCTGTCGGGCCAGAATGCGCTCCCTCGGTGAGGGTCCTCGCGCCGTTGCGCTGCGTCCAATGCGCGGGTCGGATATCGACGCCGGCCTCCGGTTGTGCCGCGCCAGCCGGTGGAACCAGGTGCGCCGCGATTGGGAGCAGTTCCTGGTGCTGACGCCGGGCGGCACGTGGGTCGCCGAGCTCGACGGCGACGTCGTCGGCACGGTGGCCACCGTGCGTTACGGCACGCGATTCGGCTGGATCGGGATGGTGCTGGTCGACCCGGCCGAGCGGGGCCGCGGGATCGGGACGCTGCTGCTCGAGCAGGGGCTGATGCTGCTGGCGGACATGCCGCTGGTGCGGCTCGACGCAACGCCGGCGGGTCACGGCATCTATCTCAAACGCGGCTTCGCCGAGGAGTGCCGTCTGTGCCGGTTCCAGACCACCGTGCCGGACGGCCTGGCTGCACCGCCGGAGTCGATACGGGCGATGACACAGGCGGACCTGCCGGAGGTCGTCGCGCTCGATGAGGAGATCTTCGGCGCGAACCGCGCGGCGATGCTGCACTGGCTTTGGAGCGGAGCACCGGGCTATGCCTGGATCGCACGCGACGACGCCCGCCTGGCCGGGTACGCGTTTGGACGGCACGGGCACGACTTCGAGCATCTGGGCCCGGTCGTCGCCGCGGACGCCACGACGGCGCAGGAACTGGCGACGGCCTGCTTGCGCAGCCACGCGGGGCGCGAGTTCGTCGTCGACGCGCCGTTGCATGCGCCGGCGTGGGTGCGGGCGCTGGACGCGTTGGGATTTCGCGAGCAGCGGCTGCTGATTCGCATGGCGCACGGACGCGGGAGCATCCCCGGCGACCCGTCGTGGCAGTTCGCCAGCCTCGGCCCGGAATTCGGCTGATCGCTGTTAGCCCCACGCCCTATCGTCCAATCAGACGCTCGAGTTCCTTCAGCAGCCGCGGCACCGCCGTCTTCGCGTCTTCCTCTTCCTCGTACTCGAGGCTCACCCAGCCGCGATACCCGGCGTCGCGAAG
>JAENWD010000392.1 GCA_016650245.1 Vicinamibacteria bacterium
AACACCATCCTGGCGTTCACGCGCAACGTGATCGGCTCGATGGACTACCTGCCAGCCGCGCTCAGCGACGCGAAGTATCCCCACCAGACGACCAACGCCCACGAGCTGGCACTGACGGTCGTCTTTGAATCGGGCATCGTGCACTTCCCGGACTCCGCGACGGCCTACAACGATCTGCCGGCGGCCGCGCTGACGCTGCTGAAGGGCGTGCCGGTGGCGTGGGACGACTCGCGTCTGCTCGACGGCGAGCCGGGACGGCTGGCGATAATTGCCAGGCGTCGCGGCACCCAGTGGTGGGTCGGCGCGATCAACGGCCAAGCGGAAGCCGCGACCGTCGCGCTCGACCTCTCGTTTCTGGGCGAGGGGGAGTGGACGCTGACGATGATCCGCGACGGCGGCGCGCCGCGGCACCTGCTGTCGGAGTCCGCCACCGTGAGCGGCCTGGATCGGTTCAACGTGCCGATGCTGCCGCGAGGGGGGTTCCTGATGCGGTTCACGCGCCCGTAGCGCAGGCCTTCACTTCAGGCGCGTCCAAGCCTTTCGGGTACGGGCCGGTCTGCGGCGGCAAAGTCATCCGCGGATTCTGGGATTGACGGGATTCCCGGGCGCTGAGGAACCCGAGCGACACCGGCCGCGAAAGCGGCCGGTCGCCCGTGTTCCGCTATGTCCGGGCCGCCGCGTGTCTGTGACAGGCACGGTCGGTGTGGCGGCTGACGAGCAATTCCGAGCGAGAAATCCAGAAATTCCGAAATCCGCGGATCCTAGAAGACACACGCGAAGGGCGCAGCGTGACAGGCACAGGCCCGCCTATTCGTACCTGAGCGCGTCAATCGGATTCAGCGCGGCCGCCCGTCGTGCAGGAACCCAGCCGAAGAACGCGCCGATCGCGAACGCGCAGCCGAAAGACAGCGCCACCGCCCGCACCGAGACCGCGGTCGTCCAGTGAAGGCCCGCGCTGAGTACCCATGCCGCGCCGACGCCAAGCGCGATGCCGGCCAGGCCGCCGGCCAGGCTCAGCACCAGCGCTTCGACGAGAAACTGCCGGCGCACGTCGATGCGCCGCGCGCCGAGCGACATCCGAAGGCCGATCTCGCGCGTGCGTTCGGTCACCGACACCAGCATGATGTTGGTGACGCCGATGCCGCCCACCAGCAGCGACACCGCCGCCACGCTCGCCAGCAGGTAGCTCAACGTCGTCGTGGTTGACGTCATGACGCTGGCCATCTCTTCGAGCGTGCGCACGGTGAAGTCGTCCGGCTCCCCGGGGACGAGGTTGTGCCGTTGGCGGAGCACGGTCCCAACGGCCTGCGCGACCGAAGTGACCTGTGTCTCGTCAGCGGCCGAGATCGTGATGCTGCCCAGATGGGTCGTGCCCGTCAGGCGCTTCTGCACGCTCGTGTAGGGGACGATGACGGTGTCATCCTGGTCCTGTCCCGTCGCCGACTGGCCCTTACGTGCCAGCACTCCGATTACCGTGAACGGCTGGTTGCTGATGCGCACAGTCTCGCCCGTCGGGTCGGTGCCGGCGCCAAACACCTGGTCGCGCACGACAGCCCCCAGCACGGCGATCTTTGCGGCACGGGTGACGTCACCGGCGGAGAAGAAGCTGCCGCTGTCGATGGACCAGGACCGAATCGTCGCCAGCTCGTCGCCGGCACCCTGGATCTGGGTGGACCAGTTGCCGGCGGAGGCCACGATCTGCCCGCGCGTGTTGACGCCTGGCGACACCGCCGCGACGCCTGGCACTTGCCGGAGCGCCTCGGCATCGGCGGCATCGAGGGTGGTCATCGCGCCCTGACCCAGGCGCGCGCCGCCAACGGTGGCCGAGCCCGGCATCACGATCACCAGGTTCGTGCCGGCGCTGCGGATGCGCGACTCGATCGACTGCCGCGCGCCGTCGCCGATGGCCATCATCACGATGACCGCGCCGACGCCGATGATGATGCCCAGCGCGGTGAGGCCCGAGCGCAGCGCGTTCCTGCGGAGCGCCTCGAGCGCCGTCATGAGGATGGTGCCCAGCGAGATCTGCCGCGAAGTCGTAGTCATGGGCAACCTTCAGCCGCCAATCTGCCTCGCAAATCTGCGCGCTTCGTAATCTGCAATCTGCACTGTCAGCGAAGTCTCTGTCGACGCTGGGGCGTGGGCACCAGCGGCGAGGCCGCCGCAGGCGCGTTCGAGGCGGACTTGGCCGCCGTGACGCCGGTGACGACCGTCGCGCCTTCCGTCAACTTCTGCGCTTTCACGGCCACCAGCGCGCCGTCAGAGACGCCGAGTTCGACGGGGACACGCTCGAGCCGACCGTCGGCGAGCGTCCAGATGGCGCCGGCATTTCGCGGGCGGGTCCCAAGACCCGCGCTACGCTCGGTCGCCTGTTGGCCCGCGCTACCAGTCGCTCGTGGTGTCGTCGGATTCGGCGCGTGGCCCATGGCCTGCAGCACCTCCGCTGTCGGGCGGAACCGCACGGCCGCGGCCGGCACGCGCAGCGTGTCCTCGGTGCGTGCGGTCTCGATACGCACGGTCGCCGTCATGCCCGGCTTGAGGGCCAGGTCCGGGTTATCCACGTCAATCATCGTCGTGTAGCTCACGACGTTCTGCGCGACGATGGGCTGCAGGCGTACCTGTGAGACGCGCCCGGCAAACTGGCGCGCGCCGTGCGCGTCCACCGTGAAAGACACCGGCTGCCCGGCGGTGACGCGCGCGATGTCTGCCTCGTCGACGCTGGCCCGCAGCTCCATCTTCTGCAGGTCGCGCGCGATGACGAACAGCGTTGGCGTTTGCAGGCCCGACGTCACCGTCTGGCCCACTTCGACATTGCGCGACAGCACCACGCCAGCCGACGGCGCGCGGATGACCGTGTGGCCGAGGCTGACGCGCGCTTGATCGAGCGAGGCCCTGGCCTGGACGACCTGCGCTTGCGCGGAGACGACGGAGGCCTGCGCGGCGTCGCGCGTGGACCGCGCCGTGTCGAGATCCGCATCCGAGATGAGCTGATCGCGGCTCAGCGCCTCGGCGCGTCGCAGCTTGTTCCCGGCATCGGCCAGCGTGACCTTCGAGCGGTTCACGTCTGCCGCCAGTCGTGCCACCGTGGCTGCGGCCTGCGCGACCTGCGCCTGCAGCGACGCCGGGTCCAGCGTGGCCAGCACCTGGCCCGAGGTCACGCGGCTGTTGAAGTCCGCGCCCAGTGTCTTCACCGATCCGGTTACCTGCGAGCCCACCTCGACCGTGTCCACCGGCTGCAGCGTGCCGGTCGCTTCAACGGTTTCGACAACGGCGCCGCGGGTGACGACACCGGTCATCACGTTTGGCCGCTCCGTGCTCGCGCCGAGCCGGTAGTACACGGTGCCCGCCATCGCGAGGGCGGCGACACTCAGCGCGATGATCCAGGCCCTACGTTTCATGGCGAGAGTCTCCGTAACGACGGTCGTGCAGCCAGCTCAGCGGTGCGACGTCCACCGTGCAGGGTATGTGCAGGGTGCACGCGTCGCACCCCGCACCTTCCTCCTTGCATATTCCTTGCCTGAGCACCCAGCACGTC
>JAENWD010000393.1 GCA_016650245.1 Vicinamibacteria bacterium
GCAAAGCCGTTGCGCCCGTCGTACGCCTCGGCCCACCACCCATCGAGGATCGAGAGGTTCAGGCCGCCGTTGAGGACGACCTTCTGCCCGCTCGTGCCGGAGGCTTCCAGCGGGCGCCGCGGGTTGTTGAGCCACACGTCCACGCCCTGCACGAGATGGCGGCCGACGTTGATGTCGTAGTCCTCGACGAACAACACCTTGCCGGCAAAGCGTGGGTCGCGACCCAGCCGCGCGATCTGCTGCAGGATTTCCTTACCCGGTCGATCGCGGGGATGCGCCTTGCCCGCAAAGACGAACTGGATCGGCGTCTGCGGGTCGTTGACCAGCGACGCAACGGCCTCCAGGTCCTGCAGGATCATGTTCGCGCGCTTGTAGGTGGCAAACCGCCGGGCAAACCCGATCGTCAGGCCGTCCAGGCTCAACGCGCTCTTGAGCTGCGCGACGTTGTCGGCCGGCTCGCCGCGCCGCTCGGCCGCCGCGGCCGTGCGCCGGCGCACGAAGTCGATGAGCCGCGCCTTCAGGGTCTGGTGCGTCTCCCACAACTCGCCGTCGTCGATGCCTTCGATGTCGTCCCAGCAGGGAGGCTCGGCGCATCGATCCGGCCAGTCTGAGCCCAGGTGCCGGTCGTACATCTGGTGCATCTGCGGCGCCAGCCACGTCTGCACGTGCACGCCGTTGGTGATGTGCCCGATGGGCACGCGCTCTTCCGCGACGCCCGGAAACAGGCCCGTCCACATCGCGCGCGAGACCTTGCCGTGCAGCGACGAAACCGCGTTGGCCTTGCGCGACAGCTTCAAGGCGAGCACGGTCATGCAGAACGTCTCGCCGTGATTGCCCGAGTTCTCGCGGCCCAGGGCCATCAGCGCCTCGGGCGACAGGCCGAGCGCGTCGCGCAGCGGGCCGAGGTGCTCTTCGATCAACTCCGGCGTGAACCGATCGTGGCCGGCCGGCACCGGCGTGTGCGTCGTGAAGACGACCTGCGGCGCGACGCGACGGATACCTTCATCGGCCCCGATGCCTTCGGTGACCATACGGTCGCGGACCAGTTCCAGCGCCGCAAAGGCGCTGTGACCTTCGTTGAGATGGGCCACCGACGGCGAGATGCCCAGCGCCTTCATCGCGCGCACGCCGCCCACGCCGAGCAGCAGTTCCTGGCGAATCCGCATCAAGTCGTCGCCGCCGTACAGACGTGCGGTGAGCTGCCGATCCTCCGGCCGGTTGCCGTCGAGGTCCGCGTCGAGCAGCAGCAAGGTGTTGCGTCCCACGGCCAGCTTCCACACGCGCGCCGCGATGGACGCCGAGCGCGTGTCGATGGTCACGATCACCGGCCGGCCGGCGGCGTCGGTCGCCGGCTGCATAGGCAGCAGACGCCGATCGACGTCGATGTAGTCCTCCTGCTGATAGCCCTCGTTGTCGAGCCGCTGCCGGAAATACGCCTGATGGTAGTAGAGCCCGATGCCCACCAGCGGCACGCCGAGATCGGAGGCGCCCTTGATGTGGTCGCCCGCAAGGATGCCCAGGCCGCCCGAGTAGATCGGAATGGATTCGTGAAGGCCGAACTCGGCGGAGAAGTACGCGACAGGCCGCGCCCACAACACCCCGGCGTGCTGGCTGCCCCACGTCGTGGTCGACGACAGGTACTCCTGCATCCGGCGGTAGGCGTAGTTGATCCGGCTTTCGAGAACAAGCTGACTGGCGCGCTCCTGCAGGTCGTCGATGTCGATGCGCTGCAGCAGCGCCACCGGGTTGTGACCCAGCTGGGCCCACAGCACCGGATCGAGATCCCGGAACAGCGCCGTCGCCTCGTCGTCCCAGCTCCACCAAAGGTTCTGGGCCAACGCACACAGGCGCTGGTGCGACGGCGCGACGAACAACCCCAGTGTGCGGGCCTCGCTGACCACCGGCGCCAGCTGCAGGCCGGCGGCTTCGAGCTGCCGCACGGCATCGGGACTGAACGCGCGTGCCCCGATTGTCTGCACCACCAGCACGCCCTGCAGCAGACCTCGGTCGACCAGAGGCACGCCGAGAAACGACTGGTACGGGTCTTCTCCTGCTTCGCGGAAGTACTTGAACCGCGGGTGCGTCGTCGCGTGCTCGATCACCTGCGGCAGCATTTGCTCGCCGACCAGGCCGACCAGGCCCTCGGAGAGCCGCATGCGGATCTTGCCGACGCTCTCGGGCCGAAGCCCGATCGTGGCCGCCAGCACCAGCGTGGAGCGATCAGGCTCGAGCAGATACACCGAGCACACGTCGGTGCCGAAGCGCTGCTGGATCAGGCGGACGAGGTTCGACAGGGTCTCGGCGGCGTCTCCGCTTTCAGACACCAGACGGGCGATCTCGGCGCGGGTCCAGAGAGCAGCGTCAGCGGTTGGCGTGGCGCGGTCGGTCATATTGTCGTCGAGCAGGGTACTACGGACTGCGGACTACGGGCTACGGGCTACGGGCTACGGGGTAAGATCGAAACGATGACGCTACGCGAGCTCAATCGCGCGACCCTGGCCCGGCAGATGCTGCTGGCCCGCGAGAAGCGTCCCCTCGTCAAGGCCATCGAGCGCCTGCTTGGGCTGCAGGCGCAGTTGCCGCGGCCTCCCTTCACGGGACTGTGGTCGCGCCTGGAAGCCTTCACCCGCGCCGACCTCGCCACCGCGGTGAACACGCGCACGGTGGTGCGCGGCACGTCGATGCGCGGCACCATCCACCTGATGACCGCGGCAGACTTCCTGAAGTTTCGCGGCTGTCTGCAGCCGTCGCTCGACCTGGGCATGCGGACCATCCTCGGGGAGCGCGCCGAGACGCTCGACCTGCCGGCGCTGTTGGCCGTCGCTCGCACGTACTTCCGGCAGCCCCACCACTTCGAGGATGTACGCGACCACCTCATCTCGAAGTTCTCCGGGGGCGACGAGCGCGCCATGGGCTATGTCGTGCGTATGGGCCTGCCGCTCGTGCAGGTGCCCAGCGCGGACGCGTGGGCGTATCCGGCGCAGGCGGACTTTGTCAGCGCGGCCACGTGGCTGGGCAAGCCCGTCGCCGCTTGCGGCGCGCTGGGTCCTCTGGTGCTGCGCTACCTGGCCGCGTACGGCCCGGCGACGGTCAGGGACGCGCAGGCCTGGACGGGTCTCTCGAATCTCGAGGCGACCTTTGCCGGCCTTGGCGACAGACTCGTCACCGTGCCGGGTCCCAACGGCAAACCGCTCTTCGACCTTCCAGGCGCACCCAGGCCCGACGCCGACACGCCCGCGCCGGTGCGGTTTCTGCCCGAGTGGGATAGCGTGATTGTGACGCGCGCCGATGAACGGATCGTGGCAAAGGCCGACCGGCCACGCGTATTCCTGCCGGGGTTGCGAGTGGCCGCGCTGGTCCTGGTGGACGGCATGGCGGCGGCGACCTGGAAGGTGTCGGCCACCTCCAGAAAGGCGACGCTGCAGATCGAATCATTCAAGACGTGGCCTGTCGCCGTTCGGCGCGAGGTCCTGGCGGAAGGAGAATCGCTCTTGCGCTTCGTCGAACCACAAGCGAAGACGTTCGACGTAGAGGTGACGACGTGAACGCGTTGCTGCTCCTGCTTGGCATCGCCGTGATTGTCTTCGGCGTGGTCGCGCTGGTCGCGCCGGTGCTGCCCGGCGTCGCCATCATCTACCTGGGCATTCTCATCGTGGCCTGGGCCGACAACTTCACCCGCATCGGTCCGCTGATGCTGTTTGTGATGCTGGGCCTGACGGTTGTGGCGCTGGTAGCCGACAACCTCGCCGCGCTCTTCGGCGCACGCCGCGCCGGCGCGTCGGCGTGGGGCGTCTTTGGCGCAGGCGTGGGCGCATTGGCGGGGCTCGTCTTCGGGCTGCCCGGCGTGGTGCTGGGGCCGGCCGTGGGCGCGCTCGTGTTCGAGTACTTTCGCAACCCCGATGCGAAGAAGGCACTGCGTGCCGGCGCCGGCGGCTTTCTCGGGTTCGTCCTGGGCGTGATCGC
>JAENWD010000394.1 GCA_016650245.1 Vicinamibacteria bacterium
GAGTCCAACATCATCAGCCGGTTTCTTGGCACAATTGATCTCTTTATCGTCTGGTGGCTCGTGGTACTGGCCATCGGGCTGGGCGTGCTTTATCGTCGGAAGACCGCGCCGATCTTCTGGTCGTTCATGGGAGTGTACGTCGTCATCGCGCTCGTCATCGCTCTGGTGATGCGGGGCGCCTCCGGAGGAGCGTAGCCGTGTCCCGTAGGAAGAAATGGCTGATTGGCGTCGGGGTCGTCCTGCTTGGGGCCGCGACGGCAGGCGCCAATTTTTACTTCAAGAAGAGCGACGCCGTCACCGTCGCCGCCGAGGCGGTGAAAAAGCGCGACCTGCTGCAACTGGTGAGCGCGTCCGGCAAGGTCCAGGCGAAGCGCTTCGTGAACATCAGCGCGGTGCAGATGGGCCGCGTCACACGCCTCGCCGTCGAAGAGGGCGACCGCGTCAAGGCGGGCCAGCTCCTTCTCGAGATCGACCCCAACACGCTGCGCGGCACGGTGCAGCGGGGCGAAGCGGCGGTCGAGGGCGCCCGTGCCGGCTTGGCGCAGGCCCGCGTCAACGTCGAGACGGCCAAGGCGAACCTGCAGCTCGCCCGCGACAACGCCAGGCGCCAGCGCGACTTGTGGGCGCAAGGGCTGACCACGAAGGAGCAGCTCGATCGCGCGGAAAGCGAGCTGAAGGTCCGTGAGACCGAGCTGCAAGCGCGCGAGACCGGGATCTCCTCGGGCCAGCAGATGATCCGCCAGGAGAGCGCGCAGCTCTCCACCAGCCAGTACAACCTTCGTCAGGTGACGCTGCTCGCGCCCTTTGACGGCATCGTCACGCGCCGCAACATCGAAGAGGGTGAAAACGTCGTCGTCGGGACGATGAACAACGCGGGCTCGCAGCTGATGACGGTGGCCGACATGTCGATCATCGAGGCAGAGGTCGAGGTCGACGAGACCGAGATCCCGTCGGTGCAGATCGGCCAGACGGCTAAGATCACCATCGACGCGCTGCCGGACCGGACCTTCACCGGCAAGGTCACCGAGATCGGCAACAGCCCGATCCAGAACACGACCGCCCAGGCCGGACAGCAGGCGACCAACTTCAAGGTGACCGTGACCATCGACGGCCAGATCCCGGAGGCGCGCCCCGGCTTCACCTGTTCGGCCGAGATCACCACGGCGACCCGCAGCCAGGTGCTGGCCGTGCCGATTCAGGCCATGGCCGTGCGCGAACTGGTCTTCGACGACAAGGGCCAGATCGTCCGCGAACCGCGCGACCCGAAGAGCAAGAAGCGTCCGAAAGGCATCGAGCCCACGGCCGCCGCGGCCGAGCTCAAGCCGGGCCAGACGCGGAAGGAAACCGAGGGCGTGTTCGTGATGCGCGACAAGGCGGCGGTCTTCGTGCCGGTCAAGATTGGCGTGGCCGGCGACCGCTACTTCGAGGTGCTCTCTGGCCTCAAGGACGGCGACCAGGTGATCACGGGGCCGTTCAACTCCGTGCGGAACCTCCGCGACGGCGACGAGATCAAGCCTGAAGACAAGCCCGCCGGAGTCGTCAAGAAGACGTCGTGACGCAGATCCTCGACGCCGTCCGGCTCGCACTGGCCTCCATCTGGGTGAACAAGATCCGTTCGCTCATGATGGTGCTGGGCAACATCGTCGCGGTGACCTCGATCATCGCCGTGGTGTCGCTGCTGCAGGGCATGAACTCGTACGTCGCCGACGTCATCATGAGCGACGTCGGCGCCGGCACGTTCAAGATCGACAAGGTCGGATTCGTGACCGACGAGGACGAGCAGAATCGCCGTTGGCGGATGAACCCCAACGTCACGACGCTCGACGCGCGCGCCATCGAGCGATTCAACCCAGAGGTGATCGACGCGGTGATGGCCGAAGTGGGCTCGGGCGCCAACCTGGCGTATGCCGACAATACCCTCGAGAACACGCGCGTGCGCGGCGTCTCGGCCTCGTACGAGGAGTTCAGCGGCTACGCGGCCGCGCTCGGCCGCCTGCCCAGCCGCAACGAGATCGAACGCGGCCACCCGGTGGCGCTGATTGGCTCGGACACCGCCGACAAGCTCTTCGAGGGCCGCAGCCCGATCGATCGGGTGTTCAAGATCAACGGGATGCACTTCCGCGTGGTGGGCGTCAACGAGAAGAAGGGCTCGGTGTTCGGCAACTCGCAGGACGAGTTCGCGGTGGTGCCCCTTGCGGCCTTTCAGCGCATGTTCGGCTCGCGCCGGTCGCTGGAGCTGTCGGTGAAGCCGTCCAGCCCGGACCAGCTGGAGCAGGCGATGGACGAGGCGCGCATCGCCATGCGCGTGCAGCGCCACCTGCGCCCTCGCGACCCGGACGACTTCGGGATGTACACCTCGGACACGCTGATGGGTTTCTGGAAGAGCTTCTCCCAGGGCGCCTTCGCGATCCTGATCGGCGTGGTCTCGCTCTCCCTTGTCGTCGGCGGCGTGGTCATCATGAACATCATGCTGCTGGTGGTCTCCGAGCGCACGCGCGAGATCGGCCTGCGCAAGGCCCTCGGAGCCAAGAAGCGCGATATCGTCTGGCAGGTGCTGACCGAGTCGACGACGCTGTCGATGGTGGGGGGCCTGATCGGGACGCTGTTTGGCTTCGGCCTGGCGATGTTGATTTCCGCGCTCACGCCGATTCCGGCCTCCATCGAGCCGTGGTCGATCCCGCTGAGCCTGGGGATGACGGCGGTGGTCGGCATGTTCTTCGGCCTGTATCCGGCCATTCGCGCCGCCTCGCTCGATCCGATCGAAGCGTTGAGGAAGGAATAGATGCGCCTGCCGCGATTCCGCGTGGGCCTGCTGGCCGAAGTGCTGGTGATGGCGATGGATACCCTGCGCAGCAACAAGCTGCGCTCGGCGCTCACCGTCCTTGGCGTGGTCATCGGCGTGACCTCGATCGTCGGGATGACCTCATTGATTCGCGGTTTCGGCGACCAGATGGAGAACCTGATCCGGCAGATGGGCTCCGACACGGTGTACGTCGCCAAGCTGAGCATCAGCAGTTTCGCCAGCGGCAAGGACTTCCGAGAGTTGATCAAGCGGCCCGACATCACCAAGGAGGACGCCAAGGCGATCAAGACCAGCGCCCCGTCGGTGATGCTGATCGGCACGCAGCTCGGCAACGGGCCCGGGGCCCAGCAGTTGCGGATGCAGTACAGAGACCATTCCACCAAGTCGATGGCCGTCATCGGCGCGTCGGCTAATTTCGCCGAGACCAATTATCTCGAGATGCCCGTGGGCCGGTTCTTCACGGAGTTCGAGGTGGAACGCCGTCGCCACGTCGTCGTCCTGGGAGCCTCCCCGGGCGCGGCGCTCTTCCCGGCGGTCGATCCGATCGGCAAGAAGGTCCGTGTCGGCAAGGACGAGTTCACGGTCATCGGCGTGATGGGCAAGCGACCGAGCGTGCTCGGTGGAGATCCCGACGAGTTCGCCGTCATCCCGATCACGACGTACGAGAAGCTGTACGATCCGCCGCGGATCTGGGGTCGATTGCAGCGGTTCCTGTCGATCGCGGTCGTGCCCTACCCGGGGACGCCTCGCGCACAGGTACTGAAAGAGGTCGAGGAAGTGATGCGCAGCCGCCATCGGCTGAAGCTTGGCGAGGAAAACGACTTCGACGTCGTCACATCCGACATGATCATGAAGATCTTCGATCAGTTCACCCAGGCCATCTCCCTGGCCCTGGTCGTGATCTCGTCAATCGCGCTGATGGTCGGCGGCATCGGCGTGATGGCCATCATGACGATCTCGGTGACCGAGCGGACGCGCGAGATCGGGATCCGCAAGGCCCTGGGCGCCAAGCGTCGCGAGATCCTCTGGCAGTTCCTGCTCGAAGCGGTGTTCCTGACGTCGATCGGCGGGTTGCTGGGGATTATGCTGGGCAGCGCCGTCGGCGTGACGGTGCACCTGCTCACCGACTTCCCGATCTCGCTGCCGTGGTGGTCGTTCGCGATCGGGATCGGCTTCTCGGCGACCGTCGGGATCTTCTTCGGCCTCTGGCCCGCGTTCAAAGCCTCGCGACTCGATCCGATCGAAGCCTTGCGCTACGAATAACGAACGTACGCCAACCACTGAGCCACAGAAAACACAGAGACATCACGGAGTCGATGAGGGGGATCGTTCCCCAAGAAACGTCCTCTGTGCGTCCTCTGTGAACCCTGTGTCTCTGTGGTTGGCGTACGTGATCAGACGCTGACGCCGAAGCGCCGCACCAGGCTTTCCACTTCCCTTCTCAGAAACTGGAACGACGGGATCACGAACAGCAGTTCCTGCATGCGTGACGCGTCGTAGTCGGTCGCGATCACTTCGTCGGTGACGAAGGGGCGGCGCTCGACGCCGCCCGACAGCGAGAACGGGATCTCGCCGGTCGACGACAGGATGCCGGCGCCGAAGACCTTGGTCGTCCCTGCCTCTTCGATCAGCCCGAACTCGATCGAAAACCAGCTCAGACGCTTCAGGGCCAGGACGTGATCGCCGGTGGCCACCGACACGGCCGCCTTTCCAAGCAGCGTGAGCAGCGCCGCGTAGTCGTGGTTCACCAGCGGCGGGACATGGCCCAGGCAGTCGTGGATCATGTCGGGCTCGGGCGTGAACTCGGGCCGCGATCCGTGGCGGATGAACTGGGTGACCGGGAACCCGGCCTCGGCGATGTACGAGTAGAACCTCCGGTACGGGATGAACCCCTCGGCCGGGATCAAGTGCATGCCGCTGAGCCGCTCGAGGTGCGTACTCAGATGGCGCAATTGCGGGATCTCATGCGCGCTGATGCCGAGCTCGTCTTTGGCCTGCAGGTAGATCGCGCTGGCGTACTGGCGGTGCAGCGCGTCGAGTTGCGGAGATACCTCGCGCCAGATCTGCTGCTCCTGGTCGGTGTAGGTGACCAGCGGCGGCCCGAGCCGGCCGAGACGATGCCGGCGGCAGAGCGCAAACAACTCTTCACGCCGGGCAATGTACGCCGGGTCTCCGACGCCGGGATGGCCCGGCTCGAGCTCGAGGGCCAAGATGTCGGGGGATGCGCGTAGATGTCGTTTTCGTGCGTCCCGGCCTCGGTCTGGACCTCGTTCATGGATATCCTCAGGAATCTGGGGCGACTAATGAAATTAGAAGACTTGCTAATAATCATGATAGCCCAGCGCGTGGGACACGCAAACCTCGGCGGTGCCCCCAACGGGTATAAGATCCGTCGCATGTAACTGGTCTGACCGCTTTTCGTCGTCCTTTGCGTCCGTCCCGCCTTTGCCCTTGGGCTTCGGCGAGGTAGACACCGTGCTCAGGGAAAACGGCCCCCGGAGACACCCGGGAGCGGAGGATAGCCGCCATGAAGGCATACGATACTGGGAGCATCCGCAACGTCGCTGTCGTCGGACACGGCGGCGCGGGCAAGACCCAGCTGATCGCCGCCCTGCTCTACACCGCTGGAGCGACGCCCCGCCTGGGGCGCGTCGACGAGGGGACGACGGTCACCGACTACGACGACGAAGAAATCGCCCGAAAGCACACGCTGTCGGCCAGCCTCGCCTGGGCCGAGTGGAACAAGACCAAGATCAATTTCATCGACACGCCGGGCATGGGCAACTTCCTGTCCGACGCGCGTGCCGGCCTGCGCGTCGCCGATGCGGCGATGGTCGTTGTGGACGCCGTCGCCGGCGTCGAGGTGCAGACCGAGAAGGTGTGGGCCGAAGCCGATGCGCTCGGGCTGCCGCGCCTGGTGGTGGTCAACCGCCTCGACCGCGAGCGTGCCAGCCTCGATCGCACACTCGCCTCGGTGCGCGAGGCCCTGAGCCGAACGATCATTCCCGTGCAGTTGCCGCTGGGTGACGAACGCGAATTCAAGGGCGTCGTCGACCTGGTCGGCATGAAGGCGTGGACGTTTGCCTCCGACGGCAGCGGCAAGGCCACCGAGGGCCCGGTGCCGCTCGAACTGAGCGAGGCGGCGGGCACGGCTCGCGAGCAACTGATCGAGATGGTGGCGGAGGCCGACGACGCGCTGATGGAGAGGTTCTTCGAGGCCGGCACGCTCACCCAGGAGGAACTGCTCGGCGGGCTTCGCACGGCGGTGCTCTCGGGCAAGGTCGCGCCCCTCCTGTGCTCGTCCGGGTTGGCCAACATCGGCACCTCCACCCTACTCGACGCGCTGGTGAGCTACGTGCCCTCACCAGCCGATCGGAGTTTCACGGCGACCGACACGAAGTCCAGGGCGGAGGCGACGCGAACGCCCAACGCCGCTGATCCGTACACGGCATTCGTGTGGAAGACGGTAGCCGACCCCTTCGCTGGCCGCATCACGCTGTTCCGTGTCATGACGGGCACGCTCAAGGCCGACACCAGCGTCCACAACCTGACGCGCGACATCAGCGAGCGGATCGGCCACCTCACCGTGATGCAAGGCAAGGCGCCGACCACTGTCCCCGACCTCCGGGCGGGCGACCTCGGGGCCGTCGCCAAACTGAAGGACACGCTCACCAACGACACGCTGGCGGACAAGGGCGGGCTGACCATCGCGCCCATCAGCTTCCCCGAGCCCGTGCTCTCCTACGCGATCGAGCCCAAGACGCGGGGCGACGAGGACAAGATCAGCACGGCGATGCACCGGCTGGAAGAGGAAGATCCGACCATCCGGTATGCGCGCGACCCGCAGACCAAGGAACTGCTGCTCTCGGGTCAGGGCCAACTGCACATCGAGGTGACCGTCGCCAAGCTCAAACGGCGGTTCGGCGTCGAGGTGAACCTCAAACCCCCGCGCATCCCGTATCGCGAGACCATCACCACGCCGGTCGAGGCGCACGGGCGGCACAAGAAGCAGACGGGCGGCCACGGGCAGTTCGGCGACTGCAAGATTCGGATGGAGCCGATGGCGCGCGGCACCGACTTCGAATTCGCCGACGACATCTTCGGCGGCTCCATCCCGCGGCAGTTCGTGCCCGCCGTCGAAAAGGGCATCCAGGACTCGCGGATGCGGGGCTACCTGGCCGGCTATCCCGTCGTCGATTTCAAGGTCACCGTGTTCGACGGCTCGTACCACCAGGTGGACAGCAACGAGATGTCGTTCAAGATGGCCGGCTCGCTGGCCTTCAAAGACGGCATGAGCCGCGCCAGGCCCACGATCCTCGAGCCGGTGATGACCGTCGAGATCCACGCGCCGAGCGACTATGCCGGCGACCTGATGGGCGATCTCAACGGGCGTCGCGGCCGCATCAGCGGCATGGACACGCGGGGCGTCACCACGGTGATTCGCGCCCAGGTGCCGATGGCCGAGATGCTCACCTACGAGCAACAGCTCACCTCCGCCACCGGTGGGCGTGGCTCGTATCACATGGAGTACTCACACTACGAGGAAGTGCCCAGTCACCAGCAGCAGAAGATCATCGCGGCCGCGAAGGCCGAGCGGGCGGGGGTCGAGGTGGAGGAAGTCTGATTACTTCTCGAACACCACGTTGTCCACAATCACCATCCCCTTGGTGGGCCGGCAATCGTCGCAATAGGCGATGATGTTCACCGAGGTCAACTGCTTCATGACGTCCTTGGGGTCGACCCGAGTGTCGGTCACCCATGACGGCTGCGAGAACGTCTTGAGGGGCACGCGATAGGTGTTGAGTCCGGGCTTTGGGATGAAGGTCACCTGCGGGTGTGCGACCTTCTCGTCGCGGCCTTGCCCGCGCGTCAGCAACTCGACGCGGACGCCCGTGATGCCCGTTGTGTAGAGCTGCACCGAGAAGTTCTTGAATCCGCTCACGTCGTCGGCGACCTGGTGACCGTCCTGGTCGGGCAGCCCCTTGATCTCCAACACGACGCCGGAGTACTGGTTCGGCGTGAACAGCTCGACATCGAACTTGCCGAGTCGATTGGGGTCCTCCGGTTTCACGTGCACCAACTCCGGGCCCGGCGGCTCGAGCCCGGCAGCTCCCTTGAAGACCGGAGGGCGGTGCGTGTTCTCGGAGTAGCCAAACAGCTGCATGGCGCCGCCGCGGGCGCTGACGGGACGGCCGTCCTGCACCTGCTCGAAATCGGCATAGACCAGCACCTTGTCTGATGACTGTGCCGCCAGCGTCCACGTCAGCCCGCACGCCCACGCCGCGGCCATCGCCCCAAGACCTCTGCCCTGCCGTCGCATCGCTCACCTCCGGTATACCCACTCGCTCCACCTGGCGCCGTGGCGGAACTGAAGTTCCCCCTACGACCGCGGCCACGACCGCTGCTCGTCGGATGGTCACGCCCGTTCGCGGTAGAACGCGATCAGATCGAGGCCCTTGGCCGGCGCGGCTCCCATCTGCCGCAGCATGGTCGTGACCTGGCCGCGGTGGTAGCTGGCGTGGTTCACGACGTGCTGCACCATCTGCCAGAGCAGCGCTCCACCGGCGGCTCCGGCTAACGACTTGTAGTCGTACACGCGGCGAAGGCCGTCTTCGCCGGCGGCGTCGACGTACGCGCGCACCTGCTGTTCGAGGTCCGTCCATCGCGCCCGGAGCGTGGCGAGGTCGGGAAACTCGCCGGCCTGGCTGAGGGCAGTTGGCGACACGCCGTTCCACCGCGAATGCCACGCCCACTCGGCCGCAAAGATGTGCACGAGTGTATCGTGGACGGACCTGAAGCTGCTGCCCATGTCGCGCGTGCGCTGCTCGTCGGTCAGCGGCTCGACGGCCGCCAACAGGCGGTCGCGAGCCCAGTAGTGATAGTCGAGCAGTGATCGAATGTTCTCGAGCGTCACTGGTTACCCCTGCCACCCCACGACCGACCTCCGCGGGTTGGACCACGACCACGCGCGCCGGGTCCGCCACTGGGACCGCCGGCGCCACGCAGCCGTGCGCTGCTTGGCCTGACGCCGTGCGACGACCCTGCCTTCGGGCCGTTGGTCCGCGCGTTCTTCATCGCGGATCTGGCCCGCTGCTCGGACTTCATCTTCCGAATCGCCGCGATCCGGTCGGCCAGGGGGATCTCGAGTTTCTGTTGCGGACGTGCCGTGTAGTCGAAGTCGGGCACGGTCACCCGAGGCAGCCGTTTGCTGATGGCCGACTCGATGGCGCGCAGATCCGATTCCTCCTGCGGCGACACGAACGTAAACGCCTCACCTGTCGCCTCGGCGCGCGCGGTGCGGCCCACGCGGTGGATGTAGTCGTCGGGCACCATCGGCACGTCGAAGTTCACCACATGGCCAAGTGCCTCGACGTCGATGCCGCGCGCGGCGATGTCGGTGGCCACCAGCACGCGCGTGCGGCCGCCCTTGAACGCGGCCAGGGCCGCGGTCCGCTGCGATTGCGACCGGTTGCCGTGGATGCGGTCGGCGTTGACCCCGGCGCGAATCAGGTGCTCGGCGAGCCGGTTGGCGCGGTGCTTCGTGCGCGTGAATACGAGCGCCTCCTTCATGTCGCCACGCGCCAGCAGCGCTATCAGCAGGGCCGATTTCAGCTCCTGCGAGACGGGGTACACCGCCTGCGTGATGCCCACGGCAGGCGCCGACTTGCGTTCGATGGCAATGGTCACCGCGTTGCGCAGCATCTCGCCGCTCAGCGTCACGATGGGCGCAGGCATCGTCGCGCTGAAGAACAGCGTCTGCCGCTTGGCCGGCAGGTGCTTGAGGATCTTACGGATCTCGGGCAGGAATCCCATGTCGAGCATGCGATCGGCCTCATCGAGCACCAGCACTTCCAGGCCGCCGAACTTCACGTACGGCGACCGCAGGTGGTCGAGCAGCCGGCCGGGCGTCGCGATGATCACGTCCACGCCGCTGCGAAAGGCGTGTTCCTGCGGGCCCATGCCGACGCCGCCAAACACACTCGCGCCGGTGATGGGCGTGTGCACCGACAGCTCGTTCAGATGCTCGAGGATCTGCGCCGCCAGCTCGCGCGTGGGCGCCAGCACGAGCGCGCGCGTCGTGCCGCGCGGCTTGTCGATCAGACGCTGGAGGATCGGCAGCAGGAAGGCGGCGGTCTTCCCGCTGCCGGTCACCGCGCACGCCAGCACGTCGCGGCCCTCGAGGCCCGGCGGGATCGCGTCGGCCTGGATGGGTGTCGGACGCGCGAAGCCCAGTTCTTTCAGGCCACGAAGGAGGCTAGGATGCAATTTGAGCGCAGTAAAAGGCACATGGAACTCCGGCCGCACTCGGGACCGCGCACATCGCGACCGGAGCAGGCAACCACACATGGTACCACCCTGCCGCCCGCTGGACAGCGCGACCGAGCCGAGGCGTCAGTCGTAGAAGGCCGGGGCCTTCCTTCGCCGGGCATTGGACAACAGGTCGTGCCTGTACCCAGAGATCTGCGCGCGCTCGCTTCAGGAACACTTCGAGCGATGCTCTGCTGACTCGTGATTGGGCCGGTTATCGGGCGATCCACCCTGGCCGGATGCCCGTGGCGTCGTCGTAGCCGCTGCCCACCGCGCCAACCACAGCCGTGGCGCGCGTAAGGCCGACCAGCGCGCGGAGTCGGAACACGGCCTCGACACCGGTGCAATGCGCGCCAAGCAGATGCGTCACTCCGGCTGCCTGCATCCGCCCCGCCGTCCACGCGAGATGGGATTCATCGGCCTCGAACAAGTGAAGCCCGCCGACAACGGCGCGCACGTTGATGTCACTCTGAAGCGTTCGTGCATAGGCGAGGATGTTGGCGATGCCGGCGTGGCCGCACCCGGTGACGACGCTGAGCCCGCGCGGGGTGCGCACGAGCAGCGCCTGATCTTCCGGCAGCGTGTCCTCTGTGAGGCCGTTCGGGCCCACGACCTTCGTCGAGCCGCTCCAGTTGCGTTCGGGAAACGTCCGCGGCACCGGCCCCGTGAGCCAGACGCCAAGCTGCAGTTCGACCGGGCCATCGTGCTCGACCACGCGTCCTCCGGTCGCCTCGTATTCGGCACGCATGGCCAGCATGGGATTGCCTTCGGCCTCGCCTGCGCTACGACGCGATCTGAACATGCCTGCGGCGACGTGCATGCGCGAGAGAGCGGCAGGGTTGCGCGCGGCCAGCGCCTTGCGCAGTGTGAACAGCCCCCCTGTGTGGTCGATGTGATGGTGGCTGAGAATGACGTCGGGGATCGAGGCGAGATCGATGCCGAGTTCCTCGGCATTCTTCAACACGGTTTCGGGCCTGGCGCCGGTGTCGAACAACCAGCGGCGCCCGTCGACTTCGACCACGGCCGCAAAGCCCCATTCGCCGATCCCCTCGATATCGGTCAGCATCGTCGACAAGATGGTGAGCGACAGGGTCTGCGCGGTCGAGCGGGCCTGATCGGCGGAGGCCGCCCCGCCGGTGGCGACCATCGAGCCGACGAGGACGAGTGTGGCCAGCGTGGGCATCATGGCGGTCAGCGCTCCATCAGCGCGTTGGACGGCCGGGTCGGGTCCACGACCTTGCGGGCCGTCTCGACACCGGCCACGGGCAGGGCTGTCGCGTCCAGCAGGCCCAACTGGACGAGCACCGAGGCCTGATCCCAGTAGATGTGCTCGTGCGCAAGCTTGCCATCACGGAACCTGACGATGGCCACCAGCGGCACCTCGACGCGCTTGCCGGTCGGCGAAACGCCGGGCAGCATCCAGTCCATTCGGATCGTATGCGTGAAGCGAAAGATCATCTCGTCGACCAACTGGTCGGTGCCGATGGTCTGCGACACCGGCAGGATCTCGGTGTCCGGCGGCATCTGCGTGATGAAGCGCTTCCCATAAAACTCACGCAACGCGTCCTGCCCCACGCCTCCGGTCATTACCGGTATGTGGTTCACGTACGCGTCGGCACCATCGTGGCCAGTGTGGCCTCGACGTCTTTGGTTGCGAACTCGTCCTTGACGTGCTCGGCCCACAACGCCGCCAGCGCTGCTTGCGGGTCCGACAATCCATCACTCATCGAGCCGATCCTTTCGCCGCGAGAGTAGATCCTGGCGATCAGCGTCCCGCTTCCTCGGCGTGCCCGGCGCGCCGCCACCCAGCCATGTGCCCGTCGAGGAGGCACACGTTCTGGACGCCTCGCCAGCGGAACAGCGCTCGTGCCATCCATGCGCGGGGGCCATGGCCGCAGTACACCACGAGCGGTGTCCACGGATCTACTGCCTGCAACGGCCTGAACGCCGCAGCCCAGAACGGCACATGAATGGCTCCAGGAACGTGGCCACGACGGAACTCGACGGCGGAGCGTGCGTCGACCACGATCGTGTCCGGGTGAGACGCCACGTGGCGGTGAAACTCGTCGGCCGTCATCAGTCGCCCGCGATGAACAACCGCATCTGCCAGCGTCCGTCCTGTTTGGAGAAGGACGCGCGATAGCCGATCGGACTGCGAACCAAACGCGTGGCGATGTAGCCGATGGTGGCGGGCGGCACTGTCACAGCCGTCCACTCGTCAGGGACGCCGGCTGATTGACGCGCAAGCGGCAGGATCTCGAAGCTGCTCGCGTGTGTCGACTCCGCGTCTGCGTGGGGCGCGCTGCGAATGCGTACACCAGCGCCAACGATGGCGACGAGCTCGAAGGCATCGACGCCCTCCGGCCATCGGCTGAGCACGTACGGCGCGACAAACGTCCCATCGGCGCTGAACGTGCCGCCCAGTGCCAGCACGGCCGCCAGCTCCGCCCAGACCCGGCTGTCGGCGGCCGACGGCTTCCAGAACTCCTCGAAGAACCCCTTGCCTTCGCCGCCACCGAAGTCGCACTTGATGTTGACGTGGACGACGGCCATCAAGTCTGCGACGTCGTGCCGCGCGATGGCTGTGAGTAACTGCGCACGGAACGTGAAGAAGTCGGGCCGCGAGGCGGCATCGTCCACCGGCAGGAGCCGTCGTGGCGACTTCGGCTGCGCCAGGGCAACGCCGCCGAGCAGGGCGACCAGCGTCGCCGTCACAAACATTCGACCAGTCCTCATCGCCGTGCGTGCCTGCTAGGCCTTCCGGCGCCGGTCCAGTGCGCGGACGCTGCCGACGACGGCCAGCAGGCCGATCGCGACGAATCCGAGGAAGTGCGATGCGTGGTAGATGGCGTAGGTGGCCAGACCGAAGCCGCCGTAGGCGAGGCCGACGATCACCGACGCCCAAGACACGCGGCCGCCCGTCGCGACAGCACCCAGGCCTGCGCTGAGGGCAATCGCACCGAAGGCGGTCATCGCCACCGACCCGAAGTACCAGCCGATGCTCATGCTCGTCATCAGATCCGGCGGCGCCGACACCTTCTGCAACTCCTGCCGCATCGCTGGCCAGCCCAGCCCGGCATGCGCGCCAGCGGACAACAGAAGAAGGAGACCAGCGACAACCAGACTGATGGAGCTGACGCGAGAAGACGCCATGGGCGGACATCTTACCTTGAGGGCGTGCGTGACCGAGGCGAGGCCGGCACCAGCTCGGTTGTGGTCGCCCGCGACTTCGCGCCTCCCAGATCGCGCGCGAACTTGAGCGCGCCTGGCGTGTGGTATTTCTCGACGTAGGCCCGCGACACCGCGTCTTTCAACCGCTCGCTGCGCGTGCTGACGGCGCGAACCCTCAACTCCCGTCCGCCAATCTGGATGAGGCCGCGCGAGTCCTCCAGAAACGTCCGATACCAGCTCCGCGGCTTGAGACTCCACGAGCGCACGAACACGCGCTGTTCGACCACGACCGCCCATATGCCGATGATGCGGTGCGGCGCGCGCCCGGCGCGAATGCCAAGAACCTGGCACACGCGGATGGCTTCGACGACGGCGTCAGGAAGGCGGTTGGCCACGCCTGTCGTCAGAGACCACGCGATGCCGCCGGCTGAACGTCCGGCAGGAGGAAGCAGATCGTCGTCAGGCCGAGTCGGTCGCTACGACCGTCAGACGTCGCGACCAGCGACGACGACCGGAAGATCTGCGAGTAGAAGCCACCCTCGGGATGAGGGAGGAGATTCAATTCACGGATCAGTTCCGCTCCTCGTGGGTGCTCAGGTGCGGTCACGTGCCGTCGACGCAAAGCGCTGGTTCAGTTCGGCAAACGGCACCGCGCGGGCCAGCCCGGAAAAGGTCCCGCGCTCGGCGATCTCTGTCGCCGCACTCAGAAAGCCGGCCCACGCCGCGCGGGCCAGTGCGCCGCCGACGCTTATGCGCCGGACGCCGAGCGCGGCCAGTTCGGCCAGCGTCGTAAAGTCGCTGCCGACCAGCACGTTCACCGGCTTGGGGGCCACTGCCTGCACAACCGAGACGATGTCTGCGTTCGCGCGAATGCCAGGTGCGTACAGGCAATCGGCGCCCGCCTCGGCGTATGCAACAAGGCGGCGAATGGTCTGGTCGAGATCCGGCCGCCCGACGATGAAGCCTTCGGAACGAGCTGTGAGGGCGACGGGGCTCGCGCTGTTGTCGAGTCCCGCTCGCGCGGCGCGAACCCGTTCTACCGAGAGCTCGAAGTCAAACAGCGGCTCCGACGTGTCGCCGGTGGAGTCCTCGATCGAGATCCCGGCAACGCCGGTCGTAGCCGCGGACGCGACGTTGACGGCCACCGACTCCGGCTCGATGGCAAAGCCGTCTTCAAAATCGGCGTTGACCGGCACGTCGACGCACGCGGCGATGGCGCGCAGGTGCGTCAACGCATCGGCCAGCGACACTCCGTTGTCGGCACGGCCCATGGACCACGCAAAGCCGGCGCTGGTGGTGGCCAGTGCCGGAAAGCCAAGCTGAGCGAGCACGCGCGCGCTGCCGAGGTTCCATGGGTTTGGCATCACAAAGCAACCCCGCTCGTGGAGTTGCCGAAAGACGCGGCAGCGTTCCGACGTGACGGTCACTGTCCCCGAATCACCTGCGAGGCCCGCTGTTGGACACGCCAAACGCCGGCGAGGGGACGTAGGCAAGCAGCAGGCCCACAATGGCGGGCACGATCATGGCGAGCGCGCCCCAGCCGTAGCTCCCACCCGCTCGGATCATCTGCAAGCCGTTCCCGCCTTCTCCAACGCACACCAGCACAAGCACCGCCAGCGCCGTCGTCTGGTCACCTCGCCGGACCGGACCGTTCACCAGCAGCAGCACAACGACACCCGCGGCGAGCAGCGTCCCGCCCAGAGCATGGACCAGCGCCATCAGCAGCCTCGCGACTGCCGGTGGCAAGTTCGAGAGTGGCTGGCCGAGCAACTCGGCCCAGAACAGGGGCGGAGCATCCAGCAAGAGATCATACCCAGCGCCGAGAATCATCAGGCCGCCGCCGAGGTTGAGCAACGCCAGGGCCACGCGTGCGCGCGTCATCCCCGGCCCTCAATCGCGGCGTCTCCCGGAACCGGCGTCAGCGCGGCCAGAGCCACCCAAACGTCCCCGCCGTCAGCGAGCCGTACACGAGGCCATCGATCATCGATCTGACCGTGGTCCCCCAGTTGCGCTTGTACCAGATCGATGCCTGCGGCAGCGACATCGCGTAGCAGGCAAACGCGACGGTGCCGACAAAGCGGAACACATCCAGGTAGTTCGACCCCGACGCGAGCGCGCGGCCGCCGACATAGGCGCCAAAGACGCTGACGACGATGCAGTAGAGGAACCAGAGGGCGAGACTGGTACTCATCGACGTGTTGCCGCCAGCGATGACCGTCATGAAGACAACCGGCCCTTTCTTCAACTTCTCGACGAAGGCCGGCTGCTTCATGTCGTGGGACGACCCCGCGCACGGCACGGCGTAATCGCCTGGCGTGATGCCAAGGCGGCGGAACGCGTCCTGCACGGCATCTTCGTCGGGGACCTTCTTCAGGTCCTTCTTGTGAATGGGCAGCGCCATGTGGATGACGGAGCTGGCGATGAACACGATGACCGCCGAGAGCAGAATGGGTAGCCAGAGCGAGCTGAGCGGCACCATCACGACCTCCTTGGGTTAGGCGACCATTACATGATCCGCTCGACGTCGATGGGGCCACGGGCGTCGGCCGCTCCGATGTGGAACGCGACGCCCCACGGCCCTCCACGGTGTACGCGCGCAGGGACGATTGCCAGGTGCTCGAACGTGCCGCCCGGTGGGATGGCCACGTCGTGGGCGCTCGCGCCGGGCCGAGACCGGCCCGGCGGCGCCCGCGCGGCTATTTCAGGTGCTTGCTGACCAGCTTGGTCATCTCGAACATGTTCACGGCGGCTTTGCCGCCGAAGACGACCTTCAGCGCCGCGTCTGCTTTGATCATCCGCTTGTTCTTGGGGTCCTGGAGCTTGTTCTTCTTGATGTAGGCCCACAGACGCTTGGTGACCTCGGTCCGGGGAATGGGCTTGCTGCCGACAATCTCCGCCAGCGCGGCGCTGGGCGCCACCGGCTTCATGAACGCGGCGCTGGGTTTCCTCGCGGGCTTCTTCGCGGCTTTCTTGACGGCTTTCTTCGCAGCCTTGGCCATGTGTGCTCCTTTGGTCGCGCGTCACGCGCGACCGGCTCTCTCCACCTTCGGGAGCGGAGTCACCCGCTCCCACTTTCGTGATGCGAACATCCTAGCATGCGAACCGCCGGCGCTACGCGGTCAGGTGGGCTGCCGTCGGCGCCGCAGGGTCTGGCATTCTCGCCCAATACCTGGTCGCGCGACGGTCGGTTGCTGGCCTGCAATCTCGTTGCTGGCGGGAAACCGCGCGGCCTGAAGTGCGATCCACGAGCCGTCTGGCGAGAACCGCCCCTGGCGGTACCGATCGGGCCCCTCGGTCAATTGGCGGAGCTCACGGCCTTCCGCCTGCGCCGTCATCAGATGCTGGGGCATCCCGACAGTCGAGAAGAGGACCGACGAACCGTCCGGTGCCAGATCGAACCCGTCGAGCCACACCTCGATCGAACCCGTCTCGACTTGCCGCGGCGCACCGGTCAGCTCTCCTCGATTCGGATCGAAGGGGGCGCGGAGGATCGCGGTGCGCATGTTGCGATCGACGAAGGCGAACCGCCGGCCGTCGCGCGCGAAAGACGGCCAGCCGACCCAGCCCGATGGCACGACCACCGGCTCGGGATCGCCCCGCGTGCGACCGGTGGCTGCCTCTACCCCTACGCGCCAGAGGTTCATGGTTCCGCCGCGTGTGCTCGAGAAGTAGAGCCAGGCACCGTCGGGCGACCAGGCAGGGCTCCAATCAATCGCGGAATCCTCGGTCACGCGCTGGGCACGGTCGGCCCCGACTTCAGAGCCGTCTGCGGCGACGCTCCACACCTCTCGGTTCGAGGCCGGCTGCCCCTGTCCCCAGAAGGCGATTCGCCTTCCATCGGGCGACCACGAAGGGCTGTAGCCGACGTCACTCACGCGTCGGGCCGACTCGCCGGTCGCACCCATGACAAAGATGCCCGCGCCGGCGCACTCGGAGCGGTAGGCGATACGACGTCCGTCTGGAGAGATCGCCGGCTCGCTGTCGTCCTGCGCGCACGCCGCGGTGAGGGGCACTGGGTTCCGGCCGTCGATCTTCTTCGCAAAGACGACCCTCTCTCCGTCGGGGGCCAGCGCAGGGGTCTGCTCCCCCCTGGGAGAAACGTGAGCTGGCGAAACGATGCCGACGACCCCGCTGGCCTCGTCGGATACCCGCCTGATCGGAGAAGCCACTGGCCCAGCAGCGCCATGACGGCGGATGTCGCGACGAGCCAGGGGAGGCGACTTCGCCACGACGCCTACTGGGGGGAAGCCGCGACGACCGCGAGTCCCCCGGCTGGCGGCGCAACCGTGTCGGTCAATGCGAGGCGCGCGTCGCCGATGTCACGCAGGCGGTTCCTGGGGTTGCGCTCGAGACAGCGCGACACGAGCTCGCGCAGCGGTGACGGCGTCCCGGGCGGCAGGCGGACAAAGTCGATCGGCTCGCGCGTCACGGCCCCGAGCACATCCACAACGCTGTCGCCGACGAAGAGCCTCTTACCGGTGAGCATTTCGAAGAGCACGGCGCCAAACGCCCAGATGTCTGCTCTCTTGTCGACGGCAGCGCCGCGCGCCTGCTCCGGCGCCATGTAGGCGGCAGTGCCCAGGATCACGCCCTGCCGCGTCTCGCCGAATGTGGCGGTGGGCGAGTTGGGAAGGTCGGATGAGAAGCCGACGCCGCTTCCGGGCTTCAACGCCTTGGCCAATCCAAAGTCGAGGACCTTCACTTGGCCCTGAGCGGACACCTTCACGTTCTGCGGCTTGAGATCGCGATGGACGATGCCCTTCTCGTGGGCCTCTTCGAGCGCCTCGGCAATCTGGCGGGCGAATGCGACACACTCCTCCAGAGGCAACGGCCCGGCTTCCAGGCGCGAGGCGAGCGTCGGGCTTGGGGTGATTGAGCGACGCCAGCAGCTTCGCTTCGCGCTCGAACCGCGCTATGCGCTCCGGGTCTGTGATCCAGGACTCGGGCAGGACCTTGATCGCCACCTCGCGGCCGAGCAGGGTGTCCTCGGCGCGGTACACCACCCCCATACCACCCTCACCCAGGATGGCGGTGATCCGGAAGTGCGACAGCGTCTGCCCGATCAAGTTGGGTGGAATCATACCGCGTCGCCGGAAGGTGCTCACCGTGTGAGCGACGTCGGTTGATCCATTGCGTCGGGCGTCAGCCGCCTGCCCTTCGCTGCGCCCGAGTCAATCGGTACGCCCAGAGCGCCAGGCCCAGGCCGATGGCGCACAGCAGGGCGTTCTCGACGACGAACTCGAGATCCGCCGTCAGCAGACGCCACCCTCGAAGCAGAGCGAACAGGTGCATGCCGCCTGCGAACGCGAAGATCGTCCCGGTGATGAGCAAGTAACCCTTCATGACCCAGACCCCTCCGGTAGCCCTCGCGGTTGATTGCGGATGCTAGCACGCGCCGGCAGAAGAGCCGAGGGTGACCCTACACGAGGCGAAGCGTGTCACCGCCCAGGAACGCAAAGGGCGCGACAGCGGCCTCCCGCCATCGCGCCCTTCGGTCGGCCGAACTGAAATTCGGTCCTACGTACTCGTAACTCGTAACTACGGGCCCCCGCCGGCCTTGCGCGGTGTGTTGACCTTGCGGCCGCCGGCGGCGCGGGTGGACGACTTCGGCGCCGGCGATCCCGCGTCCTTCTTGCCGCGCACGCGATCGGCCGCTGCCTTCAGCCGTGCCCCGACGCCCTTCTTGGCGGCCGGCTTCTCGGCGGCGGCGGTGATCTTCTCGCCCTCCGCGTTGGGGTCGTACTCGCTGCCGACCAGCTCGATCTGCGCCACCTCGGCGCTGTCGCCCCGGCGGTAACCCACTTTCAGCACGCGGGTGTACCCGCCCGGCCGCGCGGCAAAGCGCGGCGCGATGTCGTCAAACAGCTTGCCGACGACGGCGCGGTCCTGGATGTCGACCAGCACCAGCCGGCGCGCGTTGAGGCCCTTGATGTGACCTTCCCCTGCCGCCAGCCCGCGTTTGGCGATGGTGATCAGCCGCTCGACGAAGGGCCGCAGCTCCTTGGCCTTGGGCACGGTGGTCTCGATCCGCTCGTGCCGGATCAGGGCCGTGGCCTGGTTCCGCAGCAGCGCGATGCGATGCTCGGTGACGCGGCCCAACTTCCGATGTGCAACTCTGTGACGCATGGGTCTGTACTCGTAACTCGTAACTCGTAACTATGCGTTAGTCGGCAGTAGTGGGTTGGTCCATGCGCATCCCGAGGCTGAGACCCATCGTCGTCAGGATCTCCTTGATCTCGTTCAGCGACTTTCTACCGAAGTTCTTCGTCTTGAGCATCTCGGCTTCGGTCTTGGCCACCAGCTCGCGAATGGTGCGGATGTTCGCGTTCTTCAGGCAGTTGTAGGACCGCACCGACAGCTCGAGCTCTTCCACGCTCTTGTCGAGGTGCTCGTTGAGCGCGCCGACGCGTGCCGGCTCCGAGGCGCCCTCGGCCGAGGACTCGAGCGACTCGTCGAGGTTGATGAAGATGTTCAGGTGGTCGCGCACCAGCTTGGCCGCCAGCGACACGGCGTCGCGCGGGTGCACGGACCCGTTGGTCCACACGTCCAGCGTGAGCTTGTCGTAGTCGGTGGTCTGGCCCAGACGCGCGGCCTCGACCAGGTAGTTCACCTTCTTCACCGGCGAGTGGATCGAGTCCACGGGGATCCAGCCGATGCCCAGATCCTCGTCGAAGTTCTTGTCGGCGGCGACATAGCCGCGGCCGCGCTTGAGGCGCAGTTCCATGTGAAGCTTGCCGCCCTCGCTCACCGTCGCGATGTGGGCGTCCGGCTCGAGGATCTCGACGTCGGCGTCGGCCTCGATGTCGCGCGCGCGCACTTCCCCGGCCTTGTCCACCCGCAGGTACAGAGTCTTGGTGTAGTCCACGTGCAGCTTCAGCGGGATCTGCTTGAGGTTGAGGATGATGTCGGTCGCATCCTCGACCACGCCGGGGATCGGCGAGAACTCGTGCAGAACGCCGTCGATCTTGACGGCGGTGATGGCCGCGCCCTCAATCGCGGAGAGCAGCACGCGCCGGATGGCGTTGCCGATGGTCGTGCCGAAGCCACGTTCGAAGGGCTGGGCCTGGAAGCGGCCGAACCGATCGGTGAGGGTCTCGCGCTCGACGTCGAGTCGCTTGGGACGCTGAAAACCTTTCCAGAGCATCTGATCTTCCTTTCGCGAACGGGCCGACAGCCTCGGCCTCCAGACCTGCGGAACAAATCCCCCGGCCGCCCGCTGCAGGTCTGCAAAGCTGCTGGGCCGGGAGGTGCGAACAGAGAATTGACGATTGCAGATTGACGATTGACGATTGCCCGTCCGAACGTCGGGGTGCATCCCGACGATACGTAATCGTCAATCGTCAGTCTGCAATCGTCAATGGCTTACTTCGAGTAAAGCTCCACGATAAGTTGTTCCTGCACGGGCAGGTTGATCTGCTCGCGCGTCGGCAGCGACACGACCTTGCCGGCGGCGCCGTCAAAGGACAGCCACGCCGGAATCCCGCGCCCCTTCACTTCCTCGATCGCGTGAAGGATCGTCGGCGCCTTCTGGCTGGTCGCCTTGATGGTGACCACATCGCCCGACCGCAGGGAGTACGACGGGATGTCCACCTTCCGGCCGTTCACCTGGAAGTGTCCGTGGCGCACGAGCTGGCGCGCCTGCGCGCGCGAGGTCGCCAGGCCCAGGCGGTAGATGACGTTGTCGAAGCGGCGCTCAAGCAACTGGAGCAGCGTCTCGCCGGTGATGCCGCGCGTGCGGTCCGCGGCCTCGAAGTAGCGCCGGAACTGGTCTTCGAGCACGCCGTAGATGCGCTTGACCTTCTGCTTCTCGCGCAGCTGAATGCCGTATCCCTGCATCTTCTGCTTCCGCGTCTTGCCGTGCTGTCCGGGCGGGAAGTTGCGCTTCTCGATCGCGCACTTCTCCGTGTAGCAGCGCTCGCCCTTGAGGAACAGCTTCATGCCTTCCCGACGGCAGAGCCGGCAAACCGCATCTGTATAACGTGCCATGTTGACCTTCAGCCCCTCAGTAACTGCTTAATCTGCAATCTGCAATCTGCAATCTGCAATGTCTTAGACGCGGCGTCTCTTTGACGGGCGGCAGCCGTTATGCGGGATCGGCGTGACGTCGCGGATCGACTTCACCTCGATGCCAATGGTCTGCAGCGCGCGGATAGCCGACTCGCGGCCCGAACCCGGACCGGTCACGCGCACTTCCACCGACCGCAGCCCCATCGTCTTGGCGGCGTTGCCGGCGTTGATGGCGGCCTGGGTCGCGGCAAACGGCGTCCCCTTGCGGCTGCCCTTGAAGCCGATGGCCCCGGCACTGGACCACGCGATCACGTTGCCCTCGGTGTCGGTGATCGTGATCACGGTGTTGTTGAACGACGCCTGGACGTGCGCGTACCCGGAGTGCACGACGCGCTTTTCGCCGCGTTTCTTGAACGTCTTCTTCTTCTTGCCGGGCTTCTCGGCGCTTGTCGCTTCTGCTTTGGCCATGGCCTACACCGTCTTCTTCCTGGCAACCGCGCCTTTGCGCGGGCCCTTGCGCGTCCGCGCGTTGGTGCGCGTGCGCTGGCCGTGAGCCGGCAACCCGCGGCGGTGCCGGAGGCCGCGGTAGCAGCCAATCTCCATCAGGCGCTTGATGTTCAGGGAGACTTCCTTGCGGAGGTCGCCTTCGACCCGCCCCTGCTCCTCGATCACCTTGCTGATCGTCCGGACGTCCTCTTCCGACAGATCCTTCACCCGGATGTCGCCGCTGACGCCGGCATCCTTGAGGATGGTGTTGGAGCGCACCCGGCCGATGCCGTAGATGTAAGTGAGCCCGATCTCGACCCGCTTGGTTCGCGGCAGATCCACGCCTGCGATACGTGCCATTTAATGAATCCTTGTGGGCTTCAGGCAGCCCGTTCTATCCCTGACGCTGCTTGTGCTTCGGGTTCGGGCAAATCACCCGCACCACGCCTTCGCGCTTGACGACCTTGCACTTGTCGCAAATGCGTTTGACCGATGCTCTGACCTTCATATGTCGTTCCCCTACAACTTCCCGACGATCCGTCCCCGGGTCAGGTCGGCCGGGGCCAGCACGACGCGCACCCGGTCGCCAATCAACACCCGGATGAAATTGCGCCGCGGGTCGCCGCTCAAATGCGCGGTCACCTCGCGTCCCCCCTCGAGCGCCACCCGGTAGAGGGCGCTGGGCAGCTGGGCGGTCACCGTGCCTTCGACCGCCCGCGGGCTCGCCGGGGAACCCTCCATTGTCTCACATTCGCGCCGGCTGGAGCGAGGGCCAGTAGCCATCGGGCCCAGCCACCACTGCCCCGCCCGGGGCCGTCATCACCAGCGGGCCGTCGGCCGTCACGGCCACCGTGTGCTCGAAATGGGCAGAGAGCTGGCCGTCCTTGGTCACCGCGGTCCACCCATCCGACAACACCCGCACCGGCGCCTTGCCCAGGTTCACCATGGGCTCGATCGCCAGCACCATCCCCTCGGCCAGCCGCGGCCCTCGGCCGGCCGGCCCGTAGTTGGGAATCTGCGGCTCCTCGTGCAGCTTCTGCCCAATGCCGTGTCCCACGAACTCGCGGACCACGCTGAACCCGTGCGCCTCGACGTGCGCCTGCACGGCCGCGCCCAAATCCGAAATCCGCGCGCCGACTCTCACTTTGGCGATGGCCTTGTGCAGCGACTCTTCGGTCACCCGCAGCAGCGCCGCGGCCTGCTCGCTCACGCGCCCCACCGGCAGCGTCACCGCCGCATCGCCGTAGTACCCGTCGAGCACGACACCCAGGTCGATGGCGAGGATGTCGCCCTCCACCAGCTCCCGGCGCGACGGGATGCCGTGCACGACCTCTTCGTTTACCGACGCGCAAATCGTCGCCGGGTAGCCGTGATACCCCTTGAAGGCCGGCTCAGCCTGCGCCGCCCGCACCCGCGATTCGGCCAGCGCATCCAGATCCGCGGTCGTCACTCCCGGCTTCACCACCTCGCGCAACTCGGCCAGGATACCGGCCACCAGCGCGTTGGCCACCTTCATGCGCTCGAGTTCCGCCGGTGACTTGCAGATGATCACGCGCGTGCCCGGTTGCGGGTCGAATCCTTCGCCAGCGCAGCGTCGATGGCGCGGTTCATATCGGCCGTCACCTGGTCGGGCCCCTGCAGCCCGTTGATCAGGCTGAAGGTCGGCCGACCGCGATAAAAATCCACCAGCGGTGCCGTCTGGCTCGTGAACACCTTGAGCCGGTCCCGAACCACCGCCGCGCTATCGTCGTCGCGCTGCACCAACTGGCCGCCGCACTTGCGGCACCGGCCCGACTCGACCGCCCCTTCGGCGCTGGACTCGCCCGTCAACTCCGGCGTGTCCACCCCGCCAAACGTCGCGCCGCAGTCCTGGCACACCCGGCGCCAGGTGAGCCGCTTGACCAGCTCCTGCTCGGGCACGTCCACCACCACGACCACCAGCGGCCCGCGGCCCTCGAGCATCTGGTCGAGTGCGCGCGCCTGGACCACGGTGCGCGGAAACCCGTCGAGCACGAAGCCGGCGGCGACATCGGGCTTGGCCAGCCGTTGCTCGACAACCGCGATGATCGCCTCGTCGCTCACCAGCCGCCCGGCGCCGATGATGTTCCTCACCGCCACACCAAGTGGCGTTCCCGCGGCGACGGCCTCGCGCAGCATGTCGCCCGTGGAGATCTTCGGGATGCCATGCTGCCGGCGCAGGCGTGCGGCCTGGGTGCCTTTGCCCGCCCCCGGCGGGCCGATCATCACGAGGTTCAGGGCCATCGCCTGTCGCGCCACCGGAAACCCGGGCTAACCCCGGCGCCCGCGAATGCGCGTCTTCCTCATGAAGCCGTCGTAGTGCCGCATGATCAGCTGCGACTCGACCTGCTGCACGGTGTCCATCGCCACGCCGACGATGATGAGCAGCGACGTGCCTCCGAAGAAGAACGACACGTTCATGCCCTGGGTGAACCATTCCGGCAGATTCGCGTCCAGCGTCTCTCCGATGTACGGAATCGGCGCGACCTTGAAGCCGGTGATCAGGAACTCGGGCAGTATGGCGACCATCGCCAGGTAGACCGCCCCCACCAGGGTGATGCGCGTCAGGATCGTGTCGATGTACTCGGCCGTGCGCTTTCCGGGCCGGATGCCAGGCACGAACCCCCCGTACTTCCGCATGTTCTCCGCGACGTCATCCGGGTTGAAGATGATGGCCGTGTAGAAGTAGGCGAAAAAGATGATGCCGCTCACGTAGAGCAGGTTGTACAGCGGCATGCCGTACGACAACTGCGTGACCAGCGACTGGCCCCAGCCGCCGGTCGGAAGGATCCCCGCGACGGTGGCCGGCAGTGCCAGCAGCGAGCTGGCGAAGATCACCGGGATGACGCCGCCCGTGTTCACCTTGAGCGGGATGTGCGTGCTCGTCCCGCCGTACATCCGCCGGCCCACCAGGCGCTTGGCGTACTGCACGGTCACGCGGCGCTGGCCGCGCTCGACGAAGATGATCGCGGCAATCACGCCCACCATCAGCACCACCAGCAGGACCAGCCGGATCAGGCTCATCTGCCCCGTGCTCAACTGCTCGAACGTCGTGATGACCGCCCGCGGCAGCCCGACGACGATGCCGGCAAAGATGATGAGCGACATGCCGTTGCCGATGCCACGCTCGGTGATCTGCTCGCCGATCCACATCACCAGCGCCGTGCCGGTGGTCAGCGTCAGAACGGTCATGAGGCGGAACCCCCACCCGCTGTGGTACACCAGCGGGAGGCCGCCGGCGACATCGGTCTGGCGCTCGAGGAAGATCGCGATGCTGGCGGCCTGGATCACGGCCAGCAGGATCGTCCCGTAGCGCGTGTAC
>JAENWD010000395.1 GCA_016650245.1 Vicinamibacteria bacterium
CCCAGCGTGTGTTCGAGCGACTCGCGCGACACCCGGTCGATGATCGGCGCGGCCAGCGGTCGCAGCACCGAGGGCACGCTCCGGCTGAGGGCGAGCGACTCGCACTCGACGAGCACGCCGCCCTCAACGGGCACATAGCGCCAGTACGCGTTCAAGCGCCACAGAAAGCCGTAATCGCGACCCTCGGGTAACCGACGCTCAGCGGGCGTGCCCGCGTCGTCGAGTTGAACGATGCGGCGTGACGCGCTGCGGCTGGTGGCGTGCCCTGCCGCATGCCGCGAGTAGTGCACGTCATGCTCGATGTCGTAGGTGACCTTGACGAGGCTGTCGCGCTCGACGCGCATGAACACGCGCAGCTCCCCGCTCCCATCGCCGACCACGCGCAGCGACCGCACTTGGGCCGGCAGCCAGCGGCGCGAGCTCGGTGCCTGGAGCTCGGTCAGCAGGCCATTCAGATCGGCGCCTGGCAGGAACACGCGGCCGACCCAGTGGTGCATGGCGCCGTCGGGCACATCGATCGCCGAGCCGTCGCGGCGGCGCGTCTCGCGCTGCGACACCAGCAGCGCACCGGCGCGCAGCCGCCGCCACTCCTGGGTCGTCGGCACACCCACCGATCGATTCGGCTCCTCCAACGCGATCCGCCGCTCGGTCGCCCTCACGTAGTCCTGCCAGCCGGCAAGTGTCCGGGACTCGAGCACCGCCGCATCGGCGACACCTGCCGTCATCAGCACCGCCGACGCAGCCGCAAACACCACCCGGTCCGCGAGGACGAAATTCGCGATGCTGCAGACGACGACCGCGACGACGTTGGCGACGAGCACGGGCAGGCCCGAAGCCGCCAGCCCCGCGGTGATCACGACGTTGCCGGCGAGCGAGACCAGGCCGTTGAGGGCGACGAAGCGCAGAAACGGCGCGTGGGGTGACCCGGCGTTCACGGCCCGGTCACGCCACGTCCACCCACGGTGCCACAGGAAGTTGTGCGCGACCGCCGTCAACACGGCCAACGCAGTGCTGACGCTCACCGATAGCCCGGCACCGACGAGCAGATGCAGGACGCCAAGCTGGCAGACTACGCCCAACGCGCCCACGAGCGCGAAGACGACGGTCCGGGACAAGGTTCTCATGAAGGCCTCACCCGGGTATGCGCCGGGCGAGGCCGTATCGGCTCAGGAGGCGGTGGCGGGCCGATCTGGGAGACCTGATTCCCGCGGCAAATCGACTCGGAACGTCGTGCCGACGCCGGGGGTGGATTCCACCCCGACACGGCCGCCGCAGGTCTGCACCAGGTGCCAGACGGTGGCCAGCCCGAGACCCGTGCCCCGGCCGACCTCCTTGGTGGTGAAGAACGGCTCGAAGATCCGCTCGAGCACCTCGCGCGGCATGCCCACGCCGGTGTCGGTCACGCTGAGTCGCTGGCCGCCGGCGAGCCCGCGGCCGTTGGTCCGCGTCAACGGCTCGACACGCACGGTGACTTTCGCGTCGGCCGCTGTGTCGCGTTCGAGCTTGTCGTGCAGCGTGTCGCGCGCGTTCATCAGCAGGTTCAGCACGACCTGGTGCAGATCGGCCGGGTTCTGGAAGAGGGCCGGCAACTGCAGCGGGACGTCCACGACCAGCGCGATGCGCGGGTCGCACGTGGGCAGCACCAGGTCCACATTGGCGGCGACGATCTCGGACAGATGCACGTGCGCAGGCTCGTGCTCGCCCTTTCGCCCGAAGGTCAGCAGGCGCCTGGTCAGCGTCGCAGCACGGTCGGCCGCCCCCGCGATGACTTCCAGCTCACGCTGCAACGCCGGGTCCGCGCCGCGCTCTTCGCGCAGCAACTCGACTTTCAGCACGATAGGCGTGAGCAGGTTGTTGAACTCGTGCGCGATGCCGCCCACCATCTCGCCGACGGCGCGCAGCCGGCGGCCCTGCGCCAGCTCGGCGTCCATCCCCTGCAACTCGCGGGCCTGCCGCGCCACGCGGTGGCTGAGGCGGCGCTGGTGCCACGACATCCACACCGCGCCGACCGCCACGACGAAGAAGACACCAGCCGCGTAGTAGGCCAGCTCCTGCGGCGTGAACGACGTCGGCTCGTAGCGGGCGAACCAGCGGCGATAGATCCGCTCGTAGTCGCCGGTGCGGTAGAGAATCGCCAGTCCCTCGTTGATCTGCACGAGCCGATCGAGATCGTGCGACCCAAAGCAGAGGCTGACGGTGAGGTCGTCAATGGGCGGCCCGGTCGGCAGCACGTTGCGATAGCCGCTGCGCGCGACGATGGCCATGCCGGTCAGACGCGAGGTCAGCGCCGCGTCGTACCGCCCCTGGGCCAGCAGTTCCAGGCTGGCGTCGGCGGAATCCACCGGCACGAGTGTGACGGCCAGACCGGTACGCTTGAGAAACTCCTCGCCCTCGCTGCCTCGCCCCACGATGACGGTGCGGCCGGCCAGATCGGCCAGCGAGTCGATGCGCGCGCCGTCGCGCCGCACAAACAGCGCGCCTTTCAACGTGATGTACGGCGCCGAGAACCACGTAGGCCCTTCGCGTCCTCGTGAGTACCCGTAGACCTGTGCGACGGGAAACTCGCCGGCGACGAACCGCCGGTTCAGATCGGCCGACGTTCCAATGATGCGTCGAATCTTGAGGCCGCCGACGCGCGCCACCTCGTCGAAGAGATCCACGGCAAAGCCGGTGAGCTTGTGGTTGGCGTCGAGGTAGGAATACGGGTAGTGGTCGGTGGCCGCACCCACCAGCAGCGGCCCATCAGGTGGCGGCGCGGCAGCGGCCGACGGCACGTAGCCGGCCAGCAGCGCAAAGAGCACGATGGCGCGAAGAAGCCGCACGGGCACGACCGTATCCAAGAGCGGCACACTAACAGGAAATCGATGCACCTGTGCTAGCCTGACGCCACTTTTCCACAGGAGCCTCGATGCGACTGCCCAATAGCGCCCGCAACTGCTTCATTACACTGACATTGTTCGCCTGCCTGATCCCGGCCCCCTCGTCGGGTCAGGTCCTGCCTGCGGCGACACCCGCCTCGGTCGGCGTCTCTGGCGAGCGACTGAACCGGCTGTCGGCAACTCTGCAACAGTACGTCGATCAGGGCCGCACGGCGGGACTGGTCACCATCGTCATGCGCCAGGGCAAGGTCGTGCACCTCGAGGCGTTTGGCAAGCGCGACATCGAAGCCGGCGCGCCGATGCAGAAGGACACCATCTTCCGCATCGCGTCGATGTCCAAGGCCATCACCAGCCTGGCGACGATGATTCTGCTCGAAGAGGGCAAGCTCCTGCTGAACGACCCGGTGTCGAAGTTCATCCCGTCGTTTGCGAAGACGACCGTGATGGTGCCTCCGCCGACCGGGGCTGTCGCAGGGACGCCGGTGTCAGTGTTCCCGGCCAAGCGGCCCATCACCATCCGCGACCTGCTGACGCACACCGCCGGCATCGGCTACGGCGCGGGCCCGGCCGAGCCGCTCTACAAGGCGGCCAACGTGCACATGTGGTACTTCGCCGACAAGACAGAGCCCATCGCGACGACGATCGATCGTCTGGCGGCTCTCCCGTTTGACGCGCAGCCGGGCGAGCGGTACGTCTACGGCTTCAACACTGACATCCTCGGGGTCGTCGTCGAGAAGGCCTCGGGGATGAGCCTTGACGAGTTCCTCAAGACGCGAATCTTCCAGCCGCTGAAGATGGCGGACACGCATTTCTACCTGCCGGTCGAGAAGCGCAACCGCCTGGCGGCCGTCTACTCCATCGTTGACGGCAAGCTGGTGCGCGCGCCGAATGAAGGCACGGGCCAGGGGGCGTATGTGGAGGGCCCGCGTCAGAACTTCTCCGGCGGCGCCGGCCTGCTCTCGACGGCGTCGGACTACGCGCGGTTCCTGCAGATGCTGGTCAACGGCGGCGAGCTCGATGGCGTGCGCGTGCTGAGCCCGAAGACGGTGGAGCTGATGACGTCCAGCCACACAGGGACGCTGTTCAACGAGGGCCGCACAGGCTTCGGGCTCGGCTTTGAGGTGATCGAGCACCTGGGCCGCGCCGGCGTGCCCGGCTCGGTCGGCCTGTTCAGTTGGGGTGGCGCGTACCACACCGACTTCTGGGCCGACCCGACAGAGCAGGTCGTCGCCGTCTTGATGGAGCAACTGCTGCCCAGCGGCGGCAGCGATCTGCACGGCAAGTTCCGGGCGCTGGTGTATCAGGCGATCGTCGCGCCAGTAAAATAGCTGCCATGTACGCCAACCATGGAGACACCGAGAGCACGGAGGCGGCACAGAGGCTCTGTGGTTGGCGTACGTGGACTACCGGCACGGCGTGGTCACGGCACCGGGTTCCACGCTGAGCGCGTCGATCTGCGTGACGAGCGCGCGCGCACGTTCATCCCGCTTGCCATCGAGGGCCGACCGCTCGGTTCGGAGCGTCGCGAGCCGGTCCTCCTGGTCGTTGAGCTGTTTCACGTAGCGCTCAACCAGCTGTTTCTCCTCGCTGCTGCCCTTCAGGCTCTTCATGTTCTCGCGAAGCCGCTGCTGGTCTTCGTTGATGCGATCGGCTTCATTCTGATTCGCGACGAGCTGCTCTTCAATCTGGGATACGGCGCGCCTGGCCACCACAATCGCCTCGAGCGCTTCGCGCGTTTTGGCATCGATCGCACCCTGCCGACTGTAGACCTGCAGCTGCTCGTCGTTCAGGTTGATGATGCGAATCGATGACTGCACCGGGCGGTAAGCGGCGACGACAAGCGTCGCCGTGGCGCTTGACGCCACAGGGATCTGGAAGCGGTGCGCGGTGGCACTCGACTCGGCCGGCGAGGGACCACCTGCCATCAGCTGCCAGCCCTCGCGGCGGGGGTGCTCGATGACGAGCTGCCGCGCGGCGGTGTCCTGATTGCGCGCGGTGTAGCGTACTTTCTCGCACTCGAACGATTCGACCGTCATCACGCCGCGCGCGGCGCGTAGACGATGCTGTTGACCAGGCACACCTTCGGTCGCCGACTCGACCTGCATGCCAAGGTCGGCGGCGTACGAGATCAGGCGGCGCTCGTTCGGCTTGATCGTGTCGACCAGGCCTTCGCCAGCAAAGGTCTCGCGCTCCAGGATAGCCACCGACCCGCCGTCGAGTGTCAGCCCGCTGGTGTTCGCGATCCACAACGCCCTGCGCGGCCGCGTGCCGAGGTCTGACGGCGCCCACAGCGAAACGCGGTCGGCGCCGATGGCCGTCGACACGATCGGCACCATCGCGGACTGGTTCTGGCGGACCGTGACCAGTTGCTTCAGCTTGTACTCGAACAA
>JAENWD010000396.1 GCA_016650245.1 Vicinamibacteria bacterium
CACGATGCCCGATTCAAAGACGACCGTCAGTGCCAGCTCGTGGGCGTTGGTCGTCTGGTGGGGATACTTCGCGTCGCTGAGCGCGGCTGGCAGGTAGTCCATCGAGCCGATCACGTTGCGCGTGAACGCCAGGATGGTGTTATGCCACGCTGCGTCCCCGGCGTACCGCTCGTTGTACTTGTATTGCTCGGCGCTGAGCACAGCCTCCACGGCCAGCAGGTTCGGATAGGTGCGCGACCAGCCGCGCGGCGTCGTCGCGCCGTGAAACGCGATCAGCAGGCCCGCCTGGGCGGCATCGGCCATCATGTCGTGATAGAGCGAGATGACTGTCTGCTTGTCGCTGTGCCAGAAATCCACCTTGACGCCGGCAATGCCCATCGTCTTGAGCCGCGCGAACTCGGCACGTCGCGCGGGTCCTTCGGTGATCCGATCGCGCGGCCCCCATTCGGTGACGTCGTTGTGCGGGCCGGCCGAGTTGTACCAAAGCCACAGGCCAACCCTCTTGTCCTTCGCGTAGGCGACGACGCGCTCTATCGTGCCCTGGGGTGCCAGGTGCCAGTTGGCGTCGATGAGCGAGTATTCCCAGCCCATCTCGGCCGCCAGGTCGATGAACGCCTTCAGCACGTCCTCCTTCTTCGACGCGTCGTCATCAATCCACCAGCCAAAGGACGCGCGACCGGGCCGCACCCACGAGAAGTCGCCGGTGGGAGGGGGATTGAGGTCCTCGACGACCGTCGACGCGAACACGGTCGCCAGATCGCCGGTGATGATCACGCGCCATGGCAACGTCCAGACGCCAGTGGATCGAGGCTCGACATCGCCCTGCCCCAGGCCCTCGCCCGGATCGGGAAGCCGCACGCGGTAGACGCCGCCCGGCGCCTCGGCTGCCAGCCGTGTCCCCGCGTAGTGACGGTCCACTGCGGCTTCCGTGATCAGGAGCCACTGATCACGGGGACGGCCGACCCCAGACTCCAGACTCCGGGACAGGGACTCCGGACTACCGACGACAGGGCGCCTGAACAACGCGGGGTACGCCCAGCCTTGCGAGGTGGGCGCGGTCGTGCCGGCAGCCACCTCTGAGAAGAAGTTCTCGTACGCCGGCGTCCACTTCCCCGGCGCGTCGTGCTGCAGCAGCCAGCCGCGACTGCCGACGGGCACGGCAAATCCGGTCAGCTCTTCTTTCACACGTCGTACACCCGTGCCGGCGTCCGGAAAGCTGTAGCGGAACGCGAGGCTGTCGTCGGCCACGCGAACGGTGAGGGTCACGCGAGCGCCGGCGGCGGCCTCGAGTGTCACCTGCCGCTCGATCGCGACGTATGTGCGTGAGCGGCGCTTGCCGGCCGGCGCCTCGTACGTCGCACGCGCGGCGGTGGGCGCTGTGGCCGACACGATCGTCAGCTCAACCAGCGACGCATCGTCCCTCACGACACCCAGCGGCGACCACCCAAGTACCTCCACGCGCGTGCCGCCGACGTCGCGGTCCAGTCGATAGCGCCACCGGCCCACCCTGGCCAGGGCGTCGGCCGGCGCTATGGTCGCGACCAGCTGCGTGTTTGGCGAGATGACTACGATCTCGCGTGGAGGGGCGGCCGCGGCCTGGGCAGCGGCAGAGGTCGCCGCCGCAACGGCCAGCGCGCAGAAGACGATCGGTCGGCGCATGAGGCTGGTGTATCGTTCGCGGTATGGCGCTGTCAATCTCGATGTGGGTGGCCGTGCTGGCTCTGTCGCTGTCGGCTCCTCGGACCGTCACGCCGATCCGCGTGCTGGTCGTCACTGGCGGGCACACCTACCCCACCGCCTTTTACACGGTCTTCGAGCAGCCGGGCATTGCCTGGGACCACGCGGTCTCGAGTGAGGAAGCCTATCGGAGCGACCTGCGCGGGCGCTACGACGTGCTGGTCCTGTACGATATGCCCAAGACGCTCAGCGAGACGGGCACGCAGAACCTGCGGGCGTTTGCCGAGGCCGGCAAAGGCCTCGTGGTGGTGCACCACGCGATCGTCAGCTACCCGGACTGGGACTGGTATCGCGACCTGGTTGGCGGGCGATATTTCGAACGGTCGCAGGGAAGCCAGCCCGCCTCGACGTATCGCCACGACGAACAGATGCGCATCGCCATCGCGCGCGCGCACCCAGTCACCGAGGGGCTGGCGCCCTTCACCGTGCTGGACGAGACCTACAAGGGCATGTGGCTGGCGCCGACCAACACCGTCCTGCTCACGACGGACAACCCGACCGGCGATCCGCCGGTCGCCTGGGTCAGCGCCTACCGCCGCTCGCGCGTGGTCACCATTCAACCTGGCCACGGCCCCGAGTCGCATCGCGACGCGTCGGTCAGGCGGTTGATGTTGAACGCGATCACGTGGACCGCCGCATCCCCATAATTTCGAGCTCGTAACTCGTAACTCGTAACTAGACAGTTTCCTCCTCGGCCACCCTTGCAATATGCGGGTGCGGCACCAGCTCCATCTCGTTTTCCAGCGGCTTCTCTGCCAGCTTCACGGAGAACCAGAACGCGAACGCCAGCACGCACAGCAGCGTCAGCACCAGCACCAGCACCAGCGACTGGAAGAGCGAGTTGACCGGCGCCAGCGCCCGGCGCTCGGCCTCCCACGTCACGACCGCCCACGGCAGGTGCGGATAGGTCGCCGACAACTGGCACGTCGCCACGCCGATCACCTGCTCGTCGCCGTCGCTGGAAGGCGCGCTGAACGCGAAACGCAATGGGCCCTCGGCCTGCCCCGGCGCCTCGAGCCGCTCCCGTAGTCCTGCCTCCGCGAAGAAGCGCGCGCGTGGGTCCACGGCTCCGCGGCTGAAGACGACCGACCCGTTGCGGCGCACGACCATCGCGTCGCCGCCGCTGCCCACGTCGATCCCGGCCACCGACGCCAGCATCTCGCGGATGTCGGCCACCGCCTTGAGCACGCCGGCCGGCCGGCCGTCGTCGCCCGGCACCGGCACGGAGATCTCCATCGCGTAGGTGCGCGCGCTGTCGTCCCACCGCACGTCGCTCACGGCCGCTTCGCCCTGGCCGCCTCCCGACATCACGCGCTTCCACCAGTCCTCGTCGGCCTGGTTGTAGTCGCTCGTCAGATTCGAGGCCGCCACCAGCCGGCCCTCGCGATCGGTGAGCAACAACTCGCGATAGATGGGGTCTGCGCGCGTGATGTCGGTGAAGTACCGCGAGGCTGCGTTGCCGAGGACCTCGACGACCATCGGCGCTTTGAGGTCGATCGCCGCAAACCGCCGGTCGAGATCGGCGATCTCCGCGGCGCTCGTGGCCCGCTTCGCGCCGCGCGCCGCGACGGCGCGCACGTCGGGCACGCGTGCCAGCAGCGACACGTCCACGATGCGGCGATAAACGTAGGTGTCGATCGCCGCCGCTGACTGCTCCGCACGTTGAGCGAGGGCCAGTCCAAAGGCGTCGCGCAAGTCGGCACGCCCGTGTCCGATGACGAAGAATGAACCAAGCAGCAGGACCGGGATGCCGACCACCAGCAGCGTGGCGAACACCCGATAGTTGATCCTGCGGAGTCGATGCGGCATGGCGTCCTCCCTGACTGACATGGACAAGGGCGGAGACAAATATTGCCTGCCGTGGGAATATATATTGTCAGTGTCTGCCTCGTACCAGGAGTTGTCAACTCTATCGAACGACCGGCCGACGGAGGGCGCCGGTGGTCCAGATCCACAGGGAGAGCAGCGCCCAGAAATAGAGCGAGCCGGCCGTCAGCGTGCCCAGCACGTGGGGCTGTCCCCACTCGGTCATCTTGCCCCACCAGAGCCAGCCGGCCAGGCCAGGCAGCAACCAGAGGTCCCGCAGTGTTGGCTGCCGCCACGGCGCCTGATGCGCGAGCAGCGCCGCTAGCGGCCAGACGGCGATCCAGAGATAGTAGTTCCACCCGAGCGGCGACATCAGCAGCGCCGCCAGCAGCAGCGCCGCCCAATCGCCGTCGGAACGCTGCGGCTCCGGACGCGCGCGCGCCACGCGCGTCAGCGTCACGGCGCCGACGACCAGCGCCAGGCAGACAGCTAGTGGAAGCACGAACGCCGGCGCACGCGTGATGACGGCGTAGGTCGACCGTCCGATCGTGCGCTGCAGCACGCCCATGAACGAGGCGTTCATGTAGTGCGCCCCCCAGGTGACCCGCGGCAGTTGCCCGAGCCACTCGACATAGGCCCGGGGCCCGAACACCGCGACGCCCACGGCGACGCACGCGGCCATCACGCCGAGCATCGCGACCAGCGCGCGTCGATCGCGACGCAGCAGGAGGTACGGCGCGAAGACCAGGAGAAACGGCTTCATCGCCGCGGCCACGCCCAACCACACCCCAGCCCGGGTGCTGTCGCCCCGCCGGCAGGCCAGCCACGCCGCGCAGACCGGCGCCATCACGTAGAAGCTGATCTGCGCCGTCAGGGTGAAGGCCGCCGACGGCGCCCACGCCACCAGATACAGGATGACGAGCAGCGCCGGCAGCAAGCGGATCCGCCAGCCGAGCGCGCGCACACTGGCCAGGCTGGCCCACGCGCCCAGCACCAGCCCGAACGCCATCCATACGTACAGCGCCGTGCGGTCGCTCAGGTGCGCCAGCGGCCACACCAGCAGCATCGTGTGCGGCAGGTTCAGGTTGAGCGGCGCCGTCTGGTAGGCGGTGGTGACGCGGCGGAGCCGGGCGGGGGCGTAGAGGGAACCTCCGGCCAGCTCGTGCCGGGCCGATGTCAGGAAGATGCCGAAGTCCTGCGCGTCACGGTCCACAACGGTGTTGCGCCAGACGCCGAGGTGCCCGGCCAGCACGGCGGCAATCAGCGCCAGCAGCACGGCGGCCGCAAGGCCGGTGGCCGGCGGCCGCAGCAACTCCCACCACCGGACGGCAGCGCGCACGGGTCAGCGTCGAGGCTTGAGGAAGATGAAGGCCATGACGAGGGCGAGGCCGATCAGGGCCCACTTGGTGTTGCCCTCGCCGATGTAGGAGTCCACCTGCATCAGCGCCGACCAGATGCTCGACACCATCGAGTCCAGCAGACCGCGCTCGACCAATGCCTGGGCAACGAGCATGATGGGGATGATGATAACCCACCAGGCAGGAGGTTCGGGGCCGGTACGGTAGACTCTGGCCGCAGGACCGTGGAGCATCGGCCCGAACCCGGGGGAATCCGCGATCCATAATCCGCAATTCAGGAGAACTCTCGGTGCATACGACCCTCGACCTGTGGTCCATGTTGTTCGTGTTCATGCTGGCGACGTTTGTCGGATTCCAGGTGATCCAGAGCGTGTCGCGCCTGCTGCACACGCCGTTGATGTCGCTGACCAACGCGATCTCGGCCATCGCCATCGTGGGCTCGATCATCATCGCTGGCGAGGAAAAGGACACGACCAGCCTGATCCTGGGCTGCGTGGCCGTCGCCGCCTCGATGACCAATATCGTCAGCGGCTTCCTGATCACGGACCGCATGCTCAAGATGTTCCGTGAGAAAGGAAGACAGCAGTGAGCGCGATCGAGCATCTGACGCAGGCCAGTTACCTGGCCGCCGCAGCGCTGTTTGTCTTCTCGCTGCGGTGGCTGAGCAGCCCCAAGACGGCGCGCCAGGGCGTCGTGGCCGGCGTGGCCGGCATGTCGCTGGCCGTCTTCGGCACGCTGCTCCATCCCGAAATCGTCAGCTACACGTGGATCGTCGTCGCGCTGGTCATCGGGACGGTGATCGGCGTGCCGCTGTCGTGGGTGCCGCTCACCGCGGTCCCGCAGCGAACGGCGCTGTCGCACGCCTTCGGCGGGATGGCAGCAGGACTGGTCGGCACGGCCAAGTACATGCTCTGGCTCCAGGATGGCGGGCTCACCTCGTTCCGGATGTTCGCGATCATCGTCGAGGTGCTGCTCGGCTACCTGACGCTCACCGGCAGCCTGATGGCGGCCGGCAAGCTGCAGGAGGTGCTGCCGACGCGGCCCATCACCTACAAGAACCAGAACATCTTCAACGGGCTGCTGATGCTCGTCGCGCTCGCCTCGGGCGCCTATCTGGTGTGGCGCCCCGAGACGTGGCAGCTGTTTCCGGTCGTGATCGTCCTGTCGCTCGCCTTCGGCGTGTTGCTGGTCCTGCCCATCGGCGGCGCCGACATGCCGACGGTCATCTCGCTTCTCAATGCGTACGCAGGGCTGGCGGCGGTGGCGATGGGCTTTGTGCTCGACAACAAGCTGCTGATTGTGGCCGGTGCGCTCGACGGCTCGTCGGGCTTCATCCTGTCGGTGATCATGTGCAAGGCGATGAACCGCTCGTTCAGCAACGTGCTGTTCGGCGCCTTCGGGCAGGTGTCCGCCACCGCCGCCGTCGGAGAAGCCAAGGCCGTCAAGAGCGCCACGCCGCAGGATGTCGCCGACATCCTCGAAAACGCCAGCCGAGTCGTCGTGATACCGGGCTACGGCATGGCCGTGGCGCAGGCGCAGCACAGAGTGCGCGAGCTGTACGAGCAGCTCGCCAAGCGCGGCATCGAGTGCCGGTTCGCCATCCACCCGGTGGCCGGCCGCATGCCCGGCCACATGAACGTGCTGCTGGCCGAGGCGGAAGTGCCCTACACCGCGCTGGCCGAGATGGACGACATCAACCCCGACATGCCGCAGGTCGACGTCGCGATCGTCGTCGGCGCCAACGACGTCGTGAACCCCGCCGCACGCCACGACAAGTCCAGCCCGATCTTCGGCATGCCGATCATCAACGCCGACAGGGCCAAGACCGTCATCGCCATCAAACGGACGATGAACCCGGGCTTTGCCGGCATCGACAACGAGCTCTACTCCGCCGACAACTGCCTGATGGCATTCGGCGATGCCAAGGCGGTACTGGGCGACATCGTGAAGGCGATGTCAGGTGAGTCAGGGATTCACTGAATTGACGAGTGTAGATTGACGATTGACGATTAGAAAAAGCGCGCTGCCGCAATCGGCAATCTGCAATTCAGTTTGGAATCCTCGTCGGAAACGGCTCCATCAGCTCGACGCGAGTGCCATCGTGATCGAACAGGTTCAACTGCCATTTGTTGTTGCGGCCGATGCGCGGCTTCTGAAGGCTCGCGCGGGCGGCGGCGGGTGTGCGCGCGCGGACGGCCTCCCAGGCGGCCTGCATGTCGGCGACGAGCAGGCACGCATGGTGCTGCGAGCCGAGCTGCTGGCGCGTGGGCGGCGCGTCGTTGAGCATGTACTCGACGTAGTCGGTGCCGTCGGGCACACGCATGTTGACCCAACTGGTCCGCGCCGGGTCGGCGCCGCCGCGCCAGATCTCCTCGAATCCCAACACCTCGCGGTAAAACGCGTGCGCTCTGGCCTCGTCGCGCACGGCGACGCCGGTGTGGTACAGCCGCGTGGAGAGCGGCACGTAGGGCGAGGTCGG
>JAENWD010000397.1 GCA_016650245.1 Vicinamibacteria bacterium
CAGCCGCGCGCTGGTGCAGGAGCTGGGCCGCGAGCCGACCAGCGAAGAGATCGCGCAGCGGATGGACATCCCGGTCAGCAAGGTCCGCAAGGTCCTGAAGATCGCGCAGGAGCCCATCTCGCTCGAGACGCCGATCGGCGAAGAGGAAGACAGCCACCTGGGCGACTTCATCGAGGACCGCGGCGTCGTCTCGCCGGCCGAAGCGGTGATCAACCTCAACCTCAAGGAGCAGACCGAAGCGGTCCTCAAGACGCTGACGCCGCGCGAGGAGAAGGTGATCAAGATGCGCTTCGGCGTGGGGGATGGCTCCGAGCACACGCTCGAAGAGGTGGGCCAGAATTTCGCCGTCACCCGCGAGCGCATCCGCCAGATCGAAGCCAAGGCGCTGCGCAAGCTGCGGCACCCGTCGCGGAGCCGGAAGCTGAAGGCGTTCCTGGAGGGGAGAACCAGTTGATTGACGATTGCAGATTGACGATTGACGATTAAGGGAGGGGCGGCGCGGATATACTCTGCTCGGCGGTCGCCCCATGCAGGTTGCCCTCAATCTGCAATCGTCAATCGGCAATCTACAATTCTGCGGGCCCTTAGCTCAGCGGTCAGAGCTGCCGGCTCATAACCGGCTCGTCCCAGGTTCGAATCCTGGAGGGCCCACCAACCTTCGCTTATGAATGCAGTCGAAGGTTGCCCGCCGTAGCGCGAAGCGCGAAGGCGGGCCACTCCTCGTGGTTGAACGAGCTACGGCTGGCAAGCCTGGTCGATCGGCTCGAGCACGCTGGCGCGTTTGATCGGCTGGCTGGCGAGCGGTGAAGGCGGGGTGATACCCTCTCGCCAGGCGCCTCCCGACCAGCGCCAGGGAGAGATTCGATGCAGCAACAGACAGCCTGGCGCATGCTGCTTACCTGCGCGCTCGTCGCCGGCGCGGCGACGGCGCTTCACGCGCAGGCGGCCGCGGCTCCGAGCACGGCCACGACCAGGCGACCCGGCTTGATACCCTGGCCCACGTCGGTCGAGATGAGCTCGAGCGACGCCATCGCGATCACGAACCACACCGTCATCGAGGTGACACCAGGCCAGGAAGGCCTGTGGCGACTCGCGACCGACCTCGCCCGCCTCCTGCGGCCAGCGCTCGACGCGACAATCGGCATCCGCGACATCGCCGGACCGGCGGCCGCCGGCACAATCCGCCTCGAGGTCGTGCCGGCAACCGCGGCGCTCGCCGGCGACGGCTACGACCTGGCCATCAGCGCGAACGGTATCCGCATCGAAGCCGCCACGCCTGCTGGCGTGTTCTACGGCACGCAGACGCTGCGGCAACTGCTGCCCTGGGCCATCGAGTTGCGCGGCCCCCGGCCGTTCGCCGTCTCGGTACCCGCCGGCCACATCACCGACAGGCCGCGGTACGCGTGGCGCGGCGTCTTGCTCGACGTCTCGCGGCACTTCTTCTCCGTGGCCGACGTGAAGCGGTACATCGACCTCTCGGCGATGTACAAGATGAACCGCCTGCACCTGCACCTCTCGGACGACCAGGGCTGGCGGATCGAAATCGCCTCATGGCCCAACCTCACGCGCTACGGCGGGAGCACGGCCGTTGGCGGCGGCGCTGGCGGCTTCTACACGAAGGCCGACTACGCCGAGATCGTCGCCTATGCGCGCGACCGCTTCATGATGGTCATCCCCGAGATCGAGATGCCGAGCCACTGCAACGCGGCCCTGGCGTCGTATCCAGAGCTCACCTGCGATGGCGTCGCGCCGACGCTCTACACCGGGATCGAGGTCGGCTTCAGCAACTTCTGCTTCGAGAAGGACATCACCTTCAAGTTCCTCGACGACGTGATCCGGGAACTGGCGGCGATGACGCCCGGGCCGTACGTCCACATTGGCGGCGACGAGGTCAAGACGATGACGCCGGCGCAGTACTCCGGGTTCATGGAGCGGGCGCAGGCCATCGTCGCGCGTCACGGCAAGACCGCCATCGCGTGGGACGAGATCATCCACGGCACGATGCTGCCGACAACCGTCGTCCAGTACTGGCGGCCCGATGCGTCGCTGGCGCCGCCGCCGGGGACGAAACTGATTCTCTCGCCGGCCAACCGCCTCTACCTGGACATGAAGTACGACGACACCACGGTGCTTGGCCTGAACTGGGCCGGCAACGTGGACGTCAACGTGCCCTACGAGTGGGATCCGGCCAAGCACGTGAACGTGCCGGAGTCGTCGATCCTCGGTGTCGAGACCGCGATCTGGTCGGAGACGCCGGCGACGATCCGCGATCTCGAGTTCCTGCTGTTCCCGCGCCTGCCCGCGGTGGCCGAGCTCGGGTGGACGGCACAGCCCGCCCGCGACTGGACCGACTTCCGCATGCGCCTCGGCGCCCAGGCGCCGCGCTGGTCGGCGCTCGGGATCAACGCGTTCTGGTCGCCCAAGATCGACTGGACGAGGTGAGAAACGGGCTCTTGAATGGTGGCGGAACCAGAACACGAGGTCCTGTATCCCAACGGCATCGACGGCGAGTACTTCTTCCAGAAGCGCGCCCCAATCGCGGCCGCCGTGCCTCGACGTCGTCGAGCTGAAGTTCCCGTCGGGCCGGCCGGCTGAAGAGATCGTGCCGAAGGCGGCGGCCTGGTAACGACTGGGGGCGGCAACATTACCTGCAGTGATGCCGCACGTGGCACCCTGCACCCGGCACAGCGCACCCGTCACCAGGCACGCCGGCACCGCACCGAGCACCCGGCACACCGGCACCCGGCACTTCCCAGTGTGGTACAGTTGCCAAGGTGCACCCAGATCTCGAACGTTTGATCCGCCTGCAGGCCTTGGATACGCAGGCGGCGGACGCGCGCAAGGCGCAGGCGACAATCCCGGAGACCCAACAGGCACTCGACAAGAAGCTGGAGGGCGCACAACGCGCGGTCGCCGCGGCCCGGGACCAGCAAGCCACCAACCAGACCGACCGGCGCGCCCTCGAGAAAGACCTCGCCGCCCTCAACACCCGCCTTTCCCGCTACAAAGACCAGTTGATGGAAGTGAAGACCAACCGCGAGTACACCGCCATGCAGCACGAGATCGAGACGGTGCAGGGCGAGATCAAGCGGCTGGAGGACCAGATGCTCGAGCGGATGCTCGAGGCCGATGAACTGGCGGCGGGAGTCAAGGCGGCCGAAACCGCGCTCAAGGCTGCCGAGCACAAGATCGTGAAGGAGCGTGCCGAACTCGACGTGCAACTAGCCGGGGCCGCCACGACCCTCGAGGTAACGCTGACGCAGCGCGCTGCGGTGGTCGCCGAGTTGCCCGCATCGGTTGTCGCCACCTACGAGTCCATCGCGCGCGGGCGCAAGGGCGTGGCCGTGGTCGCGGCCAGCGACGAACGCTGCAGTCAATGTCAGGTCCGCCTGCGGCCGCAGGTCTTCGTCCACATCCGCCAGAACAGCGGCATCCTTCAGTGCGACAGCTGCCAGCGCATCCTCTACTTCGTGCCGCCTCCGGCGGCCCCGGCCCAACCGGCCGCTCCTGCCACGGCATGATCACGGCGTACATCGATGGCGGCTCGCGCGGCAATCCCGGCCCCGCGGGCTACGGCGTGCAGATTGTTGGCGACGACGGCGCGGTGGTCGCCGAGCTGCACGGCAGCCTCGCACACACCACCAATAACGTCGCGGAGTACAACGGCCTGCTGGCCGCACTGGCGTGGGCGATGGACCGCGACGTCACGTCGCTGCATATCCGCTCGGATTCCGAGTTGCTGGTCAAGCAGCTCCGCGGCGAGTACCGCGTGAAGAACCCCGGCCTCCAGCCGCTCTACCAGGATGCCCGCGCGCTGGTCGCCCGCATCGGCCGCGTGACGTTCGAACACGTGCGCCGGGAACTCAACAAGGAAGCCGACCGCCTGGCCAACCTCGCGATGGACGACGCCGCCGCCTTC
>JAENWD010000398.1 GCA_016650245.1 Vicinamibacteria bacterium
CGTGAGGCCGATCTGCTCGAGGAGCGGTTCGAGGTCGTCTCCCGAGGCAGGCATGCAGGCCAGGATCCTCGCCGCGGTCTGCCGGACCCACGGGTCCGCCCCGGGAAGCGCGCGCACCTCCCGGCCGGCGCCGAGGAGCCATTGCCACGCCTCGTGCGTCTCGGTCGCGAACTCCTGGAGAAGCGACGCCGCTCCCCCCGCGCGCTGGATCCGCGCTATGCGTGCGGCCAGCTCGCGCGCTTCGACCAGCCCCGAGTTCATGCTGTGCACGCCGACCGGAGCTGCCTGGTGCGCGGCGTCCCCGGCGAGCCAGACGCCTCCCCTGCCGAAGCTCCGCGCCAGGCGCGACTCGAACAACCCGAGCGTCGACCAGTAGATCTCGGTCGGCCGCGCCGTGCACCAGGGAGCCCTCGCGGCGATCAACAGCTCGAGCCGCTCCATCGATGCCGCGTGTTCCGAGGCGTGCCGGATCTGGAATCCCCAGCGGCATCGCCCCTGCTCCAGGGGCCAGTAGACGCTCGTCAGGTCTGGATCGACAATCACGCGCACTTCCGCGGGAAGGTCGCCGGTCGCCTCGATCTCGTAGACGGAGAAGATCTGGCCGGCGCCATGCTCCTCCATCTCGATGCCGGCCATCCGCCGCACCGCCGAGTCGTACCCGTCGGCGCCGATCACATAGGCCGGCCGGATCGTCTCGCTTCGCACGACGACCCACTCGCTGCGCGCGATGGGGTAGCCGGTCGCGACCTGGTCGAGCTTGGCGACCTCCGCCTGGATGGTCGCGCCGTCCACGGTGAGGGCCTGGAGCCGGTGTCCCCAGAGGACCTTGAGATTCTGCCGGCGGATCGCCTCCTCCGCGGCCCTCTCCAGCAGGCTTTGGCGGACGACGAGGAGATACGGGTGCTTGGAAGCCAGGGCCGAATAGTCGATCTCGGCGCGCCTCTCCCGTCCTTCGTAGTAGGCGACCTTGGTCAGCTTCCGCCCCGCGCTGATCAGCCCTTCAGAGAGTCCTGCCTCGTCGAGAACCCGGAGCGTGCGCGGATGGATCGCGAGGGCGTAGCTGTGCTGGGTCGTCCGCTGGTGCGTGTCGACGATCTCCACACGGGTCCCGTGCTGCTGCAGGAAGAGGGCCGCGACGAGACCGACCGGACCGGCGCCGACGACGAGGACCTCAGGATCGGGGTGACTGAACATCGAGCTTTCTCCTCCCGCGATTACGCCATCTCGCCTACCCGGGTGGCGACGGCAGCGGCCTGCTCGAGCAGCATCGACACGCCGATGCCCCCGACGTAGTTTCCCGCCAGGAAGACGCCCTTCGGCAGGTCGAAGCCGCACGCCCGCACCGACTCGAGCTGCAGATCATAGTGCGGGAGTGCCGCGCGCCAACGGTGCACCAATCGCGCGGCGGGTGGGACCCGTCGACCGCAGAGCAGCTGCCGGTCGCGATCCATCACCGCCCCCAGATCGTCCTCGGAGAGGTGCACGACGTCACGATCCGCAGCGCCTCCGTAGATCCAGCTCTCGGAGTACCGCCCTCCGCGGTCGGGAAAGACGTTCGTGTTGCACAGGACGCCGAGCGCGCGGATGTCTCCCCCACGCGGAAAGAGGATCCCTCGGCCCCTCTGATGCGTCTCCCCATCGGGGTAGAAGGCCGTAACGCGGACCAGGGGGAGCATGTCAATGGTCGACAGCGCCTGGCTGGCGGCCGGTGCAACGTCCCGGAGGCATTCCGCCGCATCGCAGGCCGATGTGCAGATGACCGTTGGCGTCGAGCCATCCAGCCGTGCAGGGGTATTCAGGCGAATGCTCACCTCGCGCGTCCGCAGGCGCGACTCCAGGGCGTCGACGAGTTGCTGCATCCCGCGTGCAGGTGCCACCACGCCCTTGCCTGCAGGTCGCGCGGGCCGCCCCCGCGCGCCAAGCACAAGCGACGCGCTCAGGCACGCAGGATCGCCGGCGTACATGCCCTGGAGGGTTGGAGCGACGAGCCACCGGGTCGCCCGAGGTCCCAGCACGCGCGCACCCCATTGTTCGACGGTCTCGAGCGGTCGAGGGCGCCGCGAGCCCCGAGCGGTCGCCGTCGCGAACCGCGCGACCAGCGCGAGCCACTCCCCGGGGTTCAATGGCCACCGCCTGGGTCGCTGGCGGTAGATGTAACGAGCGCGGCTGGACGACCGGGTGGAGGAAAGCATCCGGAGCCCGAGATCGCGGCACACGGCGTCGACCCGAGCAGAGTTCCTCATCCCTATGGCCGCGGTTTCTACGGGACCGTGTGGCGTCTGGAGCGTCGCGATCAGGCCGCCGAGCCGCTCGGTCTTCTCGACGATCTCGACGGGGATTCCTGCGCGCGACAGATAGTACGCGGTCGCAAGCCCGGAGAAACCTCCCCCGACCACCGTGACGGCCTTCATAGGGCGTTCGAGACGATGAGACGATCCGGCTCGAAGTTACGTCCGACAGGGCCGGTCACGACGACCAAGGACGGCGACACGCCCGCTATGATAGGAAAGGTCTACCGGATTGTCACGGTTTGTTGCAGGAACGGCTGGTGTGGAGGCAACGCTGGCGCAAAACACTGATCGCCGGATCGGCGTGCTGCTCGCGCAGCTCGGCACGCCGGATGCGCCGACCCCGGCGGCGCTTCGTCGATACCTACGACAGTTTCTGAGCGACCCCCGCGTTGTCGAGCGCAACCGGGTGCTCTGGTGGTTCGTCCTGAGGTTGCTCGTCTTGCCGCGCCGGCCCCAGCGGTCGGCTGCGCTCTATCGACGGATCTGGTCGCCCGACGGCTCGCCGTTGCTCGTCATCTCGCGATCGCAGACGCTCGCGCTCGACGCCGAGCTCAGTCGCCACGAGCCGGACCGATTCAAGGTCGTGCTGGGCATGCGCTACGGCAGTCCGTCGATCGCGTCGGCCGTGCGGGAGCTGGTTGACTGGGGGGCGGACCAGCTCCTGCTGTTTCCGCTCTACCCGCAGTACGCGGGCGCAACAACGGGATCGACCTACGACGAGGTGTTCAAGCAGTTGTCGATGTTGCGGTTCGTGCCGGCACTCAGGGTCGTCCCGCCGTACTACGCCCATGCGGCCTATATCGAGGCGCTCGCCCAGTCGGTTCGCGAGGCGATGACGCCCCTGCCGCGGCCGCCCGACAAGATCATCATTTCCTTCCACGGCATCCCGCAGCGCTACGTCGATAGCGGCGACCCGTACGCGTCGCATTGCGAGGCGACCGCGCGGTCGCTGGCTGCACGGGCCGGATGGGAGAATGGCACCTACCTGATTTCCTATCAATCGCGCGCCGGCCGGGAGCCGTGGCTGCGTCCGTACACAGACGAGACCCTCGTCGGACTGGCACGGACCGGGGCTCGCCATGTCATGGTGATCTGTCCAGGCTTCGTTGCCGACTGCCTGGAGACGGTCGACGAAATCGGGCACGTCGGACTCAAGCAGTTCCTGGCTGCCGGTGGCGAGACATTGCAGCTCGTGGAGGGGCTCAACGATCGGCCGAGCTGGATTGCCGCCATGACCGAGATCGCGCTCCAGCAACTGCAAGGCTGGCGGTGAACTGTCCAAACGCGGAATCGCATACACTGCGGCCGATGTCGCTCCAGCCCATCGACTGGCCGATTGTCGTCGCGTTCAATGGAGGGTGACATGCACCTCCTGCTCGTCGGGATGAACCATCGCACCGCAGGTCTGGACCAGCGCGAAGCCCTGGCCTTCACGCGTGAGGAACGCCTGGTCGCGCTCGTCCGGCTGGCCGCCGGCGGTTGCGCCGAGGCGCTGATCGTCGCGACCTGCAATCGCACCGAGTTCTACGTCGTCCATCACGACGCGGCGCTGGCCGACGCGTGTGTGCGCGACGTTGTGCGGCACCTGCGCGGCGCCGACCTGCTCGCCCCTGGGGCGTTGCGCTACGCAGCCGCCGACACCGAGGCGGGGCGCCACCTGTTTCGCGTGGCCTCGGGCCTGGACTCGATGGTATTGGGTGATGCCCAGATCCTCGGGCAGATCAAGGACGCCGTGGCGCTGGCGCGTGAAGCCGGCACTGTCGGACCGCTGCTCGACAGGCTCGTCGACCGGGCGCTGCGCGCCGGCAAGCGCGCGCGCGCGGAGACTTCAGTCAGCGGCGGCATCGTCTCGGTGGCTTCCGCGGCCGTCGAGCTGCTGCGAACGGAGCTGACGTCGCTGGCTGGACGGCGAGTGCTTGTGGTAGGCGCCGGTGAGACCGCGCGATTGGTCGCGCGACAACTCGGGCAGGCGCGGCTCTCGGGCCTTCTGATTGCGAACCGCACGCTCGAGACCGCCGCGGCCATCGCGGCCTCGGTCGGCGGCGCTGCGCTGGCCCTGGCCGACATCGCCGGGACGTTGGCAGGCGTGGACGCCGTCGTCAGCGCCACGCGCGCCCCGCGGTTCGTGGTGACGGCGGCCGATGTCGCGACAGCCATGCCGCAGCGCCCGAGCCGGCCTCTGGTGCTGATCGACCTCGCGGTGCCGCGAGACATCGACCCGGAGGCCGCACGGGTGCCCGGCGTCGTCGCTTACGCCATCGACGCGATTCAGCGGGTCGTCGATGCGACGCTGTCGCGGCGTCTGGCCGAGGTTCCGCGCGTGGAGCGCCTCGTCGACGACGAGCTGGCGCGTTTTGACGCGTGGCGACGCAGCCGCGCTGTGACCCCGCTGGTGCGGGAGCTGCGCGCCCATTTCGAGCAGGTGCGGATCGAGGAGGTGTCGCGGCTGCTCAAGCACGCCTCGGCCGACGAGCGCGCCCGAGCCGAGCGGCTCACACAGGCGCTGATCAACCGCCTGCTGCACATGCCCACCGTGTCGCTCAAGGACGCCGACCCGGCCTCAGATGCCGGACAGTCGCGGCTGCACGCAGCGAGAGACCTGTTCGCGCTTGGACGCACGCACGCCCGTCGAGGCCATGCCCGTGGCTGACCGCAGGCTCCGCGTCGGCACGCACGACGGCCAGGCCTGCTCGTGGAACGCGTGCCGATCAGCACGACCGGCGATTCTGGGTGATGTGCGCCGGAGGCTGCCGTCGCCACTGCCACGGGGCGCCCCATGAGGCGCGCGCCGCGCATCGTCGTCACGCGCGAAGCCGCCGACGCCGGCGCGGTCGTCGACGCGCTCGAACGCGAGGGCTTCGAGGGCTGGGCCGTGCCGACGATCGCCATCGGGCCACCGCTGGACCCGCTGCCACTCGAGGCCGCCCTGACCGACCTGTCACGGTTCGACTGGCTTGCCTTCACCAGCGTGCACTCGGTCCGGGCGGTCTGCACCCGACCGAGTTGGAACGTCACGTGGGAGGCCGCGCGGCCACGTATGCGCGTGGCTGCCGCCGGACCAGGCACGGCCGCCCGTCTGATCAGCTTCGGCGTTTCGGTCGCGGCGACTGCGGAGCCGGGCGGCGCCCGTGCGCTGGCGGCGACGCTCGAGACGACGATCGCCAACCTGACGGGCACTCGGATCCTCTGGCCCCGCGCCGACCTGGCGTCGCTCGACTTTCGCGATCGGCTCGCCACGAGGGGCGCCGACGTCGTCGCGCCGATCGCCTATCGAACCCAGGCCGTGCCAACGGCGGAGCTCGCGCCGCTGGTCGCGGCCCTGTCGGACGGCGCGGTCCAGGGCCTCACGTTCTTCTCACCCTCGAGCGCCAATTCGCTCGCCCGCGTGTTGGGCGGCACATTGAGTCGTCTTGCAGGTCAGGTGACCCTGGCGGCCATCGGCCCGACGACGGCCGAGGCGCTTGCCTTGCTGGGCGCGCCAGCCGATGTCGTCGCGCCGGTGCCGACGGCCGGGGCCCTGGCCAAAGCGCTCGCGCGACACTTCGCACGAGCTGGAGCCACTGTGTGAGCCTTCCGACCATACGCCTGCGGCGTCTTCGTCAGTCCGATGCCTTGCGCCGGCTGGTGCGCGAAACGCGCCTGGTGAACGCAGCGTGCGCCTCATCCTCACCTGATTTGCGAAGGAGGCGGCACGACAGCTCGGCTGAGCGTCGGCCGCACCAATGACCGCATCATCCTCGTCGATCGATCGCAGCACGACGCTCTTCACGCGAGCATGCGAGGTCCTTCCCGGCGGCGTGAACTCACCGGTTCGCGCCTTCAAGGCCGTCGGGGGCACGCCGCGTTTCATCAGTCGCGCCAGCGGGGCGCACGTGTGGGACGAAGACGGCCGGCGCTACCTCGACTACGTCGGCGCCTGGGGACCGATGCTGCTGGGTCACGCGCACCCGGCCGTCGTGGACGCCATCACCCGGCAGGCCGCGCGCGGCACGGCCTTCGGCGCGCCGACGGCGCTCGAGGTCGAGATGGCCGAGCGCATTCACGCGCTGGTCCCCTCGATCGAGATGGTTCGGATGGTCAACTCGGGCACCGAGGCGACGATGGCGGCGGTGCGCCTGGCGCGAGGGGCGACGGGCCGGCCGCGCGTCATCAAGTTCGAAGGCTGCTATCACGGACACGGCGACAGCTTCCTCGTGAAGGCCGGATCGGGCGCAGCGACCTTCGGGACCCCGGACAGCCCGGGCGTGACGGCCGCGACGGCGCGCGACACCTTGACGGCGCCGTTCAACGATTCCGGCGCAGTGCGGGAGTTGTTTGCCGCGTACCCCGACGGGATTGCCGCCGTCATCGTCGAGCCTGTGGTCGGCAACATGGGCGTGGTCGCGCCGGCGTGGGGTTTCCTGCAGGACCTCCGCGAGCTGTGCACGGCGGATGGCGCTCTGCTGATCTTCGACGAAGTGATGACCGGATTCCGCGTCGCGCCCGGTGGCGCACAGCAGCGCTACCACGTCACGCCGGACCTCACAACGCTTGGCAAGATCGTCGGTGGCGGGCTGCCGGTTGGCGCCTACGGGGGGCGCCGCGATCTGATGTCGCAGGTGTCGCCGTCGGGACCTGTGTATCAGGCCGGAACTCTGTCGGGCAACCCGCTGTCGATGGCCGCGGGCCTGGCGATGCTCGATGCGATTGCCGCCGACGCCGATCTCTACGACCGCCTCGAATCGCTGGGCCACTCGCTCGAGACAGGTATGCGCGGCGCGATGGCCCGACTCGGTGAGACGTGCCACGTCGCGCGCGTCGGCTCGATGTGGACGCTGTTCTTCACGGCGCGCCCCGTGACGAATTGGGAGACGGCGGCCACGGCCGACCGCGCGCGCTACGGGCGATTCTTTCACGCGATGTTGGCGCGCGGCATCAGCCTGGCGCCATCGCAATTCGAGGCTAACTTCATCTCGGGCGCCCACACTGCGGATGGCATTGCCGAGACCGTTGCAGCCGTGGCCGAGTCGTTGGAGGCCTCGCGGTGAGCGACACGTTGTTTGCTCGCGCGTGCCGGCGCGAGCCCGTCGAGCGCACGCCGATCTGGATCATGCGGCAGGCCGGGCGCTACCTTCCCGAGTACCGCGCGCTTCGCGCGAAAGCCGACTTTCTCACTTGCTGCCACACACCGGAGCTGGCGTGCGAGATCACCCTACAGCCCGTGCAACGCCTGGATGTGGACGCGGCCATCCTCTTTTCCGACATCCTCGTGCCCCTCCCCGCGATGGGAGTGGAGGTCACGTTCAACCCCGGCCCGCATCTGGCCCGACCCGTGCGTTCGGCAGGTGACGTGGCTGCGCTGCGCGTGCCCGACGCGCGCGAGGCCACGCCGTTTGTGCTCGAGGCAATCCGTCTGGTGCGATGTGCGCTACCACAGACGGTTCCGCTCATCGGATTTGCCGGCGCGCCGTTCACCATGGCGACGTATCTGGTGGAGGGTGGCGGGTCGAAGCACTTTGACGCCATCAAGGGCCTCCTCTTCAGCGATCCGCCTACGGCTCACGCGCTGCTGGCGCGTTGCGGCGAGACGGTGGCCTCTCTGCTGGCCGAGCAGGTCCGGGCCGGCGCGCAGGCGGCGATGTTGTTTGACACCTGGGCGGGACTGCTCGGCCCCGCCGATTACAGGGCTTTCGCGTTGCCATACGTGCGTCGCGTGTTTGATCGCGTGACCGAGGTCGCTGCCGAGCTTGGCCTGGATGTGCCGCGCATCTACTACGCCGGCAACGCCGGCGGTTGGCTGCCTGCGTGCCGTGACACCGGCGCGACGGTCGTCGGCCTGGACTGGCGCATGGATCTCGAGCCGGCGCGCGCGCAACTGGGGCCAGAGTTGGCCGTCCAAGGCAACCTCGATCCGGCGGTGCTGCTCGGGACTCCGGCCCTCATCCGGCAACGGGCCCGAGCGGTGCTCGACCAGGCCGGGCCGATCGGCCATGTCTTCAATCTGGGGCACGGCATCCTGCCGCAGACGCCGCCCGATCACGCCCGCGTGCTGGTCGACGCGGTCCGCGAGTGCTCGTCGCGGAGGGTCGCATGACGTCGGGAGCCTTTGCGGTCGCCGTCGACCTGCTACGGAAGTACGACCGGCCAGGACCGCGCTACACGTCGTACCCCACGGCGGTGGAGTTCCACGCGGGGTTTGACGCCACCGCCTACCGCGCCCGCCTGTCGGAGGCCGCCGCCTCTGCGGACCGCCCGCTGTCGCTCTACCTGCATCTGCCGTTTTGCGAGCAGCGGTGCACCTTCTGCGGGTGCATGGTCGTCATCACGAAGAAGCGCGAGGTGGCAGGCAGATACCTCGACTACCTGAAGCGCGAGCTGGCCATGCTCGGCGCCGCGCTGTCGGGGCGTCGTCGTGTCGTGCAATACCACTGGGGTGGCGGCACGCCGACGTACCTGAGCGCGACGCAGATGGCGGACCTTCACCAGACGGTCGCCACGCATTTCGACATCGACCCCGACGGTGAAGTCGCCATCGAAGTCGACCCGCGCGTGACCACGTTCGAGCAGCTGGATCTGCTGCGCCAACTCGGCTTCAACCGTCTGTCGATGGGCGTGCAGGACTTCGCCCCGGCCGTTCAATTGGCCGTCAATCGCGTGCAGCCAGTGGAGCTGACGCACGCGCTGTTCGATCACGCGCGCCGGCTGGGATTTGCCTCGATCAACATCGATCTGATCTACGGCCTCCCGCTGCAGTCACGCGCGTCGTTTGGGACCACCGTCGACGCCGTGCTCGCGATGCGGCCCGATCGGGTCGCCGTCTACTCCTTGGCGCTGGTGCCGTGGATTCGCGCGCATCAAAAGGGCCTGCCGATGGCCGATCTGCCGGGGCCCGAGGCCAAAGTCGAGCTCTTCGTCGAGGCCATGCAGCGACTGGTCGCCGCCGGCTACCACCAGATCGGCATGGACCACTTCGCGTTGCCCGACGACGAGCTGGCCAGAGCTTCAGAGGCCGGCCGTCTCCACCGCAACTTCATGGGCTACACCACGCGGGCGGCGCCGGACATGGTGGGCGCCGGCGTCTCGGCCATCGGCGACGTCAGCGGCGCGTTCGCCCAGAACGTCAAGCCGCTCGCCGCGTACTACGCAGCGCTTGACTACGGGGAGTTCACCATCGAACGCGGCTATCAGCTCGACGCCGACGACCGGTTGCGCCGCTTCGTCATCACTGAGCTGATGTGCAACTTCCGCGTGCGACAAGCCGACCTGTGGGAGCGCTTTGGCGTGGCCCTGCCACGGTACTTCGCGCTCGAGCTCGAGGAGCTTGTGCGAGGACCTGTCGCCGATGGACTCCTGCGCATCAACTCTGACGGCTTGGAGGTGACCCAGGACGGCCGGCTCTTCGTGCGTAACATCGCCATGCACTTCGACCGGTACCTGCGTCGAAAGACACGGGCCGCCCCAGCGTTTTCGAGGACGATCTGATGGCGCCTTCTCCTAATCCAATCAGCGCGGAGCAAGCGGCAGGCGCAGCACCGTCAGCGAGCGGGCCGGCAGCGCGCGGATGACAGTCGTGCCGGTGACGGCAAACTTCTCGGTCGTCGGTGCGACGCGCGCCGGCTGCGCCAGCGAGTTCTCGCCAGCCGAATCCCCGGTGAGCGTCGTCGACGTCGCCTCTCCGCCGGCGGTGCGCCCGCCAAACGAGATCGCGACCTCCCGTGCATCTCCACCGGGGTTGACCAGCTTGACGATGACCTCGCGGCCCCCTTCGCTCAGCGCGGCGCTCGAGAACACGCCGCCGGTTCCGTTGACCGCGTTGCCGTTGAGCGTCATCGGGAGCACACGGGCGCCGCGGTTGGCGCCGAACATCTGCTGCGCGTGGTAGCTGGGCGTGCCGAACGAGCGGAGGTTGTCGAACCAGATCAGGTTCGGCGTCCACTGCCACGCGTCCACGTGGGCCAGCAGCGGCGCGAAGGCCGACATCCGCACGACGTCGGCGTTTCGTTCGAAGCCGGTCATGAAAACGGCCTCGGCCAACGCCGCCTCCAGCGTGCTGGGCCGCATGTTCTGCGGGCCCGTTGCCGGCACATGCGCGGCGTACTCGCCGACGAAGATCCTGGGGCCCGTGCGCGGATAGCTGTCGTAGCGCCCGACGTTCTTGAGGAACCAGTCGGGCGGCTGATAGAAATGCTCGTCGATGAAATCCGCATTCAGCTCCCGAAGCCGATCCGACTGCCACGAGAAGTTGGCGCTGCGGAAATTCGGGTCGGCGCTGGCGATGAGCGTGATCTCCGGGTGCTGCTGACCGAGGACCTTCTCGAAGAGCGCGAACCGCTCGATGTACTGCGGGCCCCACTGTTCGTTGCCCACCCCGAGCAGCTTGAGGTTGAACGGAGCCGGATGGCCGAGCGCGGCACGTTTGGCTCCCCACGAGCTGGTCACCGGCCCGTTGGCAAACTCGATCAGATCGAGCGCATCGCGAATGTACGGATCGATCGCATCAAGCGGCGCCAACTCGCCCGAGTTGTACTGGCAGGCCATGCCGCAGTTGATGATGGGCAACGGCTCGGCGCCAAGGTCCTCCGACAACAGGAAGTACTCGTAGAACCCCAGGCCGAACGACTGGTAGTAGTCCGGCGTCGCGCGGTTGGCGAACTCGTCGTTCCACCGGTTGACGATTAGCGTCCGCTCGGCAGGATCGCCGATTGTCGTCTTCCACTGGTACCGCCCGTCGAGAAAACGGCCCTCGACGATGCAGCCGCCAGGGAAGCGGAGGAACCCGGGCTTCATGTCCTTCAGCAGCTGCACCAGATCCCTCCGCAGTCCGTTCTCGCGCCCCTGCCAGGTGTCCTCGGGAAACACCGACACCATGTCGATGTCGAAGGTGCCCGGCCCATCGGCCAGCACCCGGAATCGCGTGCGGCTGCCGGAGGTCTCTGTCGCGGTAATCGTGCCGCGGTACCGGGCCCAGTTCGTGGTCAGGCCGTTCAGCAACGTCTCGCCCTGGGCCTGATTGCGCGGGTCCTCGAACTGGGCGACCAGCGACGTCGGCCCGTCGCCGCGCCGGCGCGCAAGCAGGCTGACGGTGTAGCGCTCGCCCTTCCTGATACCCATGCCGCGAAAGCCGTCGTTGGTCACCCCGTACCGGCCCGCCTCGCTGGTGATGCGCAGGTATCGCGCATTGGCCGGACTGGGAGGCACCTCGGTGGCCGCGGCGAATGACCCGCGCGCGCCGTCAACCGCCGCGCGTTTCCAGCCCATGAGCGGGTCGGGAAACTCGAACGAGCGGTTCTTGATCTTCTCCGCGTAGATGCCGCCATCGGCGGCAAAGTTGATGTCCTCGAAGAAGATGCCGTACATCGTGGACGCAATGGGCGCGCCCGGCTGGTCGACCGCCACTGCGAGCACCAACGGCCCGGCCGGCTGCGCACCCAGGCGCACCAGAGCCATCAAAGCCAGCACGCCCCCACCAAGTGCCATCCCCGCGTTTCGCATTCGCGTGTCCTCCGCGCCGCCACATCCTACTTGAACCTGATGAACCTGACGCACCCGACGCACCTGACCGCACCTGACAGCACCTGTGAGCACCTGTGAGCACCTGTTGAGCACCTTGACTTTGGGCCCCTGCCGTCTGCAACGCTGCGCGCGCCCATGCGCATCACGTCGCTCGAGACGCTGACCCTTCACCGCGCGATCACGGTTCACGCCGGGGCCATCAGCTGGCTCTGGGTGCGGGTACACACCGATGAAGGGCTGATTGACGGCTACTGGAACCTGCCGTCGGCCGTGGCCATCGCCAGGGCCCTCGAACCATATCGCCCGATGTGGCTCGAAGACGCGCTGCCGCAGGACAACCTCGATGCCTATGCGCGACTGAAGGACGAGACCTCGCTGCCGCTGGTCCTGAGCGAGCGTTTGATGACGCGGTGGCAGTCCCCCGAGGTGCTGGAACGCGGCCTCGCGCAGTGTGTCAACCCCGATCCGTGCTGGTGCGGCGGCCTCACCGAAGCGCTCGCGATTGCGACGCTGGCCGGCACCGCCTACGTGCCGGTCGCGCCACACAATTGCGGCGGCCCCGTACTGCACGCAGCGTGTGTGCATCTGGCCACGGCCATTCCGGATCTGTTCATCCTCGAAAGCGTGCGGCGGCACTACCAGCAGGATCATCGTGACGTGGTTGTGTCGACCCGGACTGACGCAAGCCGACCGCTATCAGGCCGCCGCGCTGGCTGCCCTGCCGCTGTTTCTTGCGGGCATCAGCGTGTGGCTGACTGGAAAGATCACGCCGTGGCTTGTGGGGCGAACAGGCAGCGTGGCACGCGTGCGTCGTGGCCTGGGTACCGCCGGCTCCGGGATCGCGTGCGTGATGCTTGTGATCGCCACGACCTTCGAGAACCCACTCTTTGCGATGCTGGCGATGGGCGTGTCGTGCTTCGGCAACGACATGTGCATGCCCGGCTCGTGGACGGCCTGCATGGATCTGGGCGGGCGCTTCGCCGGCACGCTCTCCGGCTTCATGAACATGATGGGCATGGTGGGCGGGCTGCTGGCGCCCTACACCATCCCCATCATCCTCGACTCGGCCGGCGGCAACTGGGACGTCCCCATCCTGGTGATTGCCGCCGTCTACTTCGTCGGCGCGATCGCCTGGCTCGGCATCGACCCGGTGACGCCGCTGGAAGGCGCGGCGTAACCTAGTTGGTTCGACGCTTCCAGACCACGTGCGCTGTCGGCTTGCCGTCCGGGCCCAGCACCGACAAGGTCAGCGTGCCGTCCGAGAACACATAGTGGCGCGGCTCCTCGAGACCGGCGGCCTGCAGCGTTGCCGCCGTGGGACGACGCTTGTACTCGATGCCGTCCAGCTTGAGGGTCTCGTCGCGCACGTCGATCACGGCGCGGCCGGAATATTCGATCACTTCAGGGGCCTGCCCGGCACGGTCGATGCGCGCCAGGACAGACAGGTTGCCATAGGCGTCGTAGCTGAGCTGGCCGACGACGGGCTGCTTGCCGGCGTTGGGACCTGAGAGCAGCTCGTAATCAGCGAGCATCCAGTTGCCCTCGAGCTGACGGCGAACGCTCTCGAGCGTCCCGGGCCCCTGCTCGACCTCCCCCATCTTCACGGGCCGCTGCCGCGGTGCAGACGAGCA
>JAENWD010000399.1 GCA_016650245.1 Vicinamibacteria bacterium
CGCCGGTGACGCCTATGGCGTCGGCCGCCGTCTGCCGAGCACGTAGAGAAGCGCCGGTCGGGTGCCCTGCTCGACGACCTCGAAGCCGGCCCCTTCAAGAGCCGACGTCCAACGGTTCGGCCCTGGCGAGTGGCTGAAGTACCCGTGCCCGTGTGGCAAGGGATAGGCCACTTTGACCCATCCATCGACGTTCAGCACGATGAGCAGGAACTCGCCGCCAGGTCGCAGGACCCGTGAGACCTCTGCCAGCGATCTCGTCACGCCCTCGCGATTGAGGTGGTCGATCGCAAATGCGCTGACGGCCGCGTCGTAGCTGGAATCGGCAAACGGCAGCGCGCGAATGTCGGCCGTCTGAACGTCGAGCCGGCCATCGACGCCGGCCACGCGAGCGTTGGCCATGATGCGCGCCGGAGTGTTGTCGTCGATCCCGAAGTATCCGCGGTAGATGTCGACGGCCGTCACGTGCGCCGCCGGTCGGGCCTGCAGCACCATCAGCGTCGATCGACCCGAACCCGCGCCCAGGTCCAGGACCCGGCCGGTTCCTTCGTGAAGAAACGAGGCGGTCGGCAGTTCGAGCGGCATGTTCGCGCGCAGGACGTGCTGGGTGATCGCAAAGCTGGCGGCGGCCCACAGAGCCAACACCGTAAACACACCCGCCAGCCAGCGCGACCACCTGCGCCACACTGCCAGGGCAACCAGCACAGCAAACGCTACCAACGGCACGAGGTGGCCGTGTGTCCAGACCCAGGTGTAACCGAAGTCGTAGGATGTCATGGGCCAACCCTACGCGCTCGCCGCTGAACCCCACCTGAATCGCCCGTTCAGCGTGCGTTCAGGCGCGCGTGCGGTATAACGGTGTGGGCACCCTGGTGCGAGTCCTCATCGTCGAAGACGAGCCGACGCTGTCACGGCAGCTGTCCCACGCCCTTGGCGGTGCGGGCTATGCCACCGACGCCGCAGCCGACGGCGATCGCGCCGACTTCCTGGTCCGCACCGAATCGTACGACGCGATCGTGCTCGACCTGGGCCTGCCTCACGTTGACGGCTTGACGCTGCTGGCCGCGTGGCGGAGCGCAGGCATTGCGACCCCCATCCTGGTGCTGACAGCACGCAGCAGCTGGCACGAGAAGGTGCAGGGCATCGACGGCGGCGCCGACGACTACATGGCAAAGCCGTTCCGAATCGAGGAGGTACTCGCACGGCTTCGCGCGCTGATCCGGCGCGCCAGCGGCCACACGCAGGCGCTGCTCATCGCCGGTCCGGTGGCCCTGGACCCGCGCAACGGCCGCGTGACGCTCCAGGACGAGGCGGTCAAGCTGACCAGCCACGAGTTTCGCGTGCTTGCGTACCTGATGCACCATCAGGATCGTGTCGTGTCGGGCGGCGAACTCGTCGAGCACATCTACGCACAGGACTCCGATCGCGAGTCCAACACGGTCGAGGTCTTCATCGGGCGGCTGCGGAGGAAACTCGGGGCCTCGTTCATCCGGACGGTCCGCGGCATGGGTTACCAGATCTCGCCGTGACGTCCCTCCTCTCGCTTCGCGCGCGCCTTCTGATCGGCGCGGTGCTCTGGACCGTCGGCCTGCTCGTGTTGTCGAGCGTAGCGCTCACCCGTGTGATGACCGTGCATCCCCGGGCCCCGATTCGCGTCCACCGCGCGCTGGAGGGCTACCTGCCCGTCGTCGTTGCCTGCGCGTGCATGGTTATCGGCTTCCTGCAAGTGCGACGCGGTTTGTCGGCTGTCGATGCCCTTCGCCGCAACCTCGGAGCGCTGCACACCGGCGAGGCGCGCAGGCTCGAAGGCGCGTACCCGTCAGAGGTGCAGCCGCTGGTTGACGACCTCAATACGCTGCTCGAACAGCGCGATCGGGCCGTGGAGCGCGCCATCGCCAAGGCTGGCGATCTTGCTCACGGCCTGAAGACGCCGCTGGCCGTCATCGCACACGAAGCCGACCGGGCGGCGGCAGCCGGTGCCGGCGAGGTCGCCGAATCGGTCCATCAACAGGTGGACCGTATGCGACGGCAGGTCGACTATCACCTCGCACACGCGCGCGCTGCCTCAGGAAGAGCGGCAGGCCAGCAATGCGCTGTTCGCGAGTCCGTGGAAGGGCTGGTTCGCGCGCTTACCCGTCTCCATGCCGATCGTCAGCTGACGATTGACGTGTCGGTGGACCGTGCCCTGCTCGTGCAGGGGCGGCGGGAGGACATCGACGAGATGCTTGGAAACATCCTCGACAACGCGTGCCGGTTTGCGAGATCGCGCGTGGCTGTGGCGGCGGCCTCGTTCGACAATGTGGCTGTCGTCACGATCGACGACGACGGCCCCGGGCTCGACCCGGCGCTGCGCGCGGCAGTGCTTCAGCGCGGCGTCCGGGCGGACGAGTCCGGACCTGGATCGGGTCTGGGGCTCGCGATTGTGCGAAACCTCGTCGAGCTTTACGGCGCCACAATCGCCCTCAGCGCGTCGCCACTGGGCGGCCTGCGCGTCCAACTGCGCCTTTCAACCTGACCCAACCCGACCCAACCTGACCCAACCCGACCCAACCTGATCAACCTGATCAACCCGTTACATCAAATACACGCCGCCGTTGATGTCAAGCGTCGCGCCGGTGATGAAGCCGTCGAACTCGCTGGCGAGGTACACGACGGCGCGTGCGACATCGTCGGTCGTGCCGGCGCGGCCGAGCGGGATGCCGGCGATGATCTTCCGCTGCAGCTCGTCTGGCGTGTGCTGAGCGTGGAACGCCGACCCGAGGATCAGCCCGGGCGTCACCGCGTTGACCCTCACGCCTCTTGGCGCGTACTCCGAGGCCAGACCGCGCGTGAGCGTGAGCATCGCGCCCTTGGCCGTCGAGTAGGCGATCGCGCCCGGCCCGCCGCCGTGGCGGCCCGCGACCGATGACAGGTTCACGATGCTGGCGCCGCCGCGTGAGGCGCCGGCGTCGACCAGATACGGAAGAGCGGCGTGTGTCACCCACCGGGCGCTGTCGAGGTTCAGCCGCATCACCTCGGCCCAGAACGCGTCGTCAGCATCGTCGAATTTCCGGCGGGCGACGAGGGACCCGGCATTGTTGACGAGCACGTCGAGTCCGACTAGAAAGGCCGCGGCGTCCTTGACCACTCGTCGGCATTCGGCCGCGTCCGTGAGATCGCCGCTGGTGCAGGCCGAGCGCACCCCGCTGGCGTTCAATTCAGCGCACAGCGCCTCGGCCGCCTCGCGACTCGATCGGTAGTGCACGAAGACGTCGCAACCGGCAGCGGCCAGTCCACGGCTGATCGACAAGCCGATGCCCTGCGCGCCGGCCGTAACCAGCGCGCGTTTTCCTTGGAGTTTCATGCGCGCCATTATGAACCGAACCGGCCGACGCGCTACGTCAGGTCAGGGCAGACCGATCATGCGCGCGAGCAGGTTCTTCGTGATCTGCTGCACGCGGGGGTCGTCGCGGGTGAAATCCCTGCCCGGTGGATTGACGAACCCTGGCGGCGACGACAGCACCATGCTCCACCAGCATGTACCGGCGTTGAAGACGACGTTGCCCTTTGGACCGTCGTAGACGACGGCAGCAAACTCGGGCTTCTGCTCGGCGCCACCCATCGAGAGGACTTTGGCCGTGGCCACGACCACCAGCGTCGGGTCGTCTTTGAGCGGGGGCCCGTGATACTCCCAGCCCACAAGGCCTGGCACACGGTCGCCCGCCTTCATGGCGGTGCCGGCAAACAGCCAGTGCTCTGGCGCCGTGACGACCCAGTCGCCGAGGCCCACGCCGTACGAAGACGACCCCATCAGTTGCTGTTCGTCCGACATGTCGTCGTCGTCGCCGCGCCCTTCGAATCGGCCGAAGACACGATGCGGCTGGCCGGTGGTCGACGGCTCGAGGACGATCTCGCCGTCCACCGAGTTGCCGCTGAGGAAGCCCAGGCTGACGCCGCGATCGCGGGCGCGCGCGACGTTGTCCACCATCGTGCGAGTCCAGTACTCGTCGTGTCCGACCGAGAGAAACCCCTTCACACGCAGCAGGCCGTCACCGTCTCGATGGGTGTCGACGTTTGAGACGTAGGTGACGTCGTAGCCGTGCTGCTCGAGCCAGAAGGCGAGCGGAAACTCCCACAGCAGGAACTCTCCGGAGCCGTTGCTGAGCGTCGACAGGGTTGCCGGCAGCATGTTGTAGTAGAACGTGTACGGCCGATCGAAGCTGACCTTCGCGCCCGGCGTCGTGTGCCATCGATCCTGCTTCCAGTCATAGAGGGATCGCCACGCGGGCCAGCGGTTGTACGCCTGCCAGGTCAAGTCGGACACCTGAAACATCAGGTCGGCCTTGCGGTCGTCGCGGACTACCCAGATGACGTAACTCTGGTTTCCGGACTGCTCGTTGGTCAGCTTGCCGAGATACACGCCGCTCAGCCAGTCGGTTGGAATGACGATCTCAAACGAGGGGCGCCAGCGCGCTTCCATCAACTGCTTGTCACTTTCGACGGGCTCTGGCTGGGTCACACCCTGCCGGGTGCCCAGCCTGGTCATCATGCGGCCGCCCTTCCCGCCGTACCAGCCCATCCGGTACACCTCGACCCGATAAGGCGCGGCGGGGTGGGTGCTGACAAATCCCGTGAGCGTCTCGCCGGCGCGAATGCTGGCGTGCGAGACATAGCCTTCAATCGATCGCTGGCGTTGATACCGGTCGTCGCGCACGTTGACGGCTACGGGCTCGACCCTGGTGAGAAGCCAGTCGGTGGTACCAGCCCGCGCGTTCTCCGCGACGACGCGGTTGGCGGGTGCTTGCTGAGCGTCCAGAGCACTGACAAGGACGACGGCGAGCAGGATCGTCGTGCGCATGGTATGTGTTCTACTCGGTCTCGCTGGAGTGCCGCAAGTGCGTTTGTCAGCTCTACGCGAGAGTCTTGCGCGATCGCGCGACGGCAAGCGCCACAATCACCAGGCCCCACGTCAGCAGGGCCAGTATCTGTGGCCACAGCACCGCGACGCCGACACCCTTGAGGAAGATGCCGCGCACGATCACGATGAAGTAGCGCAGCGGAATCAGGTACGTAATCGGCTGGATGATGGCCGGCATGTTCTCGATCGGGAAGATGAACCCCGACAGGTACAGCATCGGCGTCAGGAAGAAGAACGTCGCCGTCATCATCGCCTGCTGCTGCGTGTTCGAGATCGTCGAGATGAACAGCCCCAGCCCCAGCGTCGTCAGCAGATAGATGGCGCTGGTGCCAAACAGCAGCCACTTGCTGCCAAGCAGGGGGATCTCGAACCACAGGACCGCGGCCAGCGAGACGACGACCACGTCGATCAACCCGATGAGCCCGTACGGCAGCAGCTTGCCGAGGATCAGCTGCCAGCGGGTGATCGGCGTGACGTTGAGTTGCTCGAGCGTGCCCAGCTCTTTCTCGCGCACGATGGCCATCGATGACAGGTTCGTCGTGATGACCAGCAGCAGCAGAGCAACGATGCCGGGAATCATGAAATCGCGGCTTTCGAGCTGCGGGTTGAACCAGACGCGGATCCGCGCCTCGATGGGCCGGGGCGGCAGCGTGCGGCCGACAGAGGTCGCCTGCCGCTGTGCCAGCTCCTGGTTGTAGGCGGCGACCAGGTTGGCCGCGTAGCCAAGCGCGACGCCGGCAGAGTTCGAGTCGGTGCCGTCGGCCACCACCTGCACCGTGGCCGGTCTGCCGTTGCCGAGACTGTCGCGGTAGTCGCCGGGAATAGCCAGCGCCATCCAGGCGCGGCCCCGTTCGAGCCACGGGTCGATGTCGTTGAGGTTGTTGGCGGTACCCACCACGGTGAAGTACGGCGAGGCGTCGAAACGGGCGATGAGCTCGCGGCTGCGCGCGGACCGGTCCTGGTCGACGATGACGATGGGCACGTCGCGCACGTCGGTGGTCGCCGCATAGCCCAGCATCGTCAGCTGCACGACCGGGGCGATGAAGATCACCCCAAACAGCCGCGGGTCCTGACGCAGCTCCAGTAGCTCCTTCCACATCACGTACCACAGGCGTCGCATGTCAGGCCCACTCCCGTCGCAGCCGGATTGTGGCGAGGCTGGTGACGATCACGGCAAACAGCATCAGGGCGGCGAGCGAGTCGGCCACGGCAAGAAAGCCGCTGCCTTTCAACAGCACGCCCCGCAGCGCGACCAGAAAGTACCTGGCCGGCACCACGTACGTGACAATCTGCAGGACCGTCGGCATGCTCGCGATCGGAAAGATGAACCCCGAGAGCATCATCGTCGGCAGAAACGACGACAGCAGCGCGATCTGGAACGCCACCTGCTGACTTTCCGCGACGGTCGAAATGAACAGCCCCATGGCGAGCGCGCCGAACAGGTACAGCCCCATCGCCAGCAGCAGCAGCCACCACGACCCGCGCACGGGCAGGTCGAACAACACCATCGACGCCAGCACGACGCCGACGGCCGCCGTCATCGACACCACGAAATACGGCAGGCTCTTGCCCACGATGAATGGCAGCGTGCCGATCGGCGCCATGCGTACCTGCTCCATCGTCCCGCGCTCTTTCTCGCGCACGACAGCTAGCGCAGTGGAGACGACGGCGGTGATCATGCCGATGTAGGCCAGTAACCCTGGCACCAGGAAGAGCGAGCTGCGCAGGTCGGGGTTGTACCAGACTCTGGGTTCGAGCTGCACGAACGGGGCCGGTGAACCGGGCGCCGCCATCTGGTAGCGTGCCGACTCGGTGGTGATCACCGCCGAGGCGTAGCCCATCACGGTGGTGGCCGTGTTGGCGTTCTCGCCGTTGATGATGACCTCGACGCTGACGGGCACGCCACGCCGCACATCACGGCCCAGGCCGCGCGGGATGATGAGCGCGGCGCGGATGTGATCGCGGTCCATCAGATCGACGATCTCCTGCTCGATCGTCACCGACGCCACCTGGTCGAAGTACCCGGAGTTGACGAAGGCCGATACGAGGCGGCGGCTCTCGGGCGACAAGTCACGGTCTTCGACGGCCAGCTTGACGTGCTTGATATCGAAGTTGAGCGCGTAGCCGTACAGCAGCAGGAAGAACACCGGGATGAACAGCAGGATCATCAACGTGCGGCGATCCCTGCGAATCTGCCGGAACTCCTTGATCCCCACCGCGAGCGCCTTTCTCATGCGCTCGTCCTTTCCACCAGATCGAGGAAGACGTCCTCGAGCGACGGCTCGACCGGCATCACGGACGTCGCCACAACGCCGGCCGTCAGCAGCTGGCGGGTCACCCGCTCGGCGGTGGTCTGGTGGGAGCGAAGCACGGCGTGCACTGCGGTGCCAAACAGGCTGGTCTTTTCGACCTCTGGCATCGCGTCGAGTGCGCGCATGGCGACCACGGCCGATGGCGCCTGCACTTCCATGATGGGCCGGCCTTCGAACACCTGTTTGAGCTCACGCGTGGTCCCGAGCGCCGCGAGCTTGCCGGCGTTCATTACTGCAATGCGATGGCAATGCTCGGCTTCGTCGAGGTAGTGCGTGGTGACGAGCACCGTGGTGCCCTGCTGCGACAAGTGGTCGATGAGGCGCCAGAACTGCCGACGCGACACCGGGTCCACACCGCCGGTCGGTTCATCGAGAAACACGATTGGGGGCTCGTGGAGGATCGCGCATCCCAGCGCCAGGCGCTGGCGCCATCCGCCGGCCAGCTCTCTTGTCAGCGACTTCTCGCGGCCGACCAAGCCAGCCATGTCGAGCGCGAAGGCGCGGCGACGCGCGAAACGTTCGCCCTCGAGGCCGTACACCCCACCGAAGAAGCGGATGTTCTGGTCCACGGTTAGCGCCTCGTAAAGCGAGAACTTCTGCGACATGTAGCCGATGCGCAGCTTCACGGCCTCGGGATCGCGCCCGACGTCGACACCGCCGACCGTGGCTGTCCCGCTGGTAGGCCGCAGCAGGCCGCACAACATGCGGATGGTCGTCGACTTGCCGGCCCCGTTGGCGCCGAGGAAGCCGAAGATCTCGCCTTGCTGCACGTCGAAGCTCACGTCGTCGACGGCGACGAAGTCGCCGAAGCGGCGCGTGAGATGGGTGACGGTGATGGCGGGGGTCGTCATCGGCCTGCAGTCTTCAGTTTCCCAACGCACGAGCCAGGCGCGCTTCGGTCAGCTTCACGTTGGCCAGCGCACGGGTGCGTTCGAGCTCGGCCTGCAGCTGGTCCACCTGGGCATCGAGCAGATCCGTGCTCGTCGCGACGCCAGCGGTGAAGCGCTCGGCGACGACGCGACGGGCCTCGGTGGCACTCCGAACGGCGGCGGTGGCCGTTTCCACCTGCGAGCGCGTCGACAAGAGATCGAGCTGCCGCTGGCGGACGTCGAGCGCTATCTGACTGTCGGCCTCGGCCAGGCGCTCGCGCGCGGCCTCGGCCTGATGGCGCGCCTCGGCCACCTGCGCGGCGGTGCGCCCGCCATTCCACAGCGTGAAGATGACGTTGACGCCCAGATCCCACGAGTCTTCCCAGGCATCCTTGCGCGGGAAGATCCTGGGATTCGGCCGGGCGTAGTCGTAGCCCGCGACCAGCGCGATCGAGGGCTTCGTCTCCGCGCGGGCCGCCTCGATCCGCGATTCGGCTGCCTCGACGCGCAGCGCCAGAGCCTGACGGTCGGCACGCTGATCCAGGTTGGGTCGGGTTGGGTCAGATTGGGTCGGGTTGGCGTCCGCAAGGACGGCGTCCACGTCGAACGTCGCGTCCACGGGCTCTCCCATCAGCCGCGCCAGTTCCGCGCGCGCGCCGTCGCGCTGGTTCTTCGCCTGGATCAGCAGCGTGCGCTGCGATGCGACCCGGGTCTCCACGGTCAACACGTCGTTGGGCGGCAGGAAGCCGGCGTCGAACCGCGCACGCACGTCGCCAAGCTGCGCGGC
>JAENWD010000400.1 GCA_016650245.1 Vicinamibacteria bacterium
GCAGGAGGTTCGCCTGGCGACAGGAGGGTCCCCGCCGAAGAATCTGCGGAATCTGCGCCATCTGCGGATGCATCTTTCCGCGTAATCCGAGCCAATCTGCGTCATCGCGGGCCGTAATCGCGGGCGCGAGGAACCCGGTTGACATCGTCGAGCGCCCCGCGCTATGAATGAACAGCCATTCAGCGAAATGCCTGCCACCGCCCGCGCACTTACCCGCCGCCTTGTCCGCCCGTCGCGCCCCGCCGCGCGCGGCGACAAGCGCGACCGCATCCTGGCCGCCGCGACGCAGGTGTTTGCGCGGCACGGCTTCTTCGGGGCGCAGGTAGCCGACGTCGCACGACAGGCCGGCGTCGCCGCCGGGACGGTCTACCTCTACTTCCGCAGCAAGGACGACCTGCTCATCTCGATCTTCGAGAGGACCATGGCCTCCGCCATCGCCGAGGGACGCCAGGCGCTCGCAGCCGTAACCGACCCCGAGGCGCGCCTTCGCCGCATTGCGCGCCTCCACCTGGCCAGACTTGGCGCCGACTGCGACCTGGCCGTCGTCTTTCAGGTGGAGCTGCGCCAGACGACGAAGTTCATGGCGCGCTTTTCAGCCACCGGTCTGCGCGAGTACCTGGGCATCATCCGCGACGTCATCACCGACGGGCAGAAGCAGGGCCGGTTCCGCCGTCACCCCAGCCCGACGCTTGTGGCCAAGATGCTCTTCGGCGCGCTCGACGAGATGGCGACCAACTGGGTGCTCTCCGATCGCAAGTACGACCTGGCGTCGGACGCCGACGCCGTCATCGACCTCTTCGTGACGGGCCTGGGCGCGGCAGACGCGCCTCGCAAGGCTCGCCGGACCTCACTGCCATGACGCATGCATCTGCCTCCTCCGCTCCGGTGGTCGCCTCCCGCGTACCACGGGTCTCGACGGTCGCCGTGTTGGGCGCGGGCACCATGGGTGCCCAGATCGCGGCGCACTTCGCCAACGCCGGGGTGCCCTCCCTCCTGCTCGACCTGGATGCCAAAACTGCCCGCGAGGGACTGGACCGCGCGCGCAAGCTGAAGCCGGACCCGCTGTTCGGACCCGACGCGCTCGCGCTCATCCGTACCGGTGGCTTCGACACCGACCTCGAACGAATCCGTGAGGCCGACTGGATCCTCGAGGCCGTCGTCGAGCGCCTGGAGATCAAGCGCGACCTGCTGGCGCGGGTAGACGCGGCGCGGCGCCCCGGGTCGATCGTCAGCTCGAATACCTCGGGCATTCCCATTGCGGCGCTCGCCGAGGGCCGTTCCGAGGACTTCCGCCGGCACTGGCTGGGCACCCACTTCTTCAACCCGCCACGCTACCTGCGTCTGCTCGAAGTGATCCCTACACCAGACACCGACGCGGGTGTCATCGAGGCGGTGAGTTGGATTGCCGACCATCGGCTTGGCAAAGGCGTCGTCATCGCGAAGGACACGCCGAACTTCATCGCCAACCACATCGCGCTCTACGGCGTGATGCGGATGATCGATGTGCTGGCCGAGGGCGGCTACAGCGTCGAGGAGATCGACGCGATCACCGGGCCGGCCCTCGGGCGTCCGAAGAGCGCGACGTTTCGGACGATGGACATCGCGGGCCTCGACGTGCTGGCGCTGGTCGTTCGCAATCTGTACGACCGGTTGCCCGAGGGCACGCGCAACGCCTTCTCGGTGCCGCCACTTCTGGCGCGATTGATTGAGAAGGGCTGGGTCGGCGAGAAGGCCGGGCAGGGCTTCTACAAGCGCGTCAGAAACGCGGCCGGTGAGTCGGAGATTCTCGCCCTCGATCCCGCGACGTTCGAGTATCGGCCGGCGCAGCCGGTGAAGCTTGGCGCGCTGGAAGCCGCCAGGTCGATCGACGACATACGGGAACGCGTGCGCACGCTCTTTGGCGGATCCGATAGAGTCGGCGAGTTCCTGCGGCGAACTCTCGCCCCAACGCTCGTCTACACCGCCAAAGTCTCGCCCGAGATCGCCCATTCGATCGACGACGTCGATCGCGTGCTTCAGTGGGGCTTCGGCTGGGAGCTGGGTCCGTTCGAGCTCATCGACGCCATCGGCGTCACTGACGTGGTCGAGGCGTGGCGGCGCTCGGCCGGCCCGGACGCGGAGGTGCCGCCTCTACTCGCAGAGGCGATGTCGTCGGGCAGCAAGCGCATCCGCCAGGGCACCGTGCCTCCCGCGGGCCCGGACCTGCAGATCCTGCGCTCGGCGAAAGAGCGCGAGCGCGTCGTCAGGCGCAACGCCGGCGCCAGCCTGGTGGATTTTGGCGATGGCGTGCTGGCCGTCGAGTTCCACTCGAAGATGAACGCGATCGGCGGCGACACGATCCAGATGATCAACGCCGGTGTCGCCGAGGCCGAGCGGAACTTCCAGGCGCTGGTCGTCGGCAACGACGCGCCGAACTTCTCGGCGGGCGCAAACGTGATGTTGCTGCTGCTGGAAGCGCAGGAAGGCAACTGGGACGAGATCGACCTGATGGTCCGCGCCTTCCAGGGCGCGACCAGCGCGCTGCGCTTCGCGAAGGTGCCGGTGGTGGTCGCTCCGGCGGGCCTCGCGCTGGGCGGGGGCTGTGAAGTGGCGCTGCACGGCGACCGCGTGCAGGCGGCGGCCGAGACCTACATCGGCCTGGTGGAGGTCGGCGTCGGCCTGATCCCTGCGGGCGGGGGCACCAAGGAATTGCTGGCTCGCGCGTCCGAGGCTTTGGCGCCCCAGGCCGATCTGCTACCCGCCAGCCAGCGTGTGTTCGAGACGATCGGGTTTGCGAAGGTCGCCACCAGCGCCGCCGACGCGCGCAGCATCGGGTACCTGCGCGGCGTGGACGGCGTCTCGATGAACCGCGACCGGCTGCTGTGGGACGCCAAACAGAAGGCGCTGGAACGAGTACGCGAGGGTTATCAGGCGCCGCAGCCGCGGCCCGCGATCCGCGTTGGCGGCGACGGCGTCCGGGCGGCCCTCACTCTCGGCGTCCACCTGGCGTGGCGCGCCGGGCGCATCAGCGATCACGACGCGCTCATCGGGCGAAAGCTTGCCGGCATCCTCAGCGGCGGCGCGCTGCCGCATGCGACGACGGTGAGCGAACAGCATCTGCTCGATCTGGAACGCGAGGCGTTTGTCAGCCTCTGTGGCGAGCGGAAGACGCTCGAGAGAATCGCGCACACGTTGAAGACGGGGAAGACTCTGAGGAACTAGTCCTCGGCCTTCGGCCTTCAGCCCTCAGGGATTCCGCAGATTGTCCCGAAGGCCGAAGGCTGACGGCTGAAGGCTGAAGGCTGAAGGCTGAAGGCTGAAGGCGACATGATCGATATCGGTAACGGTCCGCCGCTCGTGCTCATCCCCGGCCTGCAGGGCCGCTGGGAGTGGATGCGTCCGACCGTGAAGGCGCTGGCGCGCACATTTCGGGTGCTCAGCTTCACGCTGGCCGGCGACTGGGGTAGCCGTGTGCCGTTTGACGAGCGGCTCGGCTTCGACAATTTCATCGTGCAGATTGACCGGATGCTGGAGCAAGCCGGTATCGAGTCGGCCGACGTCTGCGGCGTGTCGTATGGCGGGCTGATCGCGTTGCGCTACGCGGCGCTGCGGCCACAGCGCGTGCGTCATCTGGTGCTGGCCTCGGCGCTGCCGCCGGACTACCAAGCCGATCAACGGTACAACTTCTACCGGCGCGCCCCGACGCTGCTGCTGCCGGTATTCGCGCTCACGTCCGCACATCGCGCAGCTCCGGAGCTTCGCGCGGCGCTGCCGACCTTTCGTGCGCGCCTCAGCATGGTGCCGCAGGCGCTGCGTGTGATGGCAGCGCCGGTGTCGCCACGGCACATGACGCGGCGCATGGAATTGATCGACACCGTCGATTTCATCGCCGATGCCCGACATGTGCGCGCGCCGGCCCTGGCCATCACCGGAGAGCCTGGCCTGGATCGCACGGTGCCCGTCCAGCTCACGCGGCGCTACCTCGATTGCCTGCCCGGCACCGAGCACGTGGTGCTCGATCGCACGGGCCACATGGGAACGGTGACGCGTCCAATCGAGTTTGCGTCCATCGTCTCCGCGTTTGTCTCGCGTACCGCGCCCAGCCGCGACACGGTGCGCTCTTCCCGGATGGTCGGATAGATGGCGCAGATTCGGTTGTACGACCTTCGTGGACCCGCCGGACGGCTCGAAGCGCTTCTCGACGAGCCTGGGCTTGCCGGCGGCACGCAGCCCCGGGCGGCCGTCGTGTTTGCGCACCCGCACCCGCAGCACGGCGGGACGATGCACACCAAGGCGGTGTATTGGGCAACCAAGGCACTTTCCGGCCTCGGCTGCGCGGTGCTGCGGTTCAACTTTCGCGGTGCGGGCACGAGCGAGGGCACGTGGGACGAGGGCCGTGGCGAACGCGAGGACTTTCGCGCCGGCCTCGAGTACATGGCAGCGCGCTATCCGGGCAGCGAACTGTGGACCGCCGGGTTCTCCTTCGGCGCCTGGATCTCGCTCACCGAAGGCGCGCTCGACAACCGAGTGTCGGTGCTGATTGGCATCGCACCGGCTATCGCGATGTACGACTTCTCGGCGCTCAAGGCCAGCACGAAGCCCAAGTTCATGATTCACGGCGAGCGTGACGAGCTATTCCCGCTCAAGGCGATGTACGAGTTCTACGGGCAGTTGCTGGAGCCCAAGGAACTGGCCGTGATCGACGGCGCCGATCACCTGTTCGACGGCAAGGTCTCGGAAGTCGGCGACGCGGTGGAGGATCTGCTGTCAGAGTTCGAGACGCCGACGAATTGAGCGGCGTAATCGTGACGGCAGGGCTTTAGCCCCGCACACTCATCGGGGTCGGGCCGCAAGCCGTGCCATCGTCGCAGTTCTTGCAATGGCTGAAGTGTGGAGAACGTGATGAAAGACGCAGTCATCGTTTCGGCGGTGCGAACCGCCATTGGCAAGGCACCGTCGGGCACCCTGCGCACGACCCGGCCAGACGACATGGCGGCCGCGGCGATTCAGGCGGCGCTTGCTCGCGCCAGCCAGTTCGACCCGGCCGAGATCGACGACGTCATCCTGGGCTGCGCGATGCCAGAGGCGGAGCAGGGCATGAACGTGGCCCGCATTGCCAGCCTGCGAGCCGGCGTGCCCGTGACCGCGTCGGCGGTCACCGTCAACCGGTTCTGCTCGTCCGGTCTGCAGGCCATCGCCTACGCCGCCGAGCGGATCATGTGCGGCGCCTCGACGGCGATCATCGCCGGCGGCACCGAGACGATGAGCCTGGTGCCCATGGGCGGCCACAAGATCGCGCCGAACCCGGCGCTAGTCGACAGCTACCCGGATGTGTACCTTACGACAGGTCTGGTTGCCGAGAACCACGCGCGCGAGTCGAAGATCTCCAGGCAGGCACAAGACGATTACGCGTTACGGAGCCATCAACGCGCCGTTGCCGCCATCGAGGCCGGTCGGTTCGCCGACGAGATCGTGCCTCTGACGGTCCATCTGGCCGACCCGACCGCCGGCAATGGCGCGCCCGCCACTCGTACTGTGATCTTCGCCGTCGACGAGGGGCCGCGCCGCGACACCTCGTCTGAAGCACTGGCCAAACTGCGACCCGCATTCCACGTGGCGGGCACCGTGACGGCGGGCAACTCGTCGCAGATGAGCGACGGTGCGTCCGCGTTGCTGGTGATGGAAGCCGACCGCGCGAAGACACTCGGCCTGGCGCCGCTGGCGCGGTTTGTCACGTATCAGACGGCCGGCGTCGAGCCCGAGCGCTTCGGGATCGGGCCGGTGCCAGCGATTCACAAGGCGCTGAAATCGGCCGGCCTGACGATGGACGACATCGACCTGATCGAGCTCAACGAGGCGTTTGCGGCGCAGGTGCTGGCATGCCTCGCCGAACTGCCCATCGACCCGGACAAACTCAACGTCAACGGCGGCGCCATCGCACTGGGCCATCCGCTGGGCTGCACGGGCGCGAAGCTGACGACCTCGCTCCTCTACGAGATGCGGCGCCGTGGCTCCCGGTACGGCCTGGTGACGATGTGCGTCGGCGGCGGGATGGGGGCAGCGGGGATATTCGAGCGCCTCTAGTTACGAACGACGAACTACGAGTTACGAGTCTCCGGAGTTACACATGACGACAGCGACTGCGACACGCGGCGGAGCCTGGCTGATCGAGTCGACGACGGCCGAGGGCACGTTCACGCCCGAGCGGATGACGGAAGACCACCGCCTCATCGCGCAGACGACCGAGGAGTTCGCCTCGGCCGAGGTGGTGCCGGCCATCGAGCGTCTCGAACAGAAGGACTGGGACCTCGCCCGCGCCCTGCTGCGCCGATGCGGCGAGCTGGGCCTGCTGGGCGTCAACGTGCCAGAGGCGTACGGCGGCGTCGAGCTCGACAAGGTCTCGTCGCTGGTCGTCTCGGAACACATCGCCCGATCGGCGTCGTTTGGCGCCACCTACGGCGCCCAAGCGAACCTCTGCATCCTGCCCATCCTGATGTTTGGCACCGACGACCAGAAGCACCGGTACCTGCCAAAGCTGGTGTCGGGCGAGCTGGTTGGCGCCTACGCGCTCAGCGAGTCCGGGTCGGGATCCGACGCGCTCGGGGCCCGCGCAAAGGCCATGCGCCAACCCGACGGCAGCTTCAGGCTGACGGGCGAAAAGATGTGGATCACCAACGGTGGCTTTGCCGATGTCGTCATCGTCTTTGCCAAGGTCGACGGCGAACACTTCTCGGCCTTCATCGTCGAGCGCGCGTTTGGCGGCGTCACCAGCGGGAAGGAAGAGCACAAGATGGGCCTGCACGGCTCGTCGACGACGCCGATCATCCTGCAAGACGTCGCGGTGCCGGCCGCCAACCTGCTCGGCGAGATCGGCAAGGGTCACAAGGTGGCCTTCAACGTGCTCAACTTCGGCCGGTTCAAGCTGGGCGCGATGTGCACGGGGGGATGCAAGACCGCCATCGGCGAGTCGGCGAAGTACGCGGCCAGCCGCCGGCAGTTCGGCCAGCCGATTGCCAGCTTCGGCGCCATCCGTCACAAGCTCGGAGATGACGGCGCGCACCTACGCGCTCGAGGCACTGATGTATCGCACGGCCGGGCTGATCGACCAGCACATGGCGGCCGCCGCCGGCGAGCGCCATCTGGCGCTGCAGGCCGCGCTGGAGGAGTTTGCCGTCGAGGCCTCGATTGCCAAAATCGCTGGCAGCGAAGTGCTGGACTTCGTGCTCGACGAGAACGTGCAGATCCACGGCGGCAACGGGTTCGTCCGCGACTACCCGGCCGAGCGGCACTA
>JAENWD010000401.1 GCA_016650245.1 Vicinamibacteria bacterium
ACTCGGCGTGCTCGCCCAGCTCGCGCGTCGCGGTGAGGTGGAAGAACCGGGCCTCGGCACGCCGTGAGGCGCGGTCGAGCCACGGCAGGAGCGCCGTGCGGGCCGCGTCGTAGCGTTTGAGGTAGTGGTCGCATTCGGCCAGGCGAAGCGACACCAGTTCGTCGTCGGACGCGGAGACTGGCAGCAGCGCCTCGAAGGCAGCGCGCGCCTGCGCGTAGCGGCGCGCGGCGAACAAACGCTCGGCGCGCGTGAGTTCCGTGCCATAGCGCGCTGATCCCTTCTCGAGCGTGGCCCACGCGTCAAGATCGGTCAGCTGCGCCGCCGCTGTCGGCGCCAAGTCGCTCAGCGGATAGCCCTCGTACAGGCGGGTGAACGCGTCGACCGCCCCGGCACGGTCGCCGGCGGCCAGCCGGGCCCGGCCGACCCGCAGCAGCAGGTCGTCGGGCGCGGCGGTCGTGCCACGCGCCAGCGCCTCGTACTGGATGACGGCGCCTTTTGGGTTGCCCGACGCTTCGGCGAACTCGCCAGCGCGCAGACGCACGGCGTCACCCACCGCACCGGCGGGGGTATCGGAGGTGAGCGCATCCCAGGCCTCGCGCGCCTCGCCGGTGCGCCCGGCGCGCGTCAGCGCCAGCGCCCGGTAGTACTGCTGATAGTCACGTAGTGCGGGATCGGCGGCCGGCTGTGACAGCAACGGCAGGGCCGCCTCGGCGCGACCGGCCGTCAGCTCGGCGACCCCGCGCGTGAGCGCCGAGCCGGCCGCACGCGCCGAGGCCTGCGGGGCGATCCAGACGTCGTCGGGGTCCGCGGGCAGCGGCGGATGCGCCGTGGACGTCAGCGTCAGCGCGGTGGCGGGGTCCGCGCCTTGCGCGGTCAGCGTGGGCACGCCCGAGGCCAGAAGGGCGGCCGTCGTGAATCCAAGCGCCGCGCGGCGCGCGTCCTTGATCACGAGGCCTGCCCCAGCAGCGCCGCATCGCCATCGGCCAGGGTACGGATCAATTCGGCCTCGAAGAAATCCGACTGCGTGCGCACCCGCGGCGGCACGCGGTCTTCGTAGAGCTGACGCGCGCGTGCGATTTGCGCGCCCAGCCGCGTCCGCAGGTCGGCGTTGCGGCGACCTTCGTCCACCACGGTCTCGTGATAGAGCTTGATCTCGGACACCAGCAACCGCGCGTACCGCCGCGCCGACTCGTCGTGTTGCGCGCCATCGCGCCCCGCGACGACGCCGTCGGTTTGCGCGCGCACGGATTGTCGCGCCGTCAGGGCCTCGAAACACCGCGACGCATGGCGCGCCAGCAGCTCGACGTGTTCGGGCCACGCGCTTGGCACTTCACGCCTCGCTTCGCCGCCATCGTCAGCGTAGACGACGGCGACCACGCGGCCGTCGACCGTGAGGGGCGCGGCGATGCCCTGTCGATCGGCGCTGTCGAGCGCAAGCGGCGCCGGCGCCGCCGGCGAGCCGTCGGCGGCCGTCGAGGACGCGGGCGCGCCCGTGGACACAGCGGCGGCCAGCAAACCAGCCTCGGCCAGCGGAAGCACCAGCAGCCGCGCATCGGGCACGATGTCGTCGAAGCCCGCCTGCGCCCACCCGTGCAACTGGTCGCCGCGCACGAGCAACACGACGGCGCGGCCGGCCTCGAGATGAGCGGCGTGGGCGAGCGCGTCGAGGGCGTCGCTCAGCGACCGAGCGTCATCAAGCGCGCGCACCGACGCCAGCAGGCGGTCGGCGCGCGCCAGGTCGGCGACGCGCTCGTCGCCAGCCGCCTCGGCCAGCGCCTGTTGGCGCGCCTCGAGACGGGCAGCCGTCAGCCGTTGCTCGAAGGCCGTCCGCTCCGCGGCAATGGCCGCAGAGGCCAGCGCCGCGGCCGCCGATTCGGCCTCGACCCGAGCCGCCTGGGCCGCCAGCTCGCGCTCCTCCGACGAGTGGGCGTGTATCTCTTCCACCAGGCCAGTGACCTCCTGATGCAACTGGCCGCGGACGCGGTCGAGCATTCCGCTTACGAGCGCCTGAATCGGATCGTCGGTCATGCTCTCAATATCGGCCGTTTGAGACGTGGACTCGTGTCGATTATCGAGGTCGCGATCCGCGGAAGTCAAGGCAGCTCAGCCAGGACCTAAACTACGGTCCTTCAACGATTTGACTCGCTGTCCGATCCGTCGTACCATCATAGACTGCTGTGGCTGGCGATTGACGTCGCCACGTCGCAGCGCGTGTCAGCACTCCAACGTGGGGCCGAATCAGCTTCGACGGGGGAACAGAGACACGGGAGGCGTGCCGAGGACCATCTTGCTCGCTAAACAGATGGAAACAACGTCAACTGCCAATCAGCAGCTTGCACTCGCGGCTTAAATAACCGCGACGTTCCCTCCGGGCAGCCCGCGGCCTTGAACGGAATGCCATTTTAGCGGGCTGGCGACCACCGGTGGCTCCGGACGGTGGTGGCGAGACGCTTCGGAGCTGGTCCTGGTCGGTTTGTGTAGCGTCTACACGCCCGGGACGAGACATCAGACGCTGCTACGCACGTAGAATCCCGCGGGGACGTTCTTTCGGACGGCGGTGCAATTCCGCCCGGCTCCACCAGCCTTCGCTCGCCTTCGGCGAGCTTCGGCCAGGTAAACAAGTTCATCGCCCACGGCGATCGTAATACCTTGCTCGCTGGCGATCGTAATTCCTTGCTCGCTTGCCTCGCCAAAGCCGCGTAGCGGCGAAGGCGGGCGAAGGCGGGCTTTCCCGTATCCTGTCGGTGTGCGCACGCTCGTCGCGTCACTGATCCTGCTCGCCTTCTCGCGCGGCGATGCCCTGCCTCCGCTCATCGCCGGCAACCTCACACTCTGGGCGTGGGAACGTCCCGACGACCTGCGTTGGCTCGCAGGGTCCGGTGTCGGTGTGGCGCTGCTCGAACGCACGGTCGCCATTCGCGCCGGACGCGTTGATGTGGAGCGGCGGCGACAGCCGCTGCGAGTCGCGCCGGATACGCGGCTCACTGCCGTGGTCCGTGTCGAGACCGATCACAACGCCACCGATCTCGCGCTGGTGCCACGAGTCGCCACCGAGATCGCCGATGCCGCGCGAATGCCGCGAGCCACAGCGGTGCAGATCGATTTTGACGCGCGGCTCTCCGAGCGGCCCTTCTATTCGGCGCTGCCGCGCGAGGTGCGCGTGCGCCCTCCGCTGCGCGTCTCGATGACCGCGCTGGCGTCCTGGTGCACCGACGATCCGTGGATCGAGGCCGGCGTTGTGGACGAGATCGTCCCGATGCTGTTTCAGATGGGGCCCGATGCGCCTCGCATCATCACCAGACTTCAAGAGGATCGCCGCTGGCCGGTGAACGCCTGCGTCTCCGCGCAGGGCCTCTCGACCGACGAGCCGTGGCGACGCCTGCCAGCGGCGTCGACAACCTACATTTGGCGCGGGCCAGACGCCATCACGGCGCGCAGCGTTGGCGCGCTTGCCAGACACGGGGGCTGAGAGGCCGTTGGTGACGACCGTGTGGCGGGCGTGGGTCCGGGTGGCGGCGATGACGGTCGTCGTGCCGCTGATGCTCGGCGGCGCCGCAGGCGATCGCACGATTCCCCGGGCAATGGCCTGCGGTCCGTTCATCGACTTTCAAGTGTTCATGGTGCCGGTTCGAGCCGGCACCAGGCTCGTGCTACACGCCGAACCTGCGACGCGTGGGCGCATACTCCGAGGCGCAGGCAGCACTGCACGACGGCCCGCAGGTGCCGTCGCCGGCCTTCCTGACCGACCAGGAGCGACGACGCGCCGCTGAGGAACGCAGCGCCCTCGAAACGATCGACACCGGCCCGAATGAACTCGGCCGCCGCGTGCTCGACTGGGCCCGGCGCAATCCAACCGACCCCCGTGTCCCCGAAGCCCTTCACCGCATCGTCCGCGCGACTCGAGTCGGATGCACAACCGACGCGACCGGCACCATCTCGCGATCCGCGTTCGAACTGCTCCACTCGCGCTACCCCAAGAGCCCCTGGGCCGCGCGGACACCCCACTGGTTCAAGTAGCCCGTAGTCCGTAGTCCGCAGTCCGTAGCCTTGTACAATACGCTCGTGCGCTTCGCTTCTCGTGCCGCGGCCCTCACCGTCGTGCTGCTCGCCGCGACGTTGTCTGGCAAGGCGGCGCCGGCCACACCCCTCCGGTTGGTCTCGGCCGACGGCACTCGCCCAATTCCCACGGTTGTTGTCGGCGACACCGAGCTGGTGTCGGTGGACGACCTGGCTGCGATCTTCGGCGTGCTGGTGCGCGAGGACGCGCTCGCGCGGGCGATTACAGTCGCGTACAAGGGCCGCACCATCGTCGTGTCGCAGGACCAGGCCCTGGCGTCCATCGCCGGGCGGCTGGTGTCCCTGCCGGCGGCGCCGGCACGCATCGGCGGGCGCTGGCACCTCCCGGTGGAGTTCATCGGCCGCGCCCTGTCGGTCATCTACGATGTGCCGCTCGAACTGCGGAAGGCCAGCCGGCTGGTGATTCGCGGGCGGATGCGCGTGCCACGCGTCGTCGTCCGGCACGAGGTGGCCGGCAACCAGGCACGGGTCACGCTGGACGTAGCGCCGCCAACGCCGCATCAGGTGTCGCAGGACGGCTCGCGCCTGCTCGTGCGGTTCGACGCCGACCTGCTCGATGCGACGCTGCCCGGCGCGCAGTCACAGTGGTTCGTGCAGAACATCTCGGTTGAGCAGACCACCGTGGTCGTCGACGTCGGGCCGCGCTTCGCGTCGTTCCGCGCCTCCGATGTCTCTGCCGGGGCCGACACCAGCCGCATCGTCGTGGACCTGTTTGCCGCCGCCGATCAGACGGCGATGCCCGGCGTGCCTGCGCCCGCGCCGGCACTAGAGGCCACGCCGTTGCCCCTGCCGACGCCGGGCGTGCGCACCATCGTGATCGACCCGGGGCACGGCGGCGACGAGGATGGGGCCAAAGGCGCGCGCGGCACGCTGGAAAAAACGCTCACGCTGTCCGTCGCGCGGCGTCTCAAGAGCGGCCTGGAAGCGCGCCTCGGAGCTCGCGTGCTGCTGACGCGCGAGGACGACCGCACGCTGCCGCTTGACGAGCGGGCGGCGTTTGCCAACAACAACAAAGCCGACGTGTTCGTGAGTCTCCACGCCAACGCGTCGCTGCGACACACGGCGACCGGCGCGGAAGTCTTCTATCTCAGTCTCGATCGCGCCGACGAGCAAGCCCGCCTCGTGGCCGAGTCCGAAGGCGTGGCGATGCCGGTCTTCGGCGGCGGCACGCGCGAGATCGACGTGATTCTCTGGGAGATGGCGCAAACGCGGCATCTGGCGCAGTCGGCCGAACTGGCCACCGCGATCGAAGGCCAGTTGCGCACGTCGGTGCCAATGAGCCCCCGGCCTATCCAACAGGCGCCGTTTCGCGTGCTGGTCGGCGCCAACATGCCGGCCGTCCTCGTGGAGCTGGGCTACCTCACCAACGCGGAACAGGAATCCGCCCTGGCCGCCGGGCCGTTTCAGACCCGCCTCGCCCGGGCCATCACCGAGGCAGTGGCGCGCTTCTTTGCAGCGCCGCCGGCTACACCTGCTGTGGCGACCAGCGGTGGGCCGCAATGACGCGCGGCATGCGCCTGGTCGGCATCCTCGGCGTCCTGGCCCTGACGGCTGGCCTTGCCTGGGTGCTCTTTGTGGGGCTTCCACGATGGACGCGCCCGGCACCCCCACCTGAAGACCTGGTCCTCAACCGTGCGCCCGAGCCCGCGCCGGTCGAGGCAGCGACGCCGCGCATCAAGGCGCGCCTGTTCTACTTGACCGCCGACGGCATGCGGCTGCAACCGAGTGAGCAGGAGGTCGAGTTCGGCCCGACGACCACCGCGCAGGCGCGGCAGCTTATCGAAGCGCAGCTCCAGCCGCCGCAGCCGCCGCTGGTGTCGGCCGTGCCGGCAGGCACGACCCTGAAGGAGCTGTTCCTCACCGATCGTGGCGAGGCCTACGTGGACCTCAGCGCGGAGGTGTCGAAGAATCACCTGGGCGGCTCGCTCGACGAGATCCTCACCGTCTATACCCTGGTCTCGGCGTTGACCGAGAACCTGCCGAGCATCACGCGCGTGCAGATCCTGATCGACAGCCGCGAAGTGGACACGCTGGCCGGCCACGTGGACCTGCGGCGTCCGCTGGCACGCACCTCCGAATGGCTTCAACAGCCGACGCCGGCCGCGCCGGCCGGAAACTAACCAGATGCGAACAGACCTTCGTCAGCCTGATGAGTTGCGCCCGTTCCAGTTGACGCCCGGCTTCAACGTTCACGCCGAAGGCTCGGTGCTCGTCGAGGCGGGGCGCACGCGCGTCATCTGCACGGCAAGCGTGGAAGATCGCGTGCCGCCGTTCCTGCGTGGCGCGGGCAAAGGCTGGGTGACGGCCGAGTACGGCATGTTGCCTCGCGCCACCAACACGCGCTCCCAACGCGAAGCGACGGCCGGCAAGGTCGGCGGCCGCACGCAGGAAATCCAGCGGCTGATCGGCCGCTCGCTGCGATCGGTGATGCGCCTCGAAGAGCTCGGCGAGCGCACGGTGTGGCTCGACTGCGACGTGATCCAGGCCGACGGGGGCACGCGGACGGCGGCCATCACCGGGGCGTTTGTCGCCATGGTGCTGGCGCTCGGGAAGCTGCGGCAGGGCGACGTGCTCAAGAGCATCCCGGTCAGCGATTACCTCGCGGCCACCAGCGTCGGCATCGTCGCCGGCACGCCGATGCTCGACCTGGCCTACGAGGAAGACTCGCGCGCCGAGGTGGACATGAACGTCGTGCAGACCGGCCAGGGCCGCTTCATCGAAGTGCAGGGCACGGCCGAGACACAGCCCTTCGATCGCGCAGCGCTCGACTCACTCCTCGGGCTGGCCGAGCACGGCATCAAGCAACTGGTCGCGCGCCAGCGCGCCGTCGTCGGCGAGATCCTTGGACGATGACGACGGCGGTGCTGGCGACCACCAATCCGAACAAAGTGCGTGAGATTCGTGCGCTGCTCGACGGCCTGGACATCGAGGTCGTCGGCCTCGACCACTTCGGGGGCATCCAGCCGCCCGAAGAAACGGGCGCGACTTTCGAGGAGAACGCCGCGCTCAAGGCCCGCTACTATGCCGCCGTTACGGGCCTGCCGGCGATCGCCGAAGACTCGGGGCTCGAGATTGACGCCCTGGGCGGCAAGCCGGGCGTCGGGTCTGCGCGGTTTGGCGGCGTCGATTCGAGCTACCCGGAGAAGTTCGAGAAACTCTACGCGATGCTCGCCGCAGCAGGCGGCCGCGACAGCACGGCGCGCTTTGTCTGCTCGGTCGCGCTGGTCGACGGCGACCAGGTTCGATTCGCCGCACGCGGCACGGTTGAAGGGCGCATCAGCCCCGAGCCGCGCGGCACGCACGGATTCGGGTACGACCCGATCTTCTTCTACCCGCCAGAAGGCCGCACGCTGGCCGAGGTGAGCGACGACGTGAAACGCGCCGTGAGCCACCGCGGCGCCGCGTTCCGCGCGCTGCGCACGTGGCTCGAGGGAAGCTACCTGAACACCACCTGCAGATAGTCGCGCAGATACCGGCGCCAGTTGGTCCACGTGTGGCCCCCTCCGCTGACGTGAAGCGTGTGGGTGATGCCGTGCCGTTGAAGGATATCCACCAGGTTCTTCGACCCCGGCAAGGCGAAGTCCTTGTCGCCGACGCTGATCGAAAGCACCTTCACCGCGCCGTTGACCCTGGCGGCATCCCCGAGCAAGGCCGCGTTGCGTGTCTCGACGTCGGCCGTCGTCGCCGGGTTGACGCCCGCGCTCCACACGGCGACGTACGCAAACGCATCCGGGTGCTTCCCCAGCACGCGCTGCGTCTGTCCCCCGCCCATCGACAGCCCGGCGATGGCGCGATGATCCGGCCGGGCGACGACGCGGAAGTGACCTTCGATGTGAGGCACGATGTCTGTCGTCAGCTCAGACGTGAAGCGGTCCTGCAACGCGGCGTTGGCGGCGATGGCCTGCGGCGACGGCGGCGTGCCCGGTGTGGCAGGCGGCAGGTTGGTTGGTCGAGGCAAGCTGCCGTTGGGCATCACGACGATCAGCGGACGCACCTTGCCCGAGGCCAGCAGGTTGTCGACGATGAAGCCTGCGCGGCCAATCGTGCTCCAGCCCGAGTCGTCGTCGCCACCGCCGTGCAGCAGGTACAGCACAGGGTAGCGGTCCGTGCTGCCGTCGTATCCTGGTGGCGTGTAGACGTGCATCCGTCGCTGCCCGCCCAGTGTGGAGGACCGATACCAGACCGTGCGGATGTCGCCGTGCGGGACCGCGGTGGTGTCTTCAAATGCCGCGTCCGGACCCGGCACGAAGAACATGTTGTCGACGCTGGCGATGCCCTGCTTGATCAGCGCGTTCCTCGGGTCGAGCGTCCGCACGCCGTCCACGGTGAACGAGTAGCTGTAGAAGTCGGGGACCAGCGCCTCGGTCGTGCCCTCCCACAGGCCGTCGGTGCCCTTGACCAGGGAGAGCGGCGCCGGCGTGTCCATCAAGTCTCCGCGCAACGTCACGTCGGTCGCCTTCGGCGCGTAGACGCGGAAGGCGACCCGGCGATCGGACAGCACCTCCGGCGAGACGTGCGCGGGCGCCGGCGGGCTCTGCGCCGCGCCGTAGGATGAGGCCACGGCGGTCAAGGCGACCACAACACCCGCGAGTCTGATCAGACGCATCGTGATCTCCCTACCCGCGGGGCTGAAGCCCCGCCGCCACAACTGATCCGACGCCTGAGGTCTGTGTATGATCCACCAGTTTGGCCTGGTTGAGGAGCCGTGAATGAAGATCGAGCACACCGCCTATCAAGTCGAAGACCCGGTCGCCGTGGCCCGCTGGTATGTCGAGCATCTTGGCCTCACCGTCAAGCGCGCGCAGGATGAGCGCCCCTTCGGGCAGTTCCTGGCCGACGACGGCGACGCGGTCATGCTGGAGTTCTACAACAGCCCGAAGGTCGCCGTACCCGATTACAAGGGTATCGATCCGTTGATTCTGCATCTCGCGTTCTGGACCGACGATGTCGAGGCCACACGTGCGCGGCTGCTGGCGGCCGGCGCCGCGGCCGAAGGGGATGCGGCGGTCACTCCGGCGGGCGACCACGTGGCCATGCTGCGCGACCCCTGGGGATTGGCCATCCAGTTCGTGCATCGGGCGCATCCGATGATCTGATGCCATGGGCGTAACAGGTCGATGCTGGCAGGCGTATCCTAAAGGGTCCCTATCCCCCACAACATGAGCAGCCCTGATACCCTCTCGTCGCCCGCACACGCCCCGTCACGCTGGAAGCTCTGGATTGCCGGCTTCGTCCTGCTGGCAGCGGCGGGCGGCGCCTATTGGAAGTGGGGCGCCACCGGGCCGGCCCCGCAGGAACGTCAGCGATTCTTCCCCCGTGGGCAGGCGGTGCCCGTCCGCGTCGTGCCGGCAACCACCGGACTGATCGAGGTCGAGATCAAAGCGCTGGGCACGGTGACGCCGATCAACACCGTGACCGTCCGCAGCCGTCTCGACGGCGAGTTGATGCGGGTGCTCTTCAGCGAGGGCCAGAGCGTCGGAGCCGGCCAGGTGCTGGCCGAGATCGATCCCCGTCCGTTCCAGAGCCAGCTGAACCAGGTGCTGGGCCAGCAGCAGGAGAATCAGGCCAGGCTGAAAAACGCCGAAGGCGACCTGGAGCGCTATCAGAAGCTGATGGCTGAAGGCCTGATCACTAAGCAGCAGGTGACCACGCAGGAAGCGCTGGTGCAGCAATACAAGGGCGCCCTGCAGGCCAACGACGCGCAGGTGGCCAACGCGCGGCTGCAGTTGGCCTACACCAAGATCGTGGCGCCTATCGGCGGCCGGCTCGGGCTGCGGCAAGTGGACGCCGGCAACCTGATTCGCGGCGGCGACGCCAACGGCCTGGTCGTCATCACGCAGATGCACCCCATCTCGGTCATCTTCACGGTGCCCGAGGCCGAGTTGCCGGCGGTACTCGACGCCTATCGCCGCGGCAAGCGCCCGCAGGTCGAGGCATGGGATCGGTCAGAAGCGTCGATGCTGGCGACCGGCACGTTGCAGACCATCGACAACCAGATCGACACGACGACCGGCACGATCAAGCTGCGCGCTGAATTCACGAACTCGGACGAGAAGCTCTTCCCGAACCAGTTCGTGAACATGCGCCTGCGCGTCCAGACGCTACAGGGCGCAACAGTCATCCCGGCGGCCGCAGTACAACGCGCTTCCTTCGGCACCTTCGTCTACGTCGTCAAACCCGACAACACCGTGACGATCCGGCGCATCGACCTCGGGCCGGCACAAGGCGATCGGGTGTCCATCGTCAAGGGGCTCGCACCGGCCGAGCAGGTGGTGCTCGAGGGCGTCGACGATCTCACCGAGGGCGCCAAGATCGAAGTCATCCCCGAGGGGGGTGTTGCGCCACGGCGCGTTGGGGCCGGGGGCACGCGCCCATGAACATCTCGCGCCCGTTCATCATGCGCCCGGTGGCGACGGCCCTGCTCATGGGGGCCTTGATGCTGTCGGGCCTGCTCGCCTATCGCCTGCTGCCTGTCTCGGCGCTGCCGCAGGTGGACTACCCGACCATCCGGATCCTCACGTTCTATCCTGGCGCGAGCCCCGAGGTCATGACCAGCGCGGTCACGGCGCCGCTGGAACGCCAGTTCGGGCAGATGCCGGGGCTCGATCAGATGTCGTCCACCAGCTCGGGTGGCGCATCCGTGATCACGCTGCGGTTCAACCTCGACAAGCCGATCGAGGTGGCCGAGCAGGAAGTGCAGGCCGCCATCAACGCGGCCAACAGCCTGCTGCCCAACGACCTGCCGCAACCACCGGTGTACAACAAGGTCAACCCTGCCGACACGCCGGTGCTCACCCTGGCCGTGACGTCCAAGACCATGCCGCTGCCCAGGGTGCACGACCTGGTCGACACCCGCGTCGCGCAGAAGCTGTCGCAGCTGCCTGGCGTCGGCCTGGTGAGTATCGCCGGCGGCCAGCGGCCGGCCGTGCGGATTCAGGCCAACCCGCAGGCGCTGGCTGCGCACGGCTTGAACCTGCAGGCGCTGCGCGCTGCCGTCGCCGGCGCCAACGTCAACCAGCCCAAGGGCAACTTCGACGGGCCCGAGCGCTCGTTCATGCTCGACGCCAACGACCAGTTGCGCTCGCCCGACGCCTATCGCGACCTCATCATCGCGTATCGCGACGGCGCGCCGCTGCGGCTGTCCGACGTCGCCGAGGTCGTCGACGGCGCAGAGAACCGGCGCCTCTCGGCGTGGGCCAACGAGTTGCCGGCGGTGCTGGTGAACATCCAGCGCCAGCCGGGCGCCAACGTCATCGACGTCGTCGATCGCATCGAGCGCCTGCTGCCGCAGCTTACCGCCACGCTGCCGTCAACGCTCGACGTGGTCGTCATCAGCAATCGCACCGAGACCATCCGCGCCTCGGTGCGCGACGTGCAGTTCGAGCTGATCTTCGCCGTCGCGCTGGTCGTGATGGTGACCTTCCTGTTCCTGCGCAACATCCCGGCGACGCTGATCCCCAGCGTCGTCGTGCCGCTGTCGCTTGTCGGCACGTTCGGCGTGATGTACCTGGCCGGCTTCTCGGTCAACAACCTCACCCTGATGGCGCTGACGATCGCGACCGGCTTCGTCGTCGACGACGCCATCGTGATGGTCGAAAACATCGCGCGCCACCTGGAAGAAGGGCAGACGCCGTTTGAGGCCGCGCTGCTCGGCGCCAGGGAGATCAGCTTCACGCTGGTCTCGCTGACCATATCGCTCATCGCCGTGCTGATCCCGCTGCTCTTCATGGCGGACGTGGTTGGGCGGCTGTTCCGCGAGTTCGCAATCACGCTGGCGGTCTCGATCCTCATTTCCCTGGTGGTCTCGCTGACGCTCACGCCGATGATGAGCGCCCGGCTGCTGCGGCACCACAAAGACGCTGAAGAAGGCTGGTTCTACCGCTCGAGCGGCGCCGTGATCGACTGGATGGTCGCCTCTTACGGCCGGCAACTCCAGTGGGTGCTGCGGCACCAGGTGCTGACCTTGCTGGTGGCCCTGGCCACGCTCGTGCTGACCGTCGTGCTGTACAGGGCCGTCCCGAAGGGCTTCTTCCCCGTGCAGGACACCGGCGCGATCCAGGCGATCAGCGAGGCGCCGCAGTCCGTGTCATTTGCCGCGATGGCCGAGCGGCAGCAGGCCGCCGCCCGGGTGATTCTCGCCGAGCCCGACGTGACGGGCCTGTCGTCGTTCATCGGCGTGGACGGCAGTAACCAGACGCTCAACAGCGGCCGGATGCTCATCACCCTGAAGCCACACGAGCAGCGCACCCGGTCCGCCAATGAGGTGATCGCCAGCCTGCGCCAGCACCTGCGGGTCGTGCCGGGCATCACGCTCTACCTCCAGCCGGTGCAGGACCTGACGATCGAAGACCGCGTGAGCCGCACGCAGTTCCAGTTCATCCTCGAAGACCCTGATGCCACGCGGCTGAGCGAGTGGGTGCCCAAGCTGATCGATCGGCTGAACAAGGCGCCGGAGCTGCTCGACGTGGCCAGCGACCTGCAGGACCGCGGGCTCCAGGCCTTCCTGCACATCGACCGCGACGCCGCCAGCCGCCTCGGCATCAGCGTGGCGGCCATCGACGACGCGCTCTACGATGCGTTCGGTCAGCGACTGATCTCGACGATCTACACCCAGGCCAATCAGTATCGCGTCGTGCTCGAGGCGGCGCCGCGGTATCAGATCGGCCCCGACTCGCTGGGACAGATTCATGTCGCCACCGGCGACGGCCAGCAGGTGCCGCTGGCCAACATCGCGCGCGTCGAGGAGCGGCACACCGCTCTGGTCATCAACCACGCCGGGCAGTTCCCCGCCGTGACGCTCTCGTTCAACATCGCACCAGGCCGGTCGCTGGGCGAGGCGGTGGCCGCCATCGAGACGGCGCAGCAGGAGATCGGACTGCCGCCCAGCATCCAGACGCGGTTCCAGGGCGCGGCGGAGGCGTTTCGCACCAGCCTCGACTCCACGCTGCTCCTGATCCTGGCGGCCATCGTGACGATGTACATCGTGCTGGGTGTGCTCTACGAGAGCTACATCCATCCGATCACGATCCTGTCCACGCTGCCCTCGGCCGGCGTCGGCGCGCTGCTCGCCCTGATGATCACGGGCCAGGACCTGAGCCTGATCGCCGTCATCGGCATCATCCTGCTCATCGGCATCGTCAAGAAGAACGCGATCATGATGATCGACTTCGCGCTCGATGCCGAACGCGTGCAAGGCATGGCGCCGCGCGACGCCATCTATCAGGCGGCGCTCCTGCGCTTCCGGCCGATCCTGATGACGACGCTGGCGGCGCTGTTTGGCGCGCTGCCGTTGATGTTTGCTTCGGGGTCGGGCGCCGAGCTTCGCCAACCCCTGGGGCTGGTCATGGTCGGCGGCCTGCTGGTCAGCCAGGTGCTCACGCTGTTCACGACCCCGGTGATCTATCTGTTCTTCGACCGCCTCGCGCGGCGCTGGCGCGGCGCCAGCCAGTCGCAGATGGTGGTCACCGACGCCACGGCGTGAGGGTCCCATGAGCTTGTCCTCCCCGTTCATCTCCCGGCCGGTCGCGACGACGCTGCTGAACCTGTCGATCGTGCTGTCCGGCGCCGTCGCGTTCTGGCAGCTGCCCGTGTCTCCGCTGCCCCAGGTGGACTTTCCGGTGATTGCGGTGAGCGCCGGGCTGCCGGGCGCCAGTCCGGAGACCATGGCCAGCAGCGTCGCGACGCCGCTCGAGCGTTCGCTGGGCACCATCGCGGGCGTCAACGAGATCCGGTCCTGGAGCTCCCAGGGATCGACGCGGGTCATGGTTCAGTTCGATCTCGGCAAGGACATCAACGGCGCAGCCCGCGAGGTGCAGGCGGCCATCAACGCCAGCCGTTCGTTGCTGCCCAGCGCGCTGCCGGGCATGCCGAGCTACCGCAAGATGAACCCGTCGCAGGCGCCCATCATGATCCTGGCGCTGACCTCGGAGACCAAGACCACCGCCGAGATGTACGACCTGGCCTCAACGGTGCTGGCGCAAAAGGTCGCGCAGGTCACCGGCGTCGGCGACGTCACGGTGGGGGGCGGCTCCCTTCCAGCGGTGCGCGTCGAGCTGCAACCCAATGCGCTGACCCAATACGGCATCTCGCTCGACGACGTGCGGCGCGCGATCGCCAGCGCCAACCTGCTCCGTCCCAAGGGCATGGTCGAAGAGAACCAGCGGTCGTGGCAGATCCGGGCCAGCGACCAGTTGTCGCGCGCGGAGGAGTACAAGCCGCTCATCGTCGCGCAGCGCAACGGCGCCTCCGTCCGCCTGTCCGATGTCGCCCACGTCTACGACGGCGTCCAGGACCGGTTCAACACCGGCTTTTTCAACGACAAGGAAGCCGTGCTGCTGATCGTCAGCCGCCAGCCGGACGCGAACATCATCCAGACCGTCGATGCGATCACGGCGCAGATTCCCACGCTGCGGGCGTTCCTGCCGGCCGGCGTGGCGCTGGCCGTCGCCAGCGACCGATCGCCCGGCATCCGCGCCACGCTGAAGGAGGCCGAACGCACGCTGCTGATTGCGGTGGCGCTGGTCATCCTCGTCGTCTTGCTGTTCCTGGCCAGCTTCCGTGCCTCGGTCATCCCCGTCGCTGCCGTCCCGGTGGCGCTCGTCGGCAGCTTCGCCGTGATGTACGCGTGGGGCTTCTCGCTCAACAACCTGTCGTTGATGGCGTTGATTGTGGCAACGGGACTGGTGGTTGACGACGCGATCGTGGTGCTCGAAAACATCACGCGCCACGTCGAGCTGGGCAAGTCGCCCTTTGAGGCGGCCATCATCGGCGCGTCGGAAGTCGGCTGGACGCTGCTGTCGATGAACCTGGCCCTGGTGGCCGTGTTCATCTCCATCCTGTTCATGGGCGGCATCGTCGAGCGGCTGTTCCGCGAGTTCTCGATCACGCTGGTGGCGGCGATCATGATCTCGCTGCTGGTCTCGCTGACGCTGACGCCCATGCTGTGCTCGCGATGGTTGAGCAAGCGCGACGAGGCCCATCGCAACGCGCTTCAGCGCCTGAGTGACCGGGTCTACGGGTGGTTGCTGAGCGGCTACGACGCCACGCTCGGCTGGGCATTGCGGCACGCGCCCCTGGTCGTGTGCCTGTTGCTGGGCGTGATGGCGCTCAACGTCTCGCTCTACATCGCGGCCCCGAAGAGCTTCCTGCCCAACCAGGACACGGGGCAACTCGGCGGCTTCATCCGCGGAGACGACGGGTTGTCGTTCCAGGTGATGCAGCCGAAAATCCGGGCATTCCGCCGCGCCGTGCTGGCCGACCCGGCGGTGGAGAGCATGGCGGGTTTCATCGGCGGGGGCGGCGGCATCAACAACGCGCAGACTTTCGTGCGTCTCAAGCCGCTGCGCGAACGCAAGATGGGCGCACAGGAAGTCGTGGAGCGCATCAACCGCAGCCTGCCACACGTGCCGGGCGCGCGGATGCGGCTGTTCGTCGACCAGGATATCCGCTTCGGCGGCCGCGGCGGTGGAGGTGGAGGTGGCGGGTACGAGTACGTGCTGTTGGCCGACGACACGAGGCTGTTGCAGGTGTGGGCCGAACGCGTGCAGAAGGCCCTCGCGGTGCTCCCGGAATTAACGGGGATCGACGACGAGCTGGTCTCGAGCCAGCAGGTCACGCTGAACGTCGATCGCGACCAGGCGCGCCGGCTGGGCGTCGAGATGGCCACCGTGACACAAGCGCTCAACAACGCGTTCGGCCAGCGGCAGGTCTCGACGATCTACAACGCGCTCAACCAGTACCGCGTCGTGATGGAGGTCGCACCCGAATACGCGCAGGGCCCCGAGGCACTGGACCGTCTGTATGTCATCGCCAATGGCCAGCGCGTGCCGCTGTCGGCCTTCAGTCGGTACGAGCACACGACGGCCGACGACCGTGTCCAGCACTGGGGCCAGTTCGCCTCGGAAAGTATCGGGTTCGAGCTCAAGCCCGGTGTGAGCCTCAGCCAGGCGCAGGCCTCCATCGACGATGCGATCGCGCAACTCGCCATGCCGTCAGCCGTCCAGGGCAGACTCCAGGGCAATGCGGCGTTCTTCCAGACGATGCAGAGCAGCCAGCCATGGGCGATCTTCGGCACGCTCCTGATTGTGTACATCGTGCTGGGCGTGTTGTACGAAAGCTACATGCACCCGCTCACGATCTTGTCGACGCTGCCGTCGGCCGGTGTGGGCGCGCTGCTGGCGCTGCAGGCGCTCAAGACGGAGTTCAGCCTCATCGCGATGCTCGGGTTGTTCCTGCTGGTCGGCGTCGTCATGAAAAACGCGATCCTGATGATCGATGTCGCGCTGCAGCTCGAACGTGAGAATGGGCTGGCGCCAGAGGTCGCAATCCGCGAGGCCTGTCTTCTGCGCCTGCGCCCCATCCTGATGACGACGTTGGCCGCAATGCTCGGCACGATGCCGCTGATGATCGGGTCGGGTGAGGGGTCGGAACTGCGCAAGCCGCTGGGCATCGCGATTGTGGGCGGCCTGGCCTTCAGCCAGGTCCTGACGCTCTACACCACCCCGGTCGTCTATCTCTACCTCGACCGCCTGCGCCTGTGGGCCGGCCGCCGGCGCCGCAGCGCCGTTGAAGCGCACGCCTGATTCATTGCGCTGCCGCACGCCTGTTCGTGTAAGCTCAACTGCCCGATTTCGCGTCCAAACCACCCCACTCCCCGGAGGGAGGACCCATGTTCCGAAGACTGTCTCTCGCACTGGCCACCTTGCTGGTGACGGCCGGATCGGCCGTCGCCCAGCCGGCCGCGCAGCAACCCCTCACGTTCTGGTACGACTACACCGTTCGACCGGGGAAGGAAGCCGATTTCCTGAACCTCGTGAAGACAATCGGGCAACCCGTCCGCGACAAGCTGATGGCCGACGGCGTCGTGATGGCCTGGGGCCTCGAGGTTCCCGTGCTGCGCGTGCCGGGCCAGGCCACCCACACCATCTGGTACGACGTGGCCGACATGGCCGGCGTCGAGAAGGTTCAGAACGCCATGGCGGAGCAGCTGGCGAAGATCGCCGCCGACGAGGCCGCCAAGAAAGTGCCGAAGGGCATGACCACGGCGGATCGCAGCCTCGAGGTATTCGACGCCAGCAAGACGCGCGACTGGCTGACGCGCGACGTGGTCCGCAACATCGCCACGACGCTTCCCCCGGCGGGCACACTGCCGTACACGGGTTACGCCAGCGTCAAGACGCGCCCTGGCAAGGGCGGGGACTACCGGCGAGCCTGGGAGAAGTACAACAAGCCGGTGCTGGACAAGCTGGTCGCCGACGGCACGCTGCTGGGGTACGGGCTGGGCGTGGAGGTGGTGAAGACCACAGGCGATTTCACCTATTTCTCCTGGTCGGTCACCAAGGACCTCGCCGCGCGCGACAAGCTGAGGGCCGCATTCCTGGCGGTCCAGAACAGCCAGTCGGAGGAAACACGCCGCGCCGTGACCGGGCTGTTCCTCGAAACGCTCGACGCCGATGCCAGTCGTCAGTCGCTCGCACGGTCGCTGATCTTCAAGGTCGGCGAACAGAAGTAGGTCACGACACCAGCCCGGCCTCTACGTCGGAGGCCGGGCGCGGTGACGCTCAGCCCTTCACGATCCAGCCCTTCTTCGTCAGGCACTCGCGGACGCGATCGCGCAGGTCGCCTTGCAGTTCGACGGCGCCGTCGGCCACCGCGCCGCCGGTGCCACACAGGCGCTTGAGTTCCTGGCTCAACTCCTTGAGGAAGGCGGCGTTGGCTGGCAGGCCGTCCACCACCGTGACCGTCTTGCCGCCGCGCCCTTTCTTTTCCATCCGAAGCTTGGCCACGATGCGGGTCGGGATGGTCCCTTGGGCGCGCGTACTGCACCGGCAGTTGTTCGCCGGCCAGCCACAACCGGGACACACGCGTCCGGTGCCGGTGGAAAACACAATCCGTGAATGCGCGCGGTCGGCCATGACGCGATCATGCGCGAGACGCGACACGGGCCGCAAGCCAGCCACGAGATACGATAGAGGTCGATGACCGACGCGACGTGCCGCATCGTGAAAGCCGATCGCGGCGACGCGGGACAACGCCTCGACCTCGTGCTCCGGCGGCATCTGACCGATGTCCGCGCGGCGACGCGCACGCGAGTGCAGGCCTGGATCGAAGGCGGGCTGGTGTCGGTCAACGGCAAGGCTGTCCATCGCGTGGCCGCGCGCACCGCCCTGGGCGACCTGGTGTCGGTCGCCCTGCCCGAGCTGCCACACGAGGCGATGGCGGCCGAGGATGTCGCGCTCCAGGTGCTCTACGAAGACGACCATCTCCTCGCCATCGACAAGCCCGCGGGCGTCGTCGTCCATCCAGCACACAAGAATCCGTCGGGCACGCTGATGAATGCGCTGCTCTGGTATGCGCGCACGTGGCCGGCGTCTCAACGGCCCTCGCTGGTGGGACGGCTCGACAAGCTGACGTCGGGCATCGTGCTTGTGGCCAAGTCCGCGGCGATCCACACAGCGTTGCAGAAGGCCCTGACATCGAGCGCGACGGCCAAGGACTACCTCGCCGTCGTCTATGGGAAGGTCAACATCCCGCGCGGCGACATTGACCTGCGCCTCCGGCGAGACCCCGGCGATCGCCGGCGCGTCGTGGCCTCGGAGGTTCTGGGCGCGCCGAGCCTCACCAGGTTCGAGCGACTCGCGCGCGTGTCGGCTCCGGCGGCTGGCCTGTCGGCACTACGGTGCCGGCTCGTGACTGGACGAACGCATCAGATCCGTGTGCACTTATCTGCTCGTGGTTGGCCGCTGGTGGGCGACCCCACCTACGGCGAGCCGCGCTGGCGGCACGTGACCGACCTCGCGCTGGCGGCTACCCTCCGCGAATTTCCCAGGCAGGCGCTTCACGCCTGGCGGCTGACGACGCTGCACCCGGTCACGCGCGCCGGGCTGCAGATTGACGCGCAGGTGCCCGACGATCTCCAGCGCCTCATGACGGCCGCAGGCCTTCACGCCCGGGCGACCGAGTGGCGCTGACCGCCACCATCTACCAGTTCGCCATCGAGCTGGCCGACATCGACCGCGGCGTGTACGAGACGCTGGACCTGCGCGTGGCCCGCCAGCCATCGGAGACGGTCGAATACATGCTCACGCGGGTGCTCGCCTACTGCCTCGAATACGAAGACGGCATCGCGCTCACCGAGGGCGTGGCGGCCGGCGACGAGCCGGCGGTCCTGGTGCGCGATCTCACGGGCCGCGTCACGGCGTGGATCGAGGTCGGGATGCCGGACGCCAGCCGCGTGCACCGCGGCCACAAACTCGCTGGGCGCGCCGCCGTCTACACCCATCGCGACATCCGTCAGGTGCTGGCGCAGCTCGACGGCGGACGCGTGCACCGCGCCGGCGATGTGCCGGTCTTCACGTTCGATAACGGGTTCATCGATCGGCTGACGCAGCATATCGAACGACGGACGTCGTTGTCGCTGTCGATCACCGAGCGGCAGATCTTCGTCAACATCGGGCCGCACACGCTGACCACCAGCAT
>JAENWD010000402.1 GCA_016650245.1 Vicinamibacteria bacterium
ACGAAGTGGCAGTTCCTGACGGTCTCGACCACCGCCGCGGCTCGGTACACCTATTGGACCGAGCGCAAGGACACCAAGACGGGCCGCAACCTCGACGACCCGATCAGCCGCAACTACTTCGAGCTGTCGGCGCAGGTGGCCGGGCCGACCTTCAACAAGATCTGGAATCGGACCGGCAGCAAGTACGCCGAGAAGATCAAGCACTCCATCGAGCCGTACTTCAACGTGCAGCGCATCTCGCCGATCGACGACTTCGCCCAGTTCGTGCAGATCGACGGCATCGACACGGTGGTGGGCAAGGTCACCCGCGTGAGTTACGGCGTCAACAACCGCGTCTTCCGCAAGCCCGGGGGCGGCGGTCGGTCAACCGAAATGGTGACCGTCGCGCTGGGGCAGAGCTATTACACCGATGCGCGCGCGGCGCAGTACGACAAGTACTACCAGACGTCGAACGGGAGCGCACCGAGCAAGTTCTCGCCGCTGTCGCTGCAGGTGCGCGCCTGGCCTGCCGAGGGCGTCAACGCGCAGTTCCGCGCGGAGTACGACACCAAGTTCATGGCCCTCCGCACGATGTCGGCCGACAGCACCGTCGCCCTTGGCGACTGGCTGCACTCGACGTTTGGGTGGAGCCAGCGCCGTTTCATCGAGGGGCTGGCCGGCTTCAACAACCGCGCCCGGCTGGATCACTACCTGAACTCGGCCAGTTCGTGGAAAGCGCTGAGCAACCGTATTGGCGGGGTGTACTCCTTCAACTACGACGTCAAGACCGGGCGATTCCTGCAGCAGCGGTTGCTGCACTACTACAACGCGCAGTGCTGCGGCTTTGCAGTCGAATACCAGATGTTCGACCTGAGCGGCTTCAACACGACGGCGCCGGTCCAGAAGGACCAGCGCTTCAACTTCTCGATCACCCTGGCGGGGATTGGCTCGTTCTCGAATTTCTTCGGAGCCCTGGGCGGCGGCACGGGTTCCCAGCGATACTGATGGCGGCAGCCCGACGTGTATTGGCCAATGGTGAAACCATGATTGACGTGCTCGTGACCGGCGGCGCCGGTTTCATCGGCAGCAACTTCGTCCGCCACGCGCTTGCCGCGCATCCCGACTGGCGCGTCACCACCTTGGACAAGCTCACCTACGCCGGCCGCATCGAGACGTTGTCCGACGTGATGGACCACCCGCGCCACGCCTTCGTCCGCGGCGACATCGCCGACGATGTGGTGGCAACGCCGCTGGTGCAGCGGTCGCACATCGTGGTGCACTTCGCCGCCGAGACCCACGTGGACCGGTCCATCGCTTCGGCTGGTGACTTCATCAGGACCGACATGATCGGCACCTACGTGCTGCTCGAGGCCGCCCGCAACGCGCCCCACCTGAAGCGCTTCGTCCAGATCTCGACCGACGAGGTCTACGGCAGCGTGCCGGAAGGCGCCAGCCGCGAGACCGACGAGATCAAGCCGCGCAACCCCTACTCGGCCAGCAAGGCCGGCGCCGACCGTCTTGCGTACAGCTACTTTGCGACCTACGACGTTCCCGTCATTGTCACCCGCGCGTCGAACAACTACGGGCCGTACCAGTTCCCCGAGAAGATCATCCCGCTGTTTGTGACCAACGCCCTGGACGAGCGGCCGCTGCCCCTCTACGGCGACGGCCTCAACGTGCGTGATTGGCTGCACGTCATGGACCATTGCCGCGCAGTCGATCTGCTCATCGAGCGAGGCGTGAACGGTGAGACCTACAACATCGGCGGCGGCAACGAAATAGCCAACATCGACCTCACGCATCGCATTCTCGAGCTGACCGGGAGGCCATCCTCGCTGATTCAACCGGTGAAGGACCGGCCTGGCCACGATCGGCGTTACGCGCTCGACACCTCGAAGGCGCGCGCGCACGGCTGGGCGCCGCAGGTGGACTTTGTCGACGGGCTGCGCGAGACCGTCGAGTGGTATCGCGCCAACCAGGCGTGGTGGCGGCCCATCAAGGAACAGGACGCGGCGTTTCGGGCCTACTACGCGTCCCAGTACGGCCCGGCGCGTCCCTGACGTGGCGACCTCGGTGCTCGTGACCGGCGCCGCTGGCTTTGCCGGCAGCCATCTGGTCGAACGGCTCGCCGGTGGCGGGGCCACCGTGACAGCGTGGTCGCACCGCAGCGGCCAGCAGCGACCTACCGGCGCGCCGGCGACCTGGCGGGCCGTCGACTTGCTCGATCGCGACGCCGTGGCGCGCGCGATCGAAAGCGATCCGCCATCTGTCATCTACCACTGCGCGGGCGTCGCGCAGTCGAGCGCCGCCGGGAACCGGATCGGCGCGACCTTCGAGGTCAACGTCCGCGGCACGGCCAACCTTCTCGCGGCCGTCGAGCGCTACGCCCCGGGCGCGCGGGTGGTCGTGACCAGTTCCGCGCTGGTGTACCGGCACGCCGCGGATCCGCTTCACGAGGGCTCGCCGATCGGACCGGCCGGGCCCTACGCGGTGAGCAAGCTGGCCCAGGACACGCTGTCCCTCCACGCCGCCGAGCGCGGTCTCGATGTCGTCGTCGCCAGGCCCTTCAACCACATCGGCCCGCGTCAGTCCCCTGAGTTTGTCGCCAGCAGCGTGGCACGTCAGGTCGCGCTGATCGAGCGAGGACAGATGTCGCCCGAGTTGCGGGTCGGCAATCTGAGCGCGCAGCGCGACTTCACCGATGTGCGCGACGTGGTCGGCGCGTATGTCGAGATGGCCGAACACGCGGTACGGGGCGAACGCTTCAACGTGTGCTCGGGCCGCGCCGTGGCGATCCACCACCTGGTCCACGGCCTGGTCGCGCGCAGCCGCGTGCCGATCGAGATCGTCGTCGATCCCGCGCGGTTCCATCCCGTGGATGTGCCCGTCCTGGTCGGGTCTGCTGACCGCCTTCGAAAGCTGGCGGGCTGGGCGCCCCGGATCCCCCTCGACCGGACGCTCGACGATCTGCTCGACTGGTGGCGCGCGCACGCCACCTGAGCGCCGTCCCCGCCTCTCGAGTTGACCCGCACCCCGGTTCAGAGGACCGGCCATCGCCGACCATGGGGCCATGGCGGTGGGCGCCAACCTCCTACGGCTCGATGCAGGCACGCGCGCGCGGCAGGTGCCGAAGGCCTACGCAGGCCCTTCAGCAAACGGTCCGAGACGCCATGGTGATGGCGGGGTTGCGGAAGGCCGACAGCCTGAGGCCTGAGGCTATCTCTCCGGCAACCCGAGGCTGTCGACCCGGCTTCTGAGGCCTATCTACGCCCCGTAGGCCAGCGCCTGGCTTCCGGCTGCCACCAGCCGCGGGCCGACGGCGTCCACCTGCACGGCGCCATCCACCAGGCGCACGTGAAACTGCGTCGCGTCCGACCAGCGCTCGCTGATCGGCAGCTTGACCTTGTCGTCGATCACGCGCTTGAGAAAACGGGCGCCATACGCCAGGCTGTGGCCTTCGCGCACGATGGCCTCGAGCGCCTCGTTGTCGACAACCAGCGTCTTTCTCCGTTCGCGCAACGTCGCCTCGATCCGGGCCAGGTATTGCCCGGCGATCGTCCGCACCTCGTCCTGTGCCAGCGGCGAGAACACGACGACATCGTCGATGCGGTTGCGGAACTCGGGCGCGAACCGGCGCTCGAACTCCCGCATCACCTCGTGCTTGACGTCCGGCATCGCGTTGGCCCCGGACCGGAACCCTAACGGGCTGGTGAGCTTGCGGAAGTGCTCGGCCCCGAGGTTCGACGTCATGATGATGATGGCGTCGCTCAGATAGACACGCTTGCCGCGGCCGTCGGTGACCCAGCCCTCGTCGAAGGCCTGCAGGAACACGTTCAGCAGGCTCGGGCTCGCCTTCTCGACTTCGTCGAGCAGCACGACCGAGTATGGCGTGTCGCGCAGTTGATTCGTGAGCACGCCCCCGCGCTCCGACCCGACGATGCCGCGCGGCATGCCGATCAGTTTGTCGACACCGATGCCGCCGTCCTGATACTCGGACATGTCCACGCGAATCATCTTCTTCGCGTCGCCGAAGAGCACTTCGGCCACCGCCTTGGCCAGCTCGGTCTTGCCAACACCGGTGGGCCCCAGGAACAGCAGCACGCCATCGGGACGGTCGAACCCGTCTTTGAGCGGCCCCTTGTTCATGATCAGCCGGCGCGCAACGGCACGCACGGCCTCGCGCTGGCCGATGACCCTGGCGCCCAGCCGGTCTTCCAGGTCGCTGAAACGATCGGAGACCTCGCGGAAGACCATGTCGACGGGGATGCGCGCCGCCGTAGCCACCACCGACGCGATGTCCGCGCTGCGAACCTCCGGCCGGCGATCGATCTCGGCCCGCACCGCGGCGGTGTCGAGCCAGCTGATGACCTTGTCCGGCAGCCGCAGGTGACGCAGGTAGCGCGGCGACATGTCCAGCGCCATCTCGAGGGCGTCGTCGTCGATTCGCACGCCGTAGTTGCGCTCGAGCCGCGGGCGGACGTGCCGCAGGATGCGGCGCGTTTCATCGATGGTCGGCTCGGTCACGAGGACGGTGCGGAAGCGGCGCGCCAGCGCCTCGTCTTCCTGGATGAACTCCTTGTACTCGCTCAGCGTGGTGGCGCCGATGATGCGCACCTCGCCGCGGGCGAGCACGCCCTTGAGCACGTTGGCCGCATCAGACGGCGCGCCCAGCGCCGAGCCGGCACCGATGAGCGTGTGCGCCTCGTCGATGAACAGAATCAGGTTTGAACGCTCGCGCAATTCGCGCAGCACGTTCTGCATCCGGTCCTCGAACATGCCGCGCAGCATCGTGCCGGCCACCAGGCTGTTGAGCTGCAGGCTGACGAGGTGGCACTCGCGGAGGCGTACCGGCAGCGTCTCGGGTTCGAACTCGATGCGACGCGCCAGGCCTTCGGCAATTGCGGTCTTGCCGACGCCGGGCTCGCCGATGAGCATCACCGAGTTGGCGCGCTCGCGGTGGCTGAGCACTTCGACGGTCTGTTGGATCTCGGCGTCGCGCCCGTGCACCGGCGGCAGCTTGTCCTGACGCGCCAGCAGGTTCAGGTTCGTCGCGAAGTGCTTGAGAAATGGCGGCAGCTCGTAGCGCTTCTTGAGCCGCTCGTCTTCGCGCTCGATCTCCTTGACGCGCGAGGCGATGCGGGTCACGAGCGCTTCTGGCTCGACGCCGGCGCGGTGGGCCACGGCGGCGGGCAGCCCCTGGCCGTCCTCGAAGATGGCGGCAAACAGGTCCGCACCCTCGATGGCCTGACGCCCGGCGCGGGTGGCGTGGTGGAAGGCGAGCTTGAACACCAACTTACTGGCCGGAGAGACGAGCAGCTCGGCGGTGTGTGCTTTCGGCTGACGGCCCATCTCGGTCTCAACCGCCTGCAGGATGGCTTGCGGATGCAGGTCCATCTCGCGCAGCACCTGGGAGAACAGCTCCCACTCGGTCTGCGCGAAGGCGACAAACAGATGCTCGTTGCCCAGGACACCATGTTGCCGGCGCCGGGCGTCGTCTACGGCGCGGTCGACGATCCGCTGGGCCGTTTCACCGATCTTGCTGGGCGCGATGTCGAAATCTTCCACGTGTCCCTCCGACGTCTACCCCGAGCGCTGCAAGCTTGGGGCCAGCGGCCGTTGCCCGCGCGCAACCTGCGGCGGGGTCACTCGAAGTTGTTGGAGGCGTGGGATTTGAGCGGCGGAAGCACTGGCAGGCTGGCCGGATTTCAGGCCACCAGCAGATTGAGGACACTTGTTGCGACGGCCAAACTTTGGCGGGCCGCCGCCTTGTCGCACTTGGAGTCAGACGCGCCCGAGCAGCGCCGCGATCCGCTTGTCCATCGGCGGATGCGTGGCAAACAGCGACGCCAGCGCGGCCCCGGTGAAGGGCTGGATGATGAACATGTGCGCCGTAGCCGGGTTGGCCACCAGCGGCAGGCGCTTCGCGACGGCAT
>JAENWD010000403.1 GCA_016650245.1 Vicinamibacteria bacterium
GCTTCAATGGTGACGGCCACGGCCGTGTTCGGGGCGGCGCCCTTGAAGGGCGCCGCAAACACGTTCAGCGTCAGCGCCGGCAGGGGCAGCGGGCTGTCGAGCGCCTCGCGCACCTGGGGTGATGTCTTGTCGCCGGCCGGCACCTTGGGCGGCGACGGGGCCTTCCCACGCGGCGCGGTGTAGCCGCGGCGCGATCGGACTTCGACGCCCGGACGCCTCACCTTGACTTCAATCTTGCGGAACCGGCCATCGCGCCGATCGTTTTTCGGGTAGTAGCCCAGGACGTAGTAGGAGCTGCTGTCCTTGACGACGCGCGAGAAGGCGTCGCTGAAGTCGTTGCGGTTCACGGCCGCAAAGCCGCCGGTCTCCTCCGACAAGCTGCGCAGGCTGTCCTGCGACAGGCGCAGCGAGTCGTTGAACGACTGCATACCCAGGTTCAGCTGCGGGTTCTCGGGAAAGCCCCCCGCGACCTGGATCGACTCGTCGCCGAGCATCGTCAGGCCACGCGGGTCGATCGAGTAGATGCTGACGTTCGAGCGGGTCGCCGAGGCGAAGACCTCGCGCATCTTTTCCTGGACCGTCGTGGCCTCGCGCTTGGTGAAGTCGAAGATGTTGTAGTCGATGCCTTCGCTGAAGAACACGATCGCCTTGCGACGGCCGCGAATGCTGCCAACCCAGTCGGAGATGCGTGCGAGCGTCTCGAGGGCGACACGCGCGTCGTAGCCACGCTGCATGTCGATGGGGTCGTTGACCCTGGTGATGTCCCTCTGGCCTGGAACCGCCCTCTGACGCTGGTACTCATCCAGCCGCTCTTCGGTCTCCGATCGCAGCTTCTGGCCGATGAACTTGTTCACCGCGCGCAGCAACAAGCGCTTGTTGCTGGTGAACTCCTGCGTGCCGCCGCCCTGGCCGCTGGTCGTGATGACCGCCGCCAGGTCGTTGTCGGCCATGTAGCGACTGATGAACTGCTCGGCGGCCTTCTTGGTCTGGGCGCTGCGCAGGGCCGCCGTGTGTTTGTCGTCGAGGATGATCACGTAGACGCGCCCCTCGAAGGGCCGGGCGTTCGAGATGACATCCGGCTCGATGATGGCCGAGGCCTGCAGGGGCGCCGGTTCGGCACGCTCGATGGGGATGTTGACCTGCGTGAACGCGGTGACGTCCTGCGAGACGCCATCCTCGACGACCTCGAAGTCGTCGCGTTTCAGGTCGCGGACGAATCCGCCCTGCCGATCGAAGACCGCCGCATCGACCTCGACGTAGTTGATCTCGACCTTGAAGGTCACCTGCGACTGCGGCTCGGCAGCAGGCTGGGCCGATGGCTGCTGAGCCACCACCCCCGCCCCCGCTGTCGCGGCCAAGACCAGTCCCATCACAATCCGGCGCGTCGCGTTCATAGGTAAAAAGGTCCGAAGCATTGGTAACTGGACATTATAGCCTCACGTTTTCTGACGTAGCCCGGGGTTCGGCGGCCGGCTCGTCCCCCATCCGGGCGGCGGGCCCGGGCCTCCAACCAGAGCGGGACCGGAAGCCGGGCGTATACTGGGATTCATGGCGTTTCGATTGGAAGACGTACAGGCAGCCCTTGCCGAGGACGGCCTCGACGGCTGGTTGCTCTACGACTTTCACGGCAGTAATCCCATCGCGCGCAGCATCGCTGGGCTCAACGGCGGCGGCAAGATGACGACCCGCCGGTGGTTCTACCTGATCCCGTCCAAAGGGACACCGCGCGCGCTGGTCCATGCCATCGAACCGCACACGCTGTCGCATCTGCCGGGCGACACCCGACACTACGCCGGCCGGCAGGCGTTGTCGCAGGAGCTCGACGCGCTGCTGAGCGGCGTCGACACGCTGGCGATGGAATACTCGCCGGACAACGCCATCCCGTACATCGCACGCGTCGATGCCGGCACGGTCGAAGCCGTGCGCAAGCGCGGGGTGACCGTCGTGTCCTCCGGCGACCTGGTGCAGCGCTTCGAGGCCAAGTGGAGCGTTGTCCAACTCGAGACGCACATGGCAGCGTCTGCGGCGCTTTACCGGATCAAGGACCGCACCTTTGCGGCCATCGGCGAGCACGCCCGGAAGGGCGCGGTCTTCACCGAGCACGACGTCCAGCAGTGGATGGGCGGCTGGTTTCGCGAGGAGGGCCTCACCGCCGAGGACAAGCCGGTGGTGGCGGCGATGGAAAACACCGGCAACCCGCACTACATGCCGCCCGAGGGCTCGAGCCGGACCATTGGGCGCGACGACCTCGTCCTGCTCGATCTGTGGGGCAAGCTGAAGCAACCCGGCGCCGTCTACGCCGACATCACGTGGGTGTGCCACACCGCGACGGTTGTTCCGGATCACCAGGCGCGGGCCTTTGCCGCAATCGCCGCCGCCCGAGACGCGGCGCTGGCATTGACCCAGGCGGCTGCACTCGACGGCCGGGACCTGCGTGGGTGGCAGGTCGACCAGGCGGCCAGGACCGTCTTGATCGATGCCGGCTATGGCGCCCAGATCCTCCATCGCACGGGCCACAGCCTTGGCGAGCAGGTGCACGGCAATGGGGTGCACATGGACGACTACGAGACACACGACGACCGGCGGCTGTTGCCCGGCACCGGGTTTACGATCGAGCCAGGCGTCTATTTCCCGCAATTCGGCGTGCGGACCGAGATCAACGTGTTCTACGACGCGGGTGAGGCCCGGGCCAGCGGCCCGCGGCAAGCCGCCATCGTCGCGCTCGGATAGCCAACAGGTAAGGAGCGCCGCCGCGACAGGCGGCGTCGTTTCGGAGGAAGCGAATGTCAATGCGGAAGACGACAGCGTTTTATGCCGTGCTCATTGCAGTCGCCTCGCTGGCGGTCGGCATGGTGATCGCCTCGCGGATGGATCTGTCCCCGGAGTCGGCGGCGCAGACGCTGGCTGTGCCGGCGGCCAACAGCGCCTCGCTCACCGGTCCGGTGGACGCCCAGACGTTCCGGAACATCGCCAAGGCCGTCTCGCCGACGGTGGTGAACATCCGGACCGAGTCGCGGCAGCGCGAGCAGGAGCTCACCGACTTTTTCGGAGGCGACGACGCGCTCCGCCGCTTCTTCGGACAACAGCCCCGGCCGCCCAATCGTGGCGGCAACGGCCCGACCACGGTGGCCGCCGGGACCGGATTCATCATTGCCAAAGAAGGCCTCATCCTCACCAACAACCACGTGGTCGAGGGCGCCGACAAAGTGGAGGTCTCCCTTTACGGCGAGGAGGACGACATCAGGTATCGCGCGCGCGTGGTGGGACGCGACCCGCTCACCGACAGCGCGCTGCTCGAACTGACCGAGAAGCCGGATCACGCGCTGCCGGAGGCCACCTTTGGCGACTCGGCCCAGATGCAACCTGGAGACTGGGTCATGGCAATCGGCAACCCATTCGGCCTCTCCCACACGGTGAGTGTCGGCGTCATCAGCGCACTCAAGCGGCCGTTTCCGGTCACCGAGGGGCGCACCATCGACATGCTGCAGACCGATGCCGCCATCAACCCTGGCAACTCGGGCGGCCCGCTGCTGAACGTGCGTGGTGAAGTCGTCGGCATGAACACCGCCATCTACGCCGACTCGCGGCAGTCGGGCAACATCGGTATTGGCTTTGCGGTGCCGATCAACGCCGTACGCAACCTGCTGCCACAGCTGCGTTCGGGCAAGGTCACGCGCGGCATGATCGGCGTGCAGGTGCAGCCGGTGCCGCGCGAGGCGCTCGAAGAGTTCGGGCTCAAGCAACGCACCGGCGCGGTCGTGGCCTCGGTGGTGCCCAAGGGGCCCGCTGCCACTGCCGGGATCGAGCCGGGCGACGTGATCCTCGAGGTCAACAACCGCCCGATTCCCTCGCGCGACGAGCTGGTGCATACGGTCATGGCGCTCACGCCAGGCACGACGGTTCCCGTCACGGTGTTGCGCGACAAGCAGCGCAAGACGCTCAACGTCACCATCGGCGAGATCAATCTCGACCAGGAAGCGGGCCAGCGCGCCGACGCGGACGGCCCGACCCAGGATGCGACGGCCGGCTTCGGCATGTCGCTGGGCGGCCTCACCGCCGAACGCGCCCGTCGCCTGGGCGTGCCGGCCGGCACCAACGGCGCGGTGGTGATGGAAGTCGATCCCGTTGGCACAGCCGCACGCGCCGGTTTGCACGAAGGCGACGTGATCCTGCAGGTGAACCGGCGCGTCGTGGAGTCGGCAGCCGATGCGAGCAAGCTTCTGCAGCAGGTGCGGTCAGGCGGTACGGCACTCATGCTCATCTGGCGGCAGAACCAGGAGATCTTCCTGACGGTTCGCAAGGAGTAGTTGCAGGATTCTCCATCCGTTCGCCTTCTGCACGCTCCTTGTTCGCCTGTCTCCACTAGTCGTTGTCACCACCCCGCCGGATGGAGTACATAAGGGCGCGTATGGGCATGGTCACGACGCTCGAACGCGAAGTTAAGTTGCGGTTCGGCTCGGTCGAAGAGGCAAGGACAGCGGTGCAGGCCACCGGCGCCACGCCCCTGCGCTGTCGGCGCCTGCAGGAAGATGCCCTGCTCGATGACCCCGCCGAGACGTTGCGGCATCGTCGCTGCGTGCTCAGGGTGCGCGTGGAATCGGGTAAGAGCCTGCTCACCTTCAAGGGGCCGGTCCAGCCGTCGCCGATGAAGCTGCGCGAAGAGATCGAAACCGTCATCGGCGACGGCGAGACGATGCTGCGGTGCCTGGAAGCGCTGGGCTACGGCGTGTGGTTCCGATATCAGAAGTACCGTGAGGAGTTCGCCCTCAACGACGTCGTCATCGCTGTCGACGAGACCCCGGTGGGTGTGTTTGTAGAGATCGAAGGCGGCGAACAGGGCATCGTCGACGTCACACGCGCCCTTGGCAGAGGTCCGGGCGACTTCGTGCTCGATTCCTACCGGTGTCTCTTCATGGAGCATCGGCGGGCGCACGGCAAGCCCGACACCGACATGCTGTTTGACGAGGCGTAACGGGTCCGCTCGCCTAGTGCCGCCACGCCCAGCCCCGACCGGAGCGTTGGTCCTCACCGCGGGCCTGGGCACCCGGCTGCGTCCGCTCACCGCCGACCGCGCAAAGCCGGCCCTGCCTGTGGCAGGGCCGACGCTGGTCGAGCGAATCCTCCGGGGCCTCTCCCGCCAAGGCGTCCGCCGCGTCCTGCTGAATCTCCACTACCGGCCCGAGACGATTACCAGCGTCGTGGGCGACGGCTCGGGGCTCGGCGTGCACGTCCGCTACTCGTGGGAGGTCCCGCTGTTGGGATCGGGCGGGGGCCCGCGCCGGGCTTTCTCGCTCGTGCCGGATGACCGGCTGTGGCTCGTCAACGGCGACACGCTCACCGACGTGCTCCTGGCAGCGATGGCCGCCGAGCATGCCGCGTCGGACGCGCTGGTGACGATGGCGGTGATTCCCAATCCCGCGCCCGAGCGATATGGCGGCGTCGCAGTGACCCCGCAGGGCGAGGTGACCGAGTTCGTCCCGCGGGGATCGGCGAGTCCCACGTGGCACTTCGTCGGCGTGCAGATCGCCGAGCGCGATGCCTTCGCATCGCTCGCCGACGGGGTGCCGGCCGACAGCGTCGGCCCGCTGTACCGTGCGCTGATTGCCTCGCGGCCCGGCGCGGTCCGCGCGTTTCGGTCGCACGCGCGGTTCGTCGACATCGGCACGCCGCGTGACTACCTCGACACATGCCTGTCGCTGGCCGGAACGTCTCTGGTTGCCGGTGCGCGCGTCGAGGTGGACCCGTCGGCCAGGCTCGAGGCGTGCGTGCTGTGGGACGATGTGCGGATCGGTCGCGGTGTGCGGCTCAGACGGGTGGTCGTCGGCGAAGGCGTCCACCTGCCCGACGGGTATCAGGCCGACAACGCCGTCGTGGTCAGCGGCGCCGGTGGGCCGGAGGTCACCCAGCTCGCCCGAATGTAGAATCGCACCAGCATGTCCGCTCCTGTCCTTCCCGAACGTGTCACCGCGTACCTCGAGCGCAGCGGCCTGGGCGCCGAGGCCACGACCGTGCTGCCGCTCACCGGGGACGCCTCTGACCGGCGCTACTTTCGTGTGTTGCGCCGCACCGGGCCCTCGAGAGTGCTGGCACTGCACGTCGATCCGTTCGATCACGACGCGCAGCCGTTCTCTCGGGTCGCGCAACTGCTGGGGGCCATGCCGCTGCCGATTCCGGCGATCCTCGATCGGGCCGGCGACCTCGGCATCCTGCTGCTCGAAGATCTCGGCGACATCACGCTGCAGGCGCATCTCGGGGCGGCGCCGGCGGCTGAGCACAGCCGGCTCTATCGCTACGCGGTGAGCCTGATCGAAGCGCTGCAGCGCCGCGGCGCCGAGCTGGCCTCGCCGGCCTACCCGCCGTACGGCGTCGCCTTCGACGTGGACAAGCTGCTGTGGGAGCTCGACTTCTTCACGAAGCACTACGTCGAGGCCTACCGTGGGGCGTCCATCTCGGCGCCCGACCGCGAGGCCCTCAAGGTGGAGTGGCGCACACTGGCCGAGGAACTGGCCGGCGAGCCCCGCGTGCTGTGCCATCGCGACTACCACAGTCGCAACCTGATGCTCCACCAGGGCGAGCTCTACATCATCGACTTCCAGGACGCGCGCCTGGGGCCCGACACCTATGACCTTGTGTCGCTGCTGCGCGACTCGTACGTGGATTTGCCGGAAGCCACGGTCGACGAACTCATCGCCTACTTCATCGCGCTCAAGCGGCCGCAGGGCGGCGATGCGGCTACGCACCGCGCCTGGGAGCACGACTTCCGCCGGCGCTTCGACATGATGGCCCTGCAGCGCAACCTCAAGGCGCTGGGCACGTTCGGCTATCAGACCAGCACGCGCCGCAATCCGGTCTACATCCAATACATTCCGCGCACCATCCGCCACGTCCAGAAGAACCTGATGAGCAACCGCGACCGCTTCGGCCAAGTGCGCGCGCTGCTTTCTCCCTACATGGACGAACTCCGTTAGGCCACGCGCGAGATCAGGAGCCGAGCGAGACACGAACCACAAAGGGAACAGGAGATCAGGAGATCAGGAGATTTGGCTTCTGGAACAACTCTTCTCCTGAGCTCCTGGTCTCCTGTGTCCGTCCTGTCTTCCTGGCTCCTGTGACGATTTGCTCTGCGGACCCGGCGGCCCCTACACTAGAGGTTTGGGCCGGACGGCCCGAGAGGCCTGATGCAGTTCGGCGTGTCCACGCACCTCTACCACGACGCACGGCTCGACCGGGACCATCTGGTGGAGATCGCGGCACACGGGTTCAGTGCGGTCGAGATCTTCGCGACCCGCACGCACGTTGACTACCACGACGCCCAGATCCTGGCCGATCTGAGCGAGCACCTGCGCGACACCGGGCTGCGCGCGCACTCCGTGCACGCGCCCATCACCGAGAGCCTGCGCAATGGAGTCTGGGGCCCGGCCTACTCGCTGGCCACGACCGACGAGGGGGCGCGCAAGCGCGCCGTCGACGAGACGATCACCGCACTGCGCGCGGCCGAACAGCTTCAGGCCGCCTTTCTGGTGCTGCACCTGGGAGTGCCCCTGGCGCAGCGGCCGGATGGGCGGGACAACCGTCGCAATGCCGTGCTGCGAAGCCTTGGCGCCGTGCAAGGCGCGGCCGCAGGGTTGGGCGTGCGGCTGGCGCTCGAGGTCATCCCGAACCCGATCTCGGATGCCGAGTCACTGGTGACGGTCATCGAAGAGGAACTCGAGGCCACCGACATCGGCATCTGCCTCGACAGCGGCCACGCGTTCCTGATGGGGGACCTGGTCGAGGCCATCGAGGCCGTGTCGGGACATCTGGTGACGACGCACCTGCACGACAACCGGCGGGTGTCCGACGACCATCTCGTGCCGTTTGACGGCGCCATCGACTGGGGCGAGACCGCGATGACGTTGCAAAAGGTCGGCTACGAAGGCGTGTGGCTGTTCGAGCTGGCCGCGACCGACACGCCGCGCCGCGTGCTCGAGCGGGCCCAGGCGGCCCGGCGTAGACTCGAACGCTTCTTGTCGGTGTAAAGACGTGGCATACATCCAGGACATCGCGACGCATGAAGGCGAGCAGGTCACCATCAACGGATGGCTGTACAACCGGCGCTCGAGCGGGAAGATTCACTTCCTGCAGGTGCGCGACGGCAGCGGCTTCATCCAGGCGGTGATGTCGAAGGCCACCGTCGGCGAGGAGGCCTTCACGCAGGCCGATCACCTGTCGCAGGAGACCTCGCTGTCGGTGACCGGCACCGTGCGCGCCGACGCGCGCGCGCGCGGTGGATACGAGATTGATGTCATCAGTCTCGAGGTCCATCACGAGGCGCACGACTTCCCCATCACGCCCAAGGAACACGGCGTGGACTTCCTGCTCGATCGGCGTCATCTGTGGATCCGCACGCCGCGACAGCAGGCGATCCTGCGCGTGCGTCACGAGGTGATCAACGCGGTTCGCGACTTCTTCAACCAGCGCGACTTCATTCTGTGTGACACGCCCATCTTCACGCCGGCCGCGTGCGAGGGCACGACGAACCTGTTTCCCGTGCAGTACTTCGAGGACACCACCGCGTACCTCACGCAGAGCGGGCAGCTGTACAACGAGGCCAACGCGATGGCGCTGGGCCGCGTGTACTGCTTCGGCCCGACCTTCCGCGCCGAGAAGTCCAAGACGCGCCGACACCTCACCGAGTTCTGGATGGTCGAACCCGAGATGGCGTACGCCAACCTGGAAGACGTCATCGAACTGGCCGAAGGCCTGGTCGAATACGTCGTCGGGCGCGCGCTCGACAGGCGCGCCGCCGAGCTCAACGTGCTGGAGCGCGACACGACCAGGCTGGAAAAGGTGAAGGCGCCCTTTCCGCGGCTCTCGTACGACGAGGCGGCCAGAATCCTGATCGACAAGGGACTGCCGTTCCAGCACGGCACCGACCTTGGCGGCACCGACGAGACCGTCCTCTCCGATCTGTACGACCGCCCGGTGTGCGTACACCGCTACCCGGCCGCCGTCAAAGCCTTCTACATGAAGCCCGACCCCGCGCAGCCCGACAAGGCGCTTGGCGTGGACGTCCTGGCGCCGGAAGGCTACGGCGAGATCATCGGCGGCGGCGAGCGCGTGGCCGACTACGACCTGCTCGTGCAGCGCATCGAAGAACACAAGCTGCCGCGCGAGGCCTTCGAGTGGTATCTGGACCTGCGCAAGTACGGGTCGGTGCCCCACGCCGGCTTCGGCATGGGCATCGAGCGCGTCGTGGGATGGATCTGCGGGTTGGAGCACGTGCGGGAGACGATCCCGTATCCGAGGATGCTGTACAGGCTCTACCCGTAAGCAGCTAGAGAGACAGGTCTTATGAAGGTTGGCATGATCTCCCTCGGCTGCCCGAAAAACCTCGTCGACTCCGAGGTGATGTTGGGGCTTGCCGAGCAGGCGGGGCACACACTCACCTCGGATGCGCACGAGGCCGACGTGCTCATCGTCAACACGTGCGCCTTCATCGACAAGTCCAAGCAGGAATCCATCGACGCCATCCTGGAGATGGCCGAGCTGAAGAAGACGGGCGCCTGCCAGCGACTGGTCGTCACCGGGTGCCTCGCCGAGCGTTACAGGGACGAGCTGAAGGACCAGATCCCGGAGATCGACGCGCTGTTGGGCACCGGGGAGGTTCCCGAGATCGTCGCAGCCCTGGGGCCTGGCCCCCGTACGGATCGCGGGGGCCAGGCCCCTGCCGTCCCGATGACGCTGCATCGCAAGGCGCCCAGGCATCAGCCGCTTGGCGGGCGCGCCGAGCTGCCCACCTACATCTACGACGCCGACACGCCGCGCCGGCTGGCGACGCCGGGCCACTACGCGTACGTCAAGGTGGCAGAAGGCTGCGACTACACGTGCGCGTTCTGCATCATCCCGCGCCTGCGCGGCCACTACCGCAGCCGACCGGCCGCCGAGATCGTGCGCGAGGCCCAGCACCTGGCCGGCCGCGGCGTGAAAGAGTTGCTGCTGATCAGCCAGGACACGACCTTCTACGGCAACGACCTGGGCGAGCGCGGCGCACTCGCCCGCCTGCTCCGCGAGTTGAACCGCGTGGACGGCCTCGAGTGGATCCGGCTGCTCTACCTCTACCCGACGACCATCGACGACACGATGCTCGAGGCGATGGCCGAGTCCGACAAGGTGTGCAAGTACATCGACCTGCCCCTGCAGCACGCCTCAGATACCGTGCTCAAGCGAATGAAGCGCCCCGGCACGCGCAGAAGCTACGAGCGGCTGCTCACCAACATCCGGACCCGCATGCCCGGGGCCGCACTGCGCACGACCTTCATCGTCGGCTTCCCGGGTGAAACCGAGGCGGACGTGGCCGAGCTGGAAGGATTTCTCGACACGGTGCGCTTCGATCACGTCGGCATCTTCACCTACTCGCACGAAGAGGGCACGGCGGCCGGCGGGTGGGACGACGATGTGCCGGCGGCGACCAAGCGGAAGCGCCGCGACCGCCTGATGGCGCAGCAGCGCGGAATCGTCGAAGCCGCGCACCAGGCCCGCGTCGGCAGCCGGGTACGGCTGGTCGTCGATGGCCCCTCGCCCGAGCACGAACTGGTCCTGCGTGGGCGGTTGTCGACCCAGGCGCCGGACATCGACCCGCTGGTCTACCTCACCGAATGCGATCCTTCCACGCTCTCATCCGGGCAGTTTCTCGAGGCCGAAGTGGTCGGCGCCCGCGACTACGACCTGGTGGCCCGTCCGTTGCTGTAGTTGCGGCCCGTGTGCTACCATCGGTAGTTCGGATAGGGCTGAAAAAGCACGTCTGAGTGGGCAATACGCCCACTTTTTGTCTTTGAGGGGGCCTCGGGCACACGGTCGCGATGGACGCTCTGGAACAGATCCGCGTCATTGCCGAGCGCGTGGCCACGGCCAACGGGCTGGAACTGTTCGACTTGCAGCTCACCCGCGAATCACAGGGGTGGGTGGTGCGCGTCACCATCGATCGGCCTGGCCCGGCCGCCACGCCCGAGGACAGCGTCGGCATCGGGGACTGCGCCACGGTCAGCCGTGAGCTGAGCACCATCCTCGACGTGGACGACCCACTGGATCGGGCGTACACGCTAGAAGTGACCTCGCCAGGGCTCGATCGGCCCTTGCGGCACGAGGCTGATTTCCGGCGGTTCGCCGGGCGGACCGCCAGCGTCGTGCTCGAGGCGCCCCTCAACGGGCAGACCTTCTTCAGCGGTCGCATCGAGGCAGTGGAGGACGGGCACGTCGTCCTCCTGGTGGGAAAGAGGAACCGCGCACACCGGATCCCGCTGGACGGGATCAAGCGCGCGCGGCTCGAGGTCGACTTCTAGCAGGTGCGTGTGACAACAGCAATGACCAGTCCGCTGCAACAACTGATCGACGCCATCGCCAAGGAAAAGGGCATCGAGCCCACCGTGATCATCTCGGCCGTCGAGGATGCGGTGCTTGCGGCGTCGCGCAAGGCCTACAAGTCCAGCGAGAACCTGAAAGCCCGGTTCAACCCCGAGTCGGGCCAGGTGGACCTGTTTGCGGTCAAGCAGATCGTCGACACCGTCAACGACCCGGCCCTCGAGATCTCCCTCACCGACGCGCAGGCACTGTACGGCGAGGAAGCCGAAGTGGACATGGAGATCGAGTTCCCGAAGCCAACCGACGTGCTCGGGCGGATCGCCGCGCAGACGGCCAAGCAGGTGATCTTCCAGAAGGTGCGCGAGGCCGAGCGCGAGAACATCTTCGAGGAATACAACCAGCGCGTCGGCGAGGTCGTCAGCGCCAACGTGAAGCGCTTCGAGACCGGAGACATGATCGCCGAGATCGGGACGCGCGTGGAAGCCGTGCTGCCCCGCAAAGAGCAGTCGCGCGCCGAAAGCTACAACCCCGGCGACAGGCTGCGCGCGGTCATCAAGAGCGTCAACCGCTCGGCCAAGGGCCCGCAGATCGTGCTGTCGCGCACCGACCCGGCCCTGCTCATCAAGCTGTTCGAACAGGAGGTGCCGGAAATCTACGACGGCACCGTGGTGATTCGGGGCGCCGTACGCGAGGCGGGCGATCGGGCCAAAGTGGCGGTGTTCTCGCGCGAGCGCGACGTCGATCCGGTCGGCGCCTGCGTCGGCATGAAGGGCACGCGCGTGCAGGCCATCATTCGCGAACTGCGCGGCGAGAAGATCGACATCGTCGAGTTCTCGGATGACCCGGTGGAATTCGTGACCAGCGCGCTGAGCCCGGCCAAGGTGCAGCGCGTGTCGATCGTGGACGACCACGACCGGGTGATGGAAGTCGTCGTCGAAGACAAGCAGCTGTCGCTGGCCATCGGCAAGAAGGGCCAGAACGTCCGGCTCGCCGCCAAGTTGACGGGCTGGCGGATCGACATCAAGAGCGAGGAAGAGCAGCGGCGCGAGATCGAGGCGCAGCTTGAAAGCCTCACCGGCGGCGCGACGACCGACGCCGCGGCCGAGGAGACTACCGACGCGGGCGTCGAACCGAGCATCGAACCGAACATCGAACCGAGCGACGTCTCGCCGGGCGACGAGCCGGTCCCCGCCTCGGGCGAGGCCGACGCGCCTTCCGCCGAGAGCGGCGACGCAGAGCCTGCCGCGGAGGCCGCCGAGGCGGCGCCGCAGGATGGCACGGGCGAACCCGACGCGCGGTAGCCGCCAGAGGGTGGCGACACGATCGTCTGGTAACGCTTCTTGGGTGTATTTGAGGTAACCGTTGGCCA